>NZ_JBQQER010000003.1:0-320919 GCF_052259045.1 Psychrobacter sp. 1Y11
ATTGAATAAGTCATCGTTTATTTCATTAAATGCAATTGTTAATAGGATTGTATCGGTTTTATTTGGATTAGACTATATACAAAAACTAGATTTAACTTTTAAAGACAGCCATTTTTATAAAAATCATGAAAAAAATGACTTAAAACTTTAATGATAAAAAATAACTCATGCACTAACGGCTGTCGCAAAATATTGACTTTTTATCATAAAGTCCTTTTAGATGTCCGAGAGTGACGTATACTGATAAAGCGTCATAGAAACTGTACTGACGGACATGTACTACTAACGGACTATAAGGATATGCAAATGTTAGGAAAAATGATGTATCAACCGCTGCTGATTAGCAGCTTAATCGAACATGCCGATAGATATCATGGCGATACGGCTGTCTACTCCAAAGAAGTCGATGGCACCATGACCCAAAGCGACTGGTCAGCGATAAGTGATAACTCAAAACGTTTGGCGAATGCTTTACAGACGCTAGGACTCAAAACCTCAGATCGTATAGCGACTCTCGCTTGGAATAATCGTCGCCACTTAGAAGCTTGGTATGCCATCTCTGGTAGCGGTTTAATTTGCCACACCATTAATCCACGGCTATTTCCTGAGCAGCTCAGCTATATTATCAATGATGCCGAAGATCAAGTACTGTTCTTTGATATCACCTTTTTGCCACTTATCGCTGCTATCAAAGATCATATCAAAGGCATCAAACACTTTATCTTATTAGGTGAGCGTAACGAGGCAGTGTTAGAGCACTTCCCTGACGCGCTATTCTTCGATGAATTAATCGCTGACGAGGAGCCTAAATTTGACTGGCCAGAGCTCGATGAAACCACCGCAAGCTCGTTATGCTACACCTCAGGCACCACCGGTAATCCCAAAGGTATTCTGTATTCGCATCGCTCCTCAGTGCTACACGCTATCGCGCTATGCATGCCCGATGTCTCCTCCTTATCAGCGCAAGATGTACTACTGCCCGTGGTACCGATGTTCCACGTCAATGCATGGGGCACGCCATACGCCGCAGCGATAGTGGGCTGCTCGTTGATACTGCCAGGACCCAATCTCGATGGCGATAGCCTGGTGTCAGTGATTGATGATTATAAAGTAACCATTGCGCTAGGCGTACCGACCATTTGGCAGGGCTTATTGAACGCCGCCAAAAAGCGCGGTAGCAAACTTGAGAGCATGACGCGTACTATCGTTGGCGGCGCCGCTTGTCCGCCATCAGTGATCAAGACCTTTCGCGAGGACTTTAACTGCGATGCGATACACGGCTGGGGTATGACCGAAACCAGTCCGCTGGGTACGATGAATCAGATCAAAGCGAAGCATAAGTCATTAAGCCGTGAGGAGATCAACGAGCTACGTAAATCACAAGGCCGTCCGCCTTACGGGGTTGAGCTGCGGCTAATGGATACTGAAAACCCAGACCAGCCGGTAGCAGAGGATGGTGAGTCACAAGGACGCTTGCAGATTCGCGGACACTGGGTCATCGATGATTATTTTACTCACAGACCAGACGCTATCACTGACGATGGCTGGTTTGATACGGGCGATATCGCTACCATCGACGCGGATGGCTATATGAATATTCGCGATCGCTCTAAGGACTTGATCAAATCGGGCGGCGAGTGGATATCCTCGGTTGAGCTTGAGAACATAGCAGCCGGTCATCCTGAGGTAAAAATGGCAGCGGCTATCGCGGCCAATCATAAACAGTGGGGTGAGCGTCCGGTATTGATTGTGGTAAAAGAGGACGGCTCGAGCGTAAATGAGGCACAAATTTTAGAGTTTTATCAAGATAAAGTCGCCAGCTGGCAAATCCCTGACAAGGTGGTGTTTGTTGATAATATTGTCTTAAATGGCGCAGGCAAGATGATGAAAAATAACTTGCGTGATGAGCATGGCAATGTACTGCTAAACTCATAAGTTAACTTCTAGCTCTGACAAAAAAGCCTGCTATAACGCAGGCTCTTTTATTAGTAATAAGATCATTACTCTATCCTAATTTCAACTTAACTCTAACTAACAAAAGTATAAAAACAGTGGTTAAAGCCGTAGTATCTTAGCAAGTATTGTCCGAAGTGAGCACAGTCAAACCACAACCCTTCGCACCGCAAAATGCATCAAATAACTCAAAAAACACCTCAGGGTCAATCACCTCTTCTGGTGCAAATACCCCTTGCTCTGTTAGATGGCCTTGCTGCAATAGTGGCAGAAACAGCGCTAGAGGAATGCCGGTGATGGTCGCCATGCCGCCTGAGGGATAACGTTTTAAAAAAGCAGCGCTAGTAGCAAACTGCTCCTCTTTGTAACCTGCGGCGTAAGCAAACATGTCTGGAATATCTGTATCTTTACTCTGTTTTTGTTTAGCTTGCCCCTCTGCATTATTCTTGCCACTACTATCCTCTTTTGTCATCAATAGCTGGGCTGCTACCTCGATACTCAGCTGCTTGGCAGCTACCGCATCAGCGATTTGACGTAAGCTCTCTACCTGACTGCCGATACCGAGCATACCGTTGTAGCAGTTTTTTAGCTCTGGAAAACGCCTCACTAAGGTGATGGCTTCAGGATGCCCTAACGACCAAACATCTACTTTAGCCAAACTCGCTAAATCAAGCTGCGTATGTTGCAAAGCTCTGCTCGTAACCATCTTACCATCGTGCAATACTTGAATATCTTCCGCCAAACAGTGGATAAGATGCACAGCAGCAGCATCAACAGGGGCTTTATCAGTTTCATGAGCGTGAGATCGGTTGTCATTAAAACCATCATCAGCGTTGACCGCTCCAGATAGCTTCCAAGCTGAGACGATAGTTTCTACGTCATCTAATGCTGTCGCCGCTTTAACACAGAGCAAATTGGCGATACCGGGACTGGCGCCCAAACCAATAATGGCGGTGACGTTGTTTGCTTTGGCGCGCTCAGATAGTTCGAGCATTTGGGCGGTCGGCTGCCAATCATCACAGATATCACAGTAATGCTTTGCCTCCTCAATCGCGGCACTCAAAATAGGCACACCAAAACGAAAAAATGGCCCTGCTGTATTAAGCACGACATCGACTTTGCGTATCTCTTCTCGTAGATGCTGAGTGTCATTGACATCTAGATAGCTGGCGCGCGCACGTGAGTCATTTAATGACTCGACAAAACGCGCGGCGAGCTCCTTATCGATGCCAGCCACCACTATCTCACTGACAAAATCAAAAGTTAAAGCGGCGCGCACACAAGCGCGGCCCATACTACCACTACCACCAATAGCTAATACTTTCATAACGCTCTTCCTAACGATCTGTTTCCTTAAGCTCGCGCCAATGCAGCCATAGCCGCGTATCTAGCTCGGCTTGATGGTAGTCAGGCTGCATGTGATTGCAGAGCTGATAAAACGCTTTGCTATGATCTTTTTCTTTAAAATGTGCCAGCTCATGCACTACTATCATCCGTAAAAACTCGAGCGGCGCTTCCTTAAACACGCTCGCTACGGTGATGCTGTTGTGCGATTTAAGCTTACTGCCCTGCACCCGCGACTGATAAGTATGAATGCCAAGCGCTTGGTTCAGTACTTGTAGCTTTGAGTTGTAGCTGACCTGCGATAAAGGATTACTTTTACGCATATAGTCGTTTTTAATCTCATTAATATACTGATATAGCGCTTTGTCACTTTGGATTTGGTGCGTGTTTGCATATTTATTATGCAGATAATCGCCAAGCCTGCCGGTGCTAATAAGATGAGCGGCTTGGGCTTGAATGGACTCAGGATAATGAGCGAGGTATTTAAGTTTGGTCATTTTTCTATCTTGCATATCTTTTAAAGTGAAGTTGCCTTAGATAAAGCCACATAAGCCTTTTTAAAGTCAGCAGGTGTATTGAAATTCGTTAAATGTTGCCACTGCGGAGCAAAAGCGACTTTTTGGCAAATCGGTTCTATAAAGCGCATTACTCGGCGTTGGCCACTATCGATATAAGCGCGCAGTTCAGGTTCGATAGCTACTTTATACAAGGCTAATAAAGGGTACAGGTGATTGTTATCGCTGAGACAAATCACTGATTTTTCATCGTCATTTTGGTTAGTAGAAATGCTCAACTGCTGCCAAAGCTCAGAAGCCTTTATTAAGCTATCGCAGCTGATAACTAGTAGATACTCAGACGATATCGCTGTAGAAACCTTCGACTTATTTAGTAAAGTCAAAGCTTGTAATGCTGACTCAATCGCGACTAAGGCGCCGCCCGTATTATCTCTATTTTGGATGTCCTTTTTATCAGGTGCATGATAATCCGCAATATGAAAGATAGTAGTATTGGCTTTATCGGCTAGTGATTTATCAACCTTAAAGCCACGCTCATTATCAGCGATCATGATCGGTACGCTTAATGCTATAGCCTGCCTGACATGATAATCAAGTAGTGTCTCGCCTATCGGCAGTCTAAGCAGTGCCTTAGCTATGCCCATGCGCTTAGAGTTACCACCTGCCAAAATCACAATCCCTGCCAATATCATAGCTGCTAAAGCCTCGCTGTATCGAACTAACCCTAAACTCAAAAACGCTACTAACTTTATCTAAGACCACGGGAAAGGCTGTACTAGCACCTTATCCCCAGCGGATAAGTCGCTGCTCTCTTGCGCTAATACCACTAAACAGTTGGCTTTACTAAGCTGCTTAATACGGTGCGATTGCTGCTTGGCAAAGCTATTGACCGTAAACTTGCCATCCTCATTCTGCGATAAAAAACCACGCTGAAACTCTTTGCGACCGACTGATTTTCTGACATCGTTTTCAAGCGTTGCCTCTACACCTCTAACCATTGGCATATCATTGGTATTGACGCCAGATAAACGCCATAAAGCGGGAATCACCAATTGTAAAGTCCCTACCAAAGTAGACAGTGGATTACCCGGTAGACCAAAGAATACTACTGGCTTGGCAAGACGATTGTCCTTATCGCCTAATAACTCACCAAAGACAAAAGGCTTACCCGGCTTCATCGCCACCTTATAGTGATTGATTTTGCCAAGCTGCTCAATCACGGTAGTCAAAAAGTCATAATCACCGACCGACACGCCAGCGGTGGAGATCAGCACATCGCACTCCCTCATAGCTTGGGTGACACCAGCGACTGTCTGCTCTAAATTATCAGGGATAATGCCGTAGTCGCGAATGCTAATCGGCAATCCTGACAATAGAGTTTTGAGGGTTGGGGTGTTAGAGTTGTAGATTTGCGCTAGACTCTGTAGCGGCTGACCGATAGTCACTAGCTCATCGCCAGTGGCTAATACGCCGACGTTTAGAGGCTGATAAACCTCGACTTTTGCGACGCCTAAATTGGCCAGCAAGCTAATATCAGCAGGATTAAGTCGTTTGCCTTTTTGCAGTACTACCTCGCCTGCCTCAATCTCCTCACCTTGTTTGCGGATATTATCATCAGTCTTGGCACTTTGCGTTAGCGTTATGGCATAAGGCTGCGACTTATCAATGGACGCTCGTATCTGAGCAAAGTTAGTATTCTCTTGCATGATGACGGTATCGCCATCGTCTGGCACCACCGCTCCTGTAAAGATACGAATGCCTTGACCAGCGGTCAGTCTTCCTGTAAAAGGACTACCCGCCTGCGATTCCCCAACGATCTCGATACGAGTGTCCTGATCAAGAGTGCTACCAGCAGCAATACTATAGCCATCCATTGCAGAGACGTTTTGTCTAGGCACGTTAAAGGGCGAGGCAATATCCTGAGCCAAGATATGGTTTTGGCTCTCCAGTAATTCGATAGTTTGGGTCGCGCGCTGAGCTAAAGGGAAGTCTGTTTGCTTATAATCCTCGATACGCTGAGTGATAGCTCGTTGTAAGTCTTCTAGGGTAATCATAAAATGGGTACTCACTTATAACTGTTTATCGCTGTTTTACCTTGGTTGTAAAACGATTTGATTCTAAAAGTCTAAAACGTAGCTGAACGAGCTTATTTAGTATCAACTATAGCCTCAATAATAAGTCACTCTATTAGCGCGCAAAAACCCCGCCAGCCCCAACCCATAACGCTCAGCCACTCGCACCGCAGTACTGGTAGGCGCAGACATACCAACCAGCCAAGGCAGCTGTATACGAATGGCTTTTTGTACCAGTTCAATCGATAAGCGCGAAGTCATCACCACACAATCAATCTCAGCGGTTTGGCGTAGCTGCCAACCGATCAGTTTGTCCAAAGCATTATGGCGACCGACATCTTCAAATAGATAAAGCTGCTCATTATATAAAGTCGCTGCCGCATGCACCGCGCCTGTTAGCTGATGGGTATGCTGCATGGCATCGACTTTTGCTTTTAGGTTTAGCAGATACTCTAAACTTGGCTTCACGCTTAGCTGAGTTTTTTTATTATGAGTATAATGACTCAGATTAGGCAAGGCTTGACTCAAGCCTGTGATACCGCACATCCCGCAGCCCGTCCGCCCTGCTAGCTGGCGCTTTTGCGCTTGAATACGCTGATGACAGCGCTGACTGAGCACAAGCTCAACTAGATAAGTATCATAGTCTAATAGATGCTCAAAACTGGGATTACCCTCATCTGTCTCAAAGGCATCTTGCCTAAAAGCAGTTATTTTTGTCTCATCAGTTAGCTGAGTCACCTCCCAATCAAGCAGCTCATAACTGTGCTCAATAAGCCCTTCACTGAATAAAAACCCAATCGCTAGATACTCAAGCTGATGAGGGCTTGCCATCAGTACCGCGTAATGTATGCCATTAATAACGATAGCTACCGCAGCCTCTACCGCAAGACTCGCAGGCAGTTTGTCGATAGCGATAGGCTTTATTAGAGGATCAGGATGTTTGTGAGAGCTATTGACAGCAGAATACTGATGCTTTTGGGTAAGGTGACTGCGAGATAATGGTGCTGGATTCACAGATGTCTCAGCGGCTGCGACGGTTCCTGTTTCTAGGTTCTCTAAAGTCATATCAACGCCATCTTTAGCTATCATCAGCCAGTAAACTCACTTTTAGTTTACAGATAAAAACGGTGGGTTATATTTGGCTAACCCACCTACCTCCACTATATGCATCTTCAAAAAACTACGCTGAGGGCAGATTACTCTCACTCACTCGCTCCAGCATAACCGTTGAGGATTTATAAGCCGGAATATGCGAATCTGGCGCTAGAGTATCTAAGTCAAATAGATCGTTGCACTCAGGATAATAAGTGGCGACAGCGTTAGCAGCGATGTCCATCTCGGTCAAGATAAGCGGCCCCAAAGTACGTATCTGCTCATGGCTATCTTGACGGGAGATGGTGACTTTATCGCCTTTATGCCAGCCCAAACGACTGATCTCATCAGGATGCATAAACAGCACATCGCGGCGCTCAGTCTGACGATAGCGGTCCTTAAACCCAAAAATCATGGTATTAAATTGATCATGACTACGCACGCTTGTGAGCTGCCAGACTTGCTGCTCTGCGTGATTATTTGTGTCATCGCTTGAGTCATCGCTATCATAGTCACTAGTGGCTTGTAAGTCTTCAGTGGCCTCCGCCATTTGCTTCGCCACAAAGGTAATCGGATACTTTGGCACTTCAAACTGCGCTTTGCCGCTATCAGTATTCCAGACTCGATGACGCGCCGGATGATACAGATGAAAACCGCGATCGGCCGCGCGAACACGCTGATTAAAGTCCTCAAACCCTTCGATAGCCTGCGCCACATAATCACGAATGATGTCGAAGTCTTGGCTCATTTTTTGCCAAGGGATATCGCTATCTTCTAACACATGCGTTGCTAAATCAGCGATGATCTGCACCTCTGACTTGATATCCTTACTGATAGGTTTTAGATTGCCTTGCGAGCGTGATATTTGGCACATCGAGTCTTCTGTGGTGGCAAACTGCTCGCCCTTATCAGTGACAATCTTTTCGGTACGGCTAATACAAGGCAAAATAATGTTATTCGCGCCCGGATAAAGCATTGTACCATTGAGCTTGGTACCGACAAACACATTGAGCTCAGTGGTGGTCAAAGCCTGCTGAATTGCGCTCATATCAGGCGCTGCGACTGCGTAGTTGCCGCCCATGCTAATAAAAGCTTTAAGCTTACCCTCAATCAGCGCTTTGGCACCGCCAACCACATCAAAACCGTCCTCTTGCGGCATTTTACGTTTAAACACGCGCTCCAAGCTATCAAGCAACTCTTGCTTAGGACGCTCATGCACGCCCATAGTACGATCGCCTTGTACGTTTGAATGCCCACGCACTGGGGAGGCGCCTGCGCCATCGAGTCCGATCATGCCCATCATCAATAGCAAGTTAGTAATCATCGCTACATTATCGTCGCCCTGTACGTGCTGAGTAATACCCATGCCCCAAGTGCAAATCGTCTTAGGACTGGCGGCTACTTGCTTGGCTAGCGCAATAATCTCCGCTTGCTCAATACCGCAGCCAAGCTCAATATCTGCCCAAGTCTGCTCGTCAATCCACCCTTTAAGCGGCTCGTAGCCTGAGGTGTGCTCAGCGATAAAGCTCTCGCTAATTTTATTATTGTCAATCAGCCATTTGGCTAATCCAGTCAATAGGGCAGCGTCGCCACCGATTTGGATTTGCACCACGTTATCGACCATGTCATCGCTTTGACCCGCGGCCATATGGCTAGGCTTTTGCGGGTTTCTAAAAGCGCTTAAGCCTTGCTCGCGCATTGGATTGACTGAGATAATCTTGCAGCCTTGTTTATGGGCATGCGCTAACATCTCAAGCATGCGCGGATGATTGGTTGCAGGGTTTTGTCCGAACATAATAATGAGCTTGGCTTGCTCAAAGTCCTCCAGCATCACTGTCGCTTTACCGACGCCTAACTGCTTGCCAAGCATCACTGAGGTGGGCTCATGACACATGTTGGAGCAATCTGGCAGGTTATTCGTGCCGTAGCAGCGCACAAATAGCTGATATAAGAAGGCCGGCTCATTGGTGACGCGCCCTGAGGTATAAAACAGCGCTTCATCAGGCGAGTCGAGCTTATTTAATTGATCAGCAATGATTTTATAAGCGTCATCCCAAGCAATAGGCAGATATTTATCTTGCTTGGCATCGTAGCGCATCGGCTCTGATAAACGGCCACTATGCTCAAGCTCATAGCCACTCCAGCCTTGCAGCTCTTTCACCGTGTGGCGAGCAAAAAACTGGGCATCGGCTTTGACTGACATGGTTTCGCTAGCGAGTACTTTGATCCCCGTCTCACAGACATCTAAAGTCTTATGCGACTTATGATCGGGCCAAGCGCAGCCTGGACAATCAAAGCCGCCATTCGGCTGATTGCTTTGTAGCACGCTTAAGCTACCACGCAAAAACGACTTATAATCCATTAATTTGCGAGTAGAGGCTACTAGCGCCGGCCAGCCAGCAGCAGGATGAGAATAAATAGGAATTTTTCGCATAGCGACCCTCGCGCACAAATGAGTTAAAAACGGATAGTGGTGACTTTATCTTAGCACTAGTTTTACGCAAGTAAACACGCCTATAATAAAAAGTAGCAAAACTCCTTAAACCAGTACCAACCGAGTCATATTAATCCTTCATAATCCTACACTTAAATATGCATCAATTTTTATGCATTAATCGTTATTTATCCCTTATAAACATACGATAAAAAATCATTATAAAAAGTAACTGTAAATTGTTTGTTAAGAGGATGCTGAGTTTTATTAGCACACCTATTAGGCAAGTCTTAGCGGGCTTGCCTATCTTTATGGCTGATCCTTTTATCCCTTCTATTCTTAACACTCTATAAAGACATTCGACAAAATCTATTTTATTACCCTAATTTTATTTTTATTACTCTATTCAAGTAAGGATGTACCATGATAGCTATTAAGCGTTCACGCTTAGCAGTAGTAACCGTCAGTCTTAGTGCAGCCTTAGCACTTAGCGCTTGCGGACCAGCCAATGAACAAGCGGCCCCCACTCCTGAAAACGCTGCAGCCGCCTCAGATATACATCATGACCACGATATGAGTGGCAAAGACTTAGCTATGGACGAGGATGTGGCTAACAGTGAGCTGAACACCCCTATGTATCAAGAATACAATGATTCTATGACTAAGATGCACAGTGAGATGATGATCGGCATGGCCTACAATGACCCTGATTCAGCTTTTGCCCAAGGAATGCTAGGTCATCACCTGGGCGCCGTTGATATGGCTAAGATTCAGCTAAAATACGGTAAAGATACAGAGATGCTGCAACTGGCGCAAGAGATCATCGATACGCAAGAAGCCGAGATAGAGCAAATGCAAAAATGGTTGAATAGCCACCCCGATGTCGCAGCGCCTATGGCTATCACTGCGGCTATGCAGCAAGCTTATGCCACTGGCATGAATGCTATGCACGGTGAGATGACGCTTGGTATTACCGACCCTAATCCCGATATGGCCTTTGCGCGCGGTATGTTGCCACATCACCAAGGCGCGGTAGATATGGCTAAAGTACAGCTCGAGTATGGTAAAGATCCGGAGATGCTACAATTGGCTCAAGAGGTTATCAATGCTCAGCAGTCAGAAATTAAGCAAATGCAAAACTGGATCAAAGCACATGGTGGTAAAGTGCCTAGTGCTTGATAGGCCTTAGGATTTCACAGCCAGTGACACAAAATTTATAAAGACAAAAAGAAGGTTATAACTATGTCTACTACTAATAAAATACTGATCGCAGGCGGTGGTATCTCAGGGCTAACCGCAGCCTTTAAGCTGTCCGAAGATCCTAATTTGGATATCACTATCTTAGAGTCGCGAGAGAACTGCGGCGGTAAAATGATCGGCTACTTCAATAGTGATAAACAGCGCTTTGAGGAGCACTCTATTCGTGCCTTAAGCTCGACTTACTTTTCATTATTTAACCTCTTTGATCGAGCTAACTTATTGCATATGCTAACCCCAGTCGATAACTATCAGTTTTATCAAAGTAGTAATAATGCAGTTAATGACGGACAGACAACGAGTAAAGATAGCGGCAATAGAGTCGCTATTGATAGACGAGCCGCGATAGATTTGACTACTATTGAGTCGATGATAACCACCTTTAATCTTAATAAAAAAGACATGCTACAACTGGTGCAACGTATCGTCCACCACGTCAATGCCTCTGATGAAGAGCGCGCTGCTATGGCTCATGAAAAAGCAGGCGATATAATCGGTATCGATGACTTTGATGAGCATACTAAGCGCTTTATTACCAATTGGTTTGGGATTTTGACAGGCGCTCGGATGCATAGTAAAGCGGTCGATATTATGGACAGCTTTGTATTGATGTTTTTGCCGATGAGTGAAGCGCCTATGCTGCCAGAGGGCGAGCCATCTAAATCCTATTGCTTTAATCGTCCCACCTCTGAGGTGATTGAGGCTTTAGTTAATAAGCTAAAAACACGTGGGGTAAAAGTTATCACTCAAGCGCGGCTGTTAAATATGCATCATCATAATGGAAAAGTGAGTATTGAGGTTCAAGCTAGTACTGCCGATCATGACCATGACCTTAAAATAGATACCTTGTCACAACAGCGCTTTGATGCGGCGGTAATGGCCCTACCGCACGAAGTATTGTGGAAACTTGGGCTTATGCCGCAAGTCAAAAAGCCATTTAACGACGAGTGGTCGTTTGGTACTCAGTATCCGTTGAGCGAAGTGCCAGAAGTTTTTAAGCCATTTTTGGGTAAATCTTATAACTTATGCTTTGATGCGCTGTGGAATATCGTCTTTCAAGTTCAGCACCGTGATGGCTTTTGGCAGGATGTTGAGTTTCCAGATAGCTTTGATTATAACCTATCGGCCACTTGCAGCTCCCCATTTAATAAAGGCGCACTTTTCGGCAAACGCTTTATGGAATGCAGTCCTGAGGAAGCTAAGGAAGAAATCCTCTATCAGTTAGGTGTTACTGATGAAGCTGAGCGTAAAGGCATTGCAAAAGGTGGCTCTATTGATGCTATCAATCTGCGCTATACCGACGACTGGCAAGCTTATAGCGATATAGAAACGGCGGAGATGGGCATCTTGCAGGACAAGGGTAAGCGCTGGGTCAATCTGGCTCAGATTTATGTACGTAATGCCGATGACGAGCTGATTGATACCGCGACGCAGTGGGATAATATAGTGTTAGCTGGCGAGATAGTTTCCGTTACTGGACGCTGGAAAATCCCAACGATGGAGCAAGCTGCGACTTCGGGTAAACAAGCGGCGCAAGCCTTATTCGATCATTTGAAAATAGATAAACAGGTTAGCTTAGAGACTGCCACTTTGACCCATAAAGCCCGTTATAAATATTTAGATCCGCTAGTGACGGCATTGAGTAAAACGGCGAATAGACTGTCTTAGATTTTGTAAATAGTTAAGATACCCGTTAACCCTTACTGAGTATGATATTCGGTAAGGTTTTTTATCGATTATGAATCTGTTTTTATAAAAGTGACAACGACTCAAGCAATAAGCCAACATTCTGTACGACCATTACCAAACCACTTACGACCATGAGTAGAATAAGCATCACTCGAAACTGCTCCACACTCATGCCCGCTAAAAAGCGCTTACCGATAATATTACCAATTATTGCGCCCAGTCCTAGTACCAGTCCATAAATCCAAAGCTGGGCGGTCAAGATACCAAAAAAAGCATAACTACCAATCTGAGCCAACCCTACAAAAAACGAGTTGGCCGTTTTGGTGGCGATTAAGTCTTCTTTTTGGAGTCCCGTGTTCATATAGAACGGATTGAGGATAGGCCCTAGACCACCAACGATAGTGCTTATAGAAGCCGTGATAAACCCTAAAGGTATAAACCCCATTTTGGGCATATAAAAGGTCTTATCTACTTTTCCAAAGCGATATTGAAAAACAGTCGAAATTAGAAATAGACCAACCAATAATTGGATCCATTTCCCATCAAGACGACTAAACAAAAATGCCGCCAGCCACGCGCCTATGATAGCGCTTGGCACATAGTATTTTATCAATGACCAGTCAATATCCTGCCAAAATAAATATAGCCGCGAAGGGCGACTAATAAAAGTGCCTAGATTGATAATAGGAGCGGCTGTTGACGCACCAAATAACCAAGAGGTAACCGGTATCAGCAGCAAAGCACCGCCGCCACCTGATATGGTAGATATGATAAAAGCGAGCATGCCAGCGATAAACAAGGCTGCTAAGTGCCAACTGGGGATAGCTAATAATGTATCGAACAATACGGTTGACGCTGCTAGAGCTGCAAACACTACCATTTCAAATCCTAATCTACAAACCTCTCTTTAATAGCTCATTACAAATAGCTATCTGACTCATAATAAGTATGTTCCTTGCACATACTCCACGCACCAGTCATGAAAGGTTTGCGCAGCAGGTGAGATAGTCTTGTTTGCCCGTTTGAAAATACCTATTTGCCGGGTCAAAGCTGGCCTGAGTAGCGGCAGCCAAATCAGATCAGGCTCATTAGACGGAAAGGCTAGCTTGGGTAAAGTGGTGATACCGAGGTCGTGGCGCAATAAGGAAAATAAGGAAGTAATATTTTCAACCGTATAACGCGCTTGCCGATTTAACACCTCAGCAGGGGTATTTTCCAGCAGGCCACAAGTGCCATTATAGATAAATGGCTGCTCAACGAGTTGCTGCCAACGCAGTCCTTGTGCTGACTTCGACTGCTTCAAAATAACATTTAGCGGATTATCTCGCAGACAGACCACGCCGATCGGATCCGCTATCAAAGGCGTAAAGTCGATATCTGCTTGATTGATAGTATTACAATTCCCCAAAGCTAAATCTACCTCTCCTGCCAATAATCTATTGGCGACCCCAACCGAATTATCATCTATTAATACAATCTCAATGTCGGGATATTTTTTGGAATACTCAGCTAACACGCTAGGTAATAATTTGGTCACTAGTGACGGTACGCTTGCGACTCTTATTTTGCCTTTATCGCCAGCCGCTACTGACTGCAAATCTTCCTCAAGCGCCTGATACACCGCCATAAACTGCGCAATTTTCGGCAAACAAACCTCACCAAAGGCGCTAAGGGTGGCTTTGTTACCGCTCTCGAATAAGGGCTGACCAAGCGATTTTTCTAGCTCCTTGATAGAAGCTGATAGCGCGGCTTGCGTGCGATGCGCATGTTCTGCGGCGGCGCGAAAACCGCCCTCTTCTACGACTAATAAAAAATGACGCAGCTGTTGTATTTTCATAATTGTTCTGCCCAAAACGATATGACCTATAACTTAGCTTAGATGATAAATTAAATCTATCATTATTAATATTTAATGAGTTAGATTTGTCATATTAAACCGAGTAGCATTAATGCTAATCACAGGACTATTAATCAGAACTATCAAACGACGATTTAAAGTTGTGATATCTGTTTATGATATTTATTTATGTTATCTAAGGAAGAGAGCTTTATGTCTACTCACTCAAAACAAGCGGTAAAAACTTCTCTTTACGCCTCAAAAGCGCCTCTTGAGTGGGCAGTGACCAATAATGGCACCTTATACACCGCGCAAATCCCGATCGATGATAAAGGGGAAGTCGTTAGCGGCGGCATCGAAGCGCAAACGCGGCAAACGCTCGATAACCTTAAGCACACCTTGCAGAGTGCAGGCGTTGGTATGGACGCAGTACTACAAGTGCTGATCTATGTCACCGATCGCGACTACCTCAAAACCGTTAACCAAGTCTATGCCGAGTACTTCAAAGCGCCTTACCCTAATCGCGCCGCACTCGTAATAGCGGGACTGGCTCGCGAAGAGATGCTGGTTGAGCTGGTAGTTTATGCTGCTGTTCCTTAAGCTCTTTATACGTCTTATTGGCGATAATTATAATTATACTTAAATCAACTTTTCTCATTTATTCAAACTATCTTATCAAGGATTCATTTATGTCTACTCAAATCGCACAAACCACGCTAAAACAAGACCCAACAAAATCACTTTATATCAATGGTGAATGGCAAGCGGGCAGCGATACGGTTGATAATATCAACCCCTCAAACACTAGCGAAAATCTAGGCGAGTTTGCACAAGCCAGCACCGACCAAGTCAAAGACGCTATTGCAGCCGCCCGTGCCGCGCAGCCGAAGTGGGAAGCCACGCCGCTTGAGAAGAAGCAATCTATCCTACAAGCGATCGGCGATGAGATGATTGCGCGCTGTGACGAATTAGGTACATTGTTATCGCTAGAAGAAGGCAAGCCGTTCGCAGAGGGTCGCGGTGAGATTTATCGCGCCGGTCAGTTCTTTCATTACTACGCTGCCGAAGTGCTACGTCAAATGGGCGATCTGGCAGATTCAGTCCGCCCAGGGGTCAAAGTCGAAGTCACTCGTGAAGCGGTCGGCGTTGTCGCTATTATCTCTCCTTGGAACTTCCCAACCGCGACTGCCGTGTGGAAAATTGCTCCAGCACTCGCGTTTGGTAATAGCGTCATCTGGAAGCCTGCCAATTTAACGCCAGCCAGCGCGGTTGCCTTAGCCGAAATTATTCACCGTCAAGGCTTGCCAGAGGGCACGTTTAATTTGCTATTAGGTGGCGGATCCTCTGTCGGCGACACGCTCATCCATTCAACCGATATCGACGCGGTCAGCTTTACCGGCTCAGTGCCGACAGGTCGTAAAGTCGCGGCCGCTACCGCGCCAAACTTTGTGCGTTGCCAGCTTGAGATGGGTAGCAAAAACGCTCTTGTTATCGCTGATGATGCCGATATGCAAATCGCAGTTGATGCCGCAATCGCGGGCGCATTTGGCGGCTCGGGGCAAAAATGTACCGCCTCCTCTCGCTTGATTGTAATGGATAGTGTCCACGATGCCTTTGTCGACGCTATGGTCGAGCGCATGAAAACCCTAAAGGTTGGTCACGCATTAGATGACGGTATCTTTATGGGACCAGTGGTCGATGACAAGCAGCTGGCAGCCAATATGGACTGGGTTGAAAAGGCCAAACAAGCAGGTGCCAATCTAGCCTATGGCGGCGAGCGTTTAGAGATGCAGCATGACGGTTATTATATGGCCCCAACCTTGTTTACCGAGACCGAAAATAGCTGGGATGTTAACCAAGAAGAGGTGTTTGCTCCCTTAGCTTGTGTGATACGCGCCAAAAACTTGGAAGAAGCGATTGCCATGACTAACGATACGCGCTTTGGCTTGACCGGCGGCATCATCACCCAAAGCCTGCGTAATAGCGCCATGTTTAAAGAGCAAGTGCAAGCAGGCTGCGTCATGGTCAATCTGGCGACAGCGGGTACTGACTACCACGTGCCCTTTGGTGGTCGTAAACAATCAAGCTTTGGCCCGCGTGAGCAAGGTCAATACGCTAAAGAGTTCTATACCATCGTCAAGACCGCTTATCAAAAGGCGTATTAGTTTTTTATAAAAATAAAATCGTAATTGACGTAGAAAAAGTATGACTGGGATGAATTTTTTGCAGCCTCTGTGAGCGAAGCGAGCAGCAAGCCAAAAAATTTATACCAGTTATAGATAAAAATATACGACATTACTTCATTTAAAACCGTAAATTTTTCCAAAGCATAAAGGACACGGATATGTACCAAGACCATATCGTCATCGACGGCTTGCAATATAGTAACTGGGATCGTGATTATTTTAAGATGCTACAGGCCAGCGGTATTAACGCGGTACATGCTACTTTGGTCTATCACGAAGATGCGCGTCAAACCATGACTCGCTTTGCTGAATGGAATAGGCACTTCGAGCAAAACAGCGACTTAATCTCGCCCGTCTATAGCGTGGACGATATTAAGACAGCGAAAGATGAAGGCAAAGTTGGCATCTTCTTTGGCGCGCAAAACTGCTCGCCTATCGATGATGAGATTGGCCTAATCAGCGTCATGCGCCGTTTAGGACTGCTGATTATGCAGCTGACTTATAACAACCAAAGCCTGCTAGCCACCGGCTGCTATGAGTCAAAAGACAGCGGGGTCACGCGTTTCGGTCAGCAAGCGATAGCGGAGATGAACCGTGTCGGCATGATTATTGATATGTCGCACAGCGCCGAGCAATCCACCCTTGAGGCGATTGAGCACTCTACGCGCCCGATCTGTATTAGCCACGCCAATCCGACTACCGCTCATGATGCGCTGCGTAATAAATCAGACACCGTCATTAGCGCCTTAACCGAAGCGGGCGGCTTGTTAGGGTTTAGTTTATACCCGTTTCATCTGCCAAACGGTAGCGACTGCAGCCTTGATGATTTCTGCACTATGATTGCTAATTGCGCCGATAAATATGGTGTCGAGCATTTAGCCATCGGTAGTGATTTGTGTCTTAATCAGCCCAAATCCGTGCTCGAATGGATGCGTAATGGGCGCTGGTCAAAAGCTATGGATTATGGCGAAGGCAGTGCTAATAATTCAGGCTGGCCTGATAATCTGCCGTGGTTTGCCGGCGAAAAAGGTATGGAGAACATCTATAACGGCCTACTTAAACACGGTTTTAATGAGACTGATGCGGGCAAAATTATTGGGCAAAACTGGTTTGATTTTTTGGAGCAAGGGTTAAAGCCTTTAGATTAAATCCACAAACCCAAACCCTTTGATTTTAAAATTTGAGTTTAACAACGTTACGATTTAATACGCTATAAGACATTAGCTGTTTTCAGCGTTAACCACTCTTTAGAACCCGACGATTTAGAGCAAAGTTATCCTTTTTATCTTGGCTCACATTTTGCTCGATAGCGTTCTAATTCCAATTAACGCATGACACTCTCATGTCAACTACAGGAAGCCAAGCCATGGCTGATTTAAAGGGACTTAAGCAAGACGAGCTCGGACGCTCCACTAGGCCTAACTTAATCGAAGAAAATACCGATACTTTAGGACTAAAAAACCCTGCATTTTGGTACAGCGGCGGTTTTATTACCCTCTTTGTGATGATGGCCATTTTTGCTGAAGAACAACTGGCTGTAGTAGTAAACACGGCTTTTACTTGGTCAGCTGATATTTTTGGACCTTTTTGGCAGATACTACTCCTTGCTACTTTTGTCATTGCTCTAGCTGTTGGCGCGGGTCGTACGGGTCGGGTGATTTTGGGCAATCTGCCCAAGCCTGAGATGGACAATTTTAAGTGGATGGCGATTCTGTTTTGTACGCTGCTCGCTGGCGGCGGTGTGTTTTGGGCGGCAGCTGAGCCTATCGCCCATTTTGTCACCGCGCCGCCTGTCTATGGCGAGTCCGCTGATCTACAGCAGCGCGCTTTTAATGCTTTGTCGCAATCTTTTATGCATTGGGGGTTTTTGGCGTGGTCGATCGTTGGTAGCTTGACGGCTATCGTCGTGATGCATTTGCATTATGATAAAGGTCTACCGCTCAAACCACGTACCCTACTCTACCCGGTATTTGGTGAGCGAGTGTTGACCGGGCAGACCGGCGCTATTATCGATGCTTGCTGTATTATTGCCGTGGCTGCAGGTACCATCGGTCCGATTGGTTTTTTGGGACTGCAGACCAGTTATGCGCTAAACGAGTTATTTGGTATTCCTGATACCTTTGTCACTCAGCTGATTATCATTGTGGGCGCTATTGCACTTTATACCATCTCCGCTATCAGTGGTCTGGCGCGCGGTATGCAATTGCTAAGCCGCTTTAACGTTATATTAGCCGTTGCGCTGATGCTATTTATTTTGATCCTTGGGCCGAGCAACTTTATTGTTAATGGCTACATCCAAGGCGTTGGTACCATGGTACAAAACTTCATTCCGATGGCGACGTTTCGCGGTGATGAAGGCTGGCTTGGCGGTTGGACGGTGTTCTTTTGGGGCTGGTTCTTGGGCTATGGGCCAATGATGGCGATCTTTATCGCGCGTATCTCGCGAGGTCGTACCATTCGCCAATTAATCACCACCGTTTGTATCATTGCGCCGCTGGTGACTTGCTTTTGGTTCACCGTAGTTGGTGGCTCAGGCCTTGCTTTTGAGATTGCCAATCCGGGTGTGGTTAGTAGCGCTTTTGAAGGCTTTAATCTACCAGGTGCCCTGCTAGCCGTTACGCAGTCATTACCGTTCCCATTAATCATCTCAATACTATTTCTTATTTTGACTACGGTGTTTATCGTCACCACAGGCGACTCGATGACTTATACTATTAGTGTGGTTATCAGCGGCGAGCGTGAGCCTAACGCTATGATTCGTACCTTTTGGGGGGTGATGATGGGTATCACGGCTATCGTTTTAATCTCCTTAGGATCAGGCGGCGTCAGTGCCTTGCAATCTTTTATCGTGATTACCGCGGTGCCCGTCTCCTTTATTCTGCTGCCCTCATTATGGAATGGGCCGCAAATCGCTCAGCAGATGGCACGCGATCAAGACCTATATCGTCCTAATCGCGTAGAGACTGACTATCTCGTTCAAGAGAAGAAGTTAGAAAGACAAGCGGCCGTTAAAAAATGAGATTAATCTCAAAACCTTAAGCAATAAAGCTCAACATAATCGGTCATTTGGTCACGCAATACGATACCAGTTGACCGACTCAATACACGACTGACCATGGAGGCATTATGAATTTCGATCATGCAAATGATAATAGTATGACAGGCATTGAGCTGGCAAAACGTTCTTTACGTGCCCCCAATGTCGTCATGGACGCTGAGAGGCTTGGCGCTATGCATCAGACGCGCATTAGCTTTGTACGTACACTGCTGCGTAAGATTGATAGAGAGCAATGGACACTAACCACCTATCTTTGGGATTTAGACGATAACGGTTTTGGGCAAGTGATTTACCGCTTGCAGACCGCTGAACATATTTATCATCTAGTGGTGTTCTGCAATGAGCTGGCCGATGACGAGCGTAATGATAGGGTTATTGCACAGAAGTGGGATGTGACATTTGGCTTAGTCTATGGTGAGATTGGGCAAGAACTGCTAGATAAGCTTAAGGCTAACGTACCGCTGCAAGAAGCGGGCCGCAACTCCAATATGGTCATGGTGCTCGCGCGCGCGAACAAGAGTATGCGCGTGTTTGAGCACACAGTCTCACGCTTAGCGGAGGGTCAGCAGCCGGATCTCGATATTCTAGCGCAAGTCGGTTATATCCTGCGTACCACGGCTGTTTATGGTAATGGTAAATTTGGTATTTATGACTTTGAGCCGCTGGGTCATAGCGAGGATTTTAATCAGTCCTTTCGCGCGCAGATGTGCGCGGTTTATTTGCTACGTGAATTTAGTCTCGATTGGGTCGATTATCTAGCGCATAAACGCGGCGGCGATCAGGCCACCACGCTACATCCTGATATAAAGCGCTATTTGGGCATCGGTAATGCCACAGGTCTTGGGATGGCGCCTTATTTGATTAATCATCCCTGCATTGTCGATCAGTGGATGACCATGCGAGAAGAGGCGCTACAAGCGACGCTAGTCAATGAGATTAATTCAAAAAAAGCCGCTTACTTCTCCAGTCTGCTTAGCCGCGCTATTCAGCATTTTACCGAAATTGTCACTATTGATGAGACACAAGCCGCGCTAAACCAAAACGCTGTAAAAGAGTTAACGCTATTACGCAATAACTTATTGACGAGTATAAAGACATATCAGACTTGGGACGATTTTTTCCACGCGCAAAAGGATCTAAGTTATGAGAGCCAAGAGGTCATTATCTCCTGTTTGATGGAGCTATATCCTGAGCAAGTAGATGCGTTTCAAGAGCAGGTCAACGCCGATGAGACCTTATCGCTACCAAAAGGTAAAACGGTTGCAGATTTGCTAGAAGTATTACAGAGCCGTTATCAGTGGGCAATCAACATCGACTTTAATGAGCCGGATAACAGTTATTGGTTTTGGTATCGCTCAGTCGATAAAGAAGAGCCGCGGATGGGCGTGCGCGGAGTAGAAGCTGGCGATGATCGTGAGCTGTCTTTAGATATCGCCCGGCAAGTGAATCGCTTGTATGTGGCGCTTAAACAAGCCGAACCTGAGCAGCTGCTCTCAGAGTTTGTGTTAAAGCAGCCCAAGTATCGCTCTATCGCTCGCCGAGTTTGGACGATGGGTCACAAGAGCATGGGCGATATTCAGATGAATGTGCTACAAAAAGACACTTTGCCTATTCATCTGCTGCGCTGCAAACTATCGATGTTTGGCGCAACCAAATTCGATCCGCGCTCGGATCGCTGGGTACGGGTGACTTTATTTCAGGGTGCGCCGCTGTTCGATGAAGTCCATAGCAATGAGTGGCTGTTTCCGCTACTGCCAAGCTTACCTTTGAGCAAGATGTCTGTAGCGGAGCAGACAACGCTGCTAGCTACCGATGCGCCTAGTGGACCGCTGCCAACTATGCCCATTGTGCCTAACTATGCAAATAAAGCGATGAAGGAGATAGAGCTATGATAGTCTCACGCAATGAGATTGTCAGCACCGTGTATAAAGCCTTTACGGGTATGCACCGCGAAGTCGGCGAAGCGGATCTAGTCGCCACTATGGTCGCCGAATTACAAATGGCGGGGCTTGATGGTGTTGAACAATTCAATAATGCCACCCCCTACATTTTGACTGAGCAAGATACGCCTATCGATATCGTCTCCCAGAGCGCCGATGAGATTCGTTTTAATTTGCATAGCAGCAGCTTAGCCTGTCACTTGCCTACTATTATGGACTACGCGTTAGAGAAAATGGGCGATCTTGATCATTATAAAATCTATATCGAGAACTGCCACAACCGCTGGCTGGCTTATAGCGAACTGGTCAACCTATCGGCCAAAGGTATCGCTTGCCTTGCCAAATGGGATAATGGCAGCGCCCCTAAGCACACGTTGTTTACCCTAAATCAAGGTTTTACCTATCCTGATATTTACTTCTTTAATGAGATTCAAGCCAATTACAACACCGATGATATGGTGATTGAGCTTGCTACTGCTAACTTCAATATTGATAACGAAAGCCGAGATTTTGATCATAAGATATCGACCGATGAGCTGTATGAGACGCATAAGCGTGCTTGGAAAGAAGGCATTTATGTCGATGATGAGCAGTGGAATACCCTCAAAAAAACCGCAGCGGCTATCTTAGTGGAGAACAGCGAAGCTTCTAGTAAAGGCGCAGGCGGTGTATAAAGCGGCCATTAAACTTTAAAACAATATTACTTTTATGACCCTCAAAGCTAACCACTTTGAGGGTTTTTTATCGTTAAAAAAGCCGTTAAAAATAAATATGTAAAAAAATGAATATATTGATAACAGTATAGATTTTTTTTGCTATGATTATATTTAGTAGATATAAGTTCAATCATATTTGTCTTTAATTCTATCTCACATCGTAGGCTTGAGTTTGATTATGCCAGTATGTCAGATATCAGCGCGTTTTGGCGTCATGAGGTCGCATATGCTCCGAGTCAGCTATTCTATCAAGTGTTGGTTATTGAGCTTTAGCTTCTATATGATGTTTTACTTCATAATATTTGCTAAAGGCTATGCTTCTATCGAGCTCCTTTATTTATTAGGGGTTAGCACTTTATTGTTTCCTATATCGAAGCGCATTACGGATGTCTTGTGCGACACGTTTATACCCAACACCTCTATCTTTAATGGTCTGCTACTCCCTTTCACTATTAATAGCATCATATGGCTGCTAACCCCATTTATTGTCTCATTGACACTGGTTGTTTATCTATTTTGCGCTGTTAGTCATTCTGTAAGTGCTATGAGTAGCCATAAACCTGAACGTCTGCACCAAAAGATCGATCGCCGTAGCAAACGTAGATGAGGCCGTTAATCAGCAAACAATGTTTTGTAAAACAAAACCGATAATGCTATTCCAGTTACTTTTATAATTTAAGTTATTCAATGACTCAGTTGCAAAAGTAAACAGTACGCCAAAGGATTTTATTCTCACCTCTCGATATAACTTATCATACTTTTGATTAGTCACTACTAAGGCCTGTGCTTAGCGCCAAGCTCTTAAATCGCCGCTCCCCTCAGCTTTTCCCTCCCTTCCTAGAATAACATTTACTACACAGACTCACTGGCCTGCTGCCTCTACTATTTTATGATGACTTATTAGTTATCCTTATTTTAGCCCTTATCCTTTGCCAGCGAGAAGCCAGCATGTCTACTTTGACTTTGAATATCAATAACCAAAATTATTCCTTTGATGATCTTGATTCGCGTACCACTCTGCTCGACGTTTGTCGTCAGCATCTACAAATTACCGGACCCAAAAAAGGCTGCGACCACGGTCAATGCGGTGCTTGTACGATGCTCATCAATGGTGAGCGTATCAATTCCTGTTTGACGCTAGCGGTCATGCACGATGGTGATAAAATCACGACAATCGAAGGTATCGGCATGCCCGAATCGTTGTCAGCCTTGCAACAAGCATTTAAAGATCATGACGCGTTTCAGTGCGGGTATTGCACCCCAGGTCAGATTTGTTCAGCCACTGCTTTAATAGAAGAGGTGAAACAAAACTGGCCAAGCTATGTGACGACAGATCTCAAAAACCCTAATGGGCTATTAGTCCAAGAGATCGCTGAGCGCATGAGTGGCAATATTTGTCGCTGTTCTGCTTATCCCAACATTGTGGATGCCATCTCACAAGTGCTTGAGAGCGAAGTGTCAGCTAAGCGTGCTTCTTCTAGTGAAGAGACGACTACAAGTTCGCTACAAGACTCGGCAGTGACGGGTATTTGGTCGCCACCGCCCAGTCAGTCGCAACTTGGTAACCAATCCGTAAACCATAATAAAACTGCCAGTAGCACAGCAGGAGGCCGCTCATGAAACGCTTTGAATATATCCGCGCCCTTGAACCGCAGCAAGCGGTAATGTTTGCAACTCCTAAAGAGGCTTCATTTATCGCAGGCGGTACCAATTTGCTCGATCTCATGAAGTTTGAGATTGAAACGCCAACCAAACTGGTTGATGTCACACGCTTAGAGCTCGAACAGAT
Source organism: Psychrobacter sp. 1Y11 (assembly GCF_052259045.1). Lineage (NCBI taxonomy): Bacteria > Pseudomonadati > Pseudomonadota > Gammaproteobacteria > Moraxellales > Moraxellaceae > Psychrobacter > Psychrobacter sp. 1Y11. Next base: position 23,883 of record NZ_JBQQER010000003.1, read on the forward strand.
TGAAGACACCGCCGATGGCGGTCTACGTATCGGAACTTTAGTGAGCAATAGTGATTTGGCTGCGCATCCTAGCGTGATTGCCAATTATCCGGTATTGTCTCGTGCAATATTAGCTGGCGCAACTGGCCAACTGCGTAATAAAGCGACGACTGGCGGTAACTTCCTGCAACGTACGCGCTGCTACTATTTTTATCATACCGATAGCCCTTGTAATAAGCGTGAACCGGGCACCGGCTGCCCTGCCATCAATGGTGAGAACCGCTCCCTTGCAATTTTAGGCACAAGTGACGCTTGTATTGCTCAGCATCCATCCGATATGGCGGTCGCTATGCGTTTGCTTGATGCTACCATCGAGACTGCCAAAACCGATGGCTCGACTCGGCAGATTCCGGTAAAAGACTTTTATTGTCTACCAAAAGACACCCCCCATATCGAAAACGTTTTAGAGTCAGGTGAGCTTATTACGCATGTTGTGCTGCCAGCACCTATTAAAGGCATGCACACTTATGACAAAGTACGTGACCGCGCCTCTTATGCTTTTGCGCTTGTATCGTGTGCAGCTGTGATAGACGCTGATGATAATGGTAATTTGGCGACAGTACGCTTAGCATTTGGCGGAATTGGTACTCAGCCGTGGCGCAATGAAGATGTGGAAGATTTATTGATCGATACGCAGGGCGACGATGACACTATCAGTCAGGCTGCAGATTTGTTGTTAAAAGATGCCAAAGGTAGCGGTCAAAACGACTTTAAAATACCACTAACACGCCGTTTGCTAAAACAAGTCATTAAGCGTGCACTAGCGGGCGAGGGAGCATAATCATGTCATTATTAGATTCAGTATTACCGTCAGAGCCTACCAATAAAGAAAAAATGAATGAGCCTGTTGAAACCTTATTCGACAAAACAGCGAGTAATTTGGTGGGTAAACCAATTAACCGCGTCGAGGGCTCGTTAAAGGTTAGCGGTCAAGCCCATTATTCAGCAGAGATCGAGGTCGAAAATAAAGTGTATGGTGTGCTGGTTGGCGCGGCCATTGCTAAAGGTAAGGTTGACAATATCGATAGCGACTCGGTCGCAGATATTCCGGGCATCATTAAAGTCGTTACTGATCCTGAGCGCTTTTTACGTAACTCACAGCAAGGCGGCGAGACCGAAGCCCCCACTCAAGGCGTAAGTGAAATCTTTTATCACGGTCAACCTATCGCTGTTGTTGTCGCTGAAACTTTTGAAGCAGCAACTGAAGGTGCCAATGCGCTCAAAGTGACCTATAAAGATGAGACCGAGCAGGCGGCTTTGGATTTCACCCAACAGCTGTCCAATGCTCATGATGTTGACGAGAAAAAAGGCTCAGACAAGAACGCTGAACATGGCGATCCGGAACAAGGTTTGGCTGATTCAGCTGTAACCCTTGATAGTTTGTATCACACGCCCAGTCAAAATAGCGCTGCTATGGAGCCGCATGCGACTTTAGCTTATTGGGAAGAGGATAAGCTTATTATGTACTCTTCAAATCAGATGATCGCCTCTTGTAAGCAGCAAATTATGGACGCGCTAGACTTGAATAAAGAGCAAGTAGAGCTGATCTCATACTACGTAGGTGGTGGCTTTGGGAGTAAGCTGGGTATTGCGCCAGAATCTATTGCTGCCGCCATTGCCTCTAAAGAAGTTGGTCGTCCAGTACTGATTACTATGACGCGCCCGCAAGTAATGGAGGCGACAGTAAGACGCTCAAACACTCGACAGCGTATCGCTATTGGTTGTGACAAAGAAGGCGTTATTGATACCTTTATTCACGATACTACAACCAGTAATTTACCGGGTGAGGCATTTTTTGAGCCAACGGCATTATCGACTCACTTCCTGTATCGCGGAGAGAATCGCCGCGTCAGCTATCAGATGGTGGATATGAACCAAGTCTTATCAGGCTCTATGCGTGCTCCAGGTGAAGCGGTCGGTATGATTGCCGTTGAATGTGCGATGGATGAGCTGGCGAACAAGCTGGAGATTGATCCTATTGAGCTGCGCCGCCGTAATGAGCCGGAAGAAGACCCGAGCGAAGAGATTCCATTCTCCACCCGTCAGCTCGTTGCCTGTATGGAAAAAGGCGCTGAAGCGTTTGGTTGGGATCAACATAACCCCAAACCTGCCAGTCAGCTAGAAGGCGATTGGTGGATAGGGACCGGTATGTCTGGGACCTCGCGCGGTAACCTATTGCAGCCCTCTGAAGCTCGGGCAATTTTGCAACTCGATAGCTTAAAAGAGCTTGGCGTCAAAGCTATTATCGAAACGGATATGACCGATATTGGCACTGGCTCTTACACGGTATTTACTCAAGTTGCTGCTGATCTACTGGGTCTGCCTGTCGATCATATCGAGATGAAGCTTGGTGACAGTGATTTGCCACCAGCCTCAGGTTCTGGTGGTAGCTTTGGTGCCGCCAGCGCCGGTAGTGGCGTCTATTTGGCTTGCGAGCAGCTACGCGCCATGCTAGCCAAAAAAGTAGGTTTGCATACCGATACCATTCGTATAGATAAAGGCCAAATCAAAAAATCGGGTGAGCACGAGCCTAGTAAAATAGAAGTAGCCATAGATACGGGTAAAGAAAAAGTCACAGAGCTGGTTGATGAAAAGTTGGCTGATAAAGTCTCAGATTTGATGGATAGAGCCGCAGATCTGATGGTTATAGCGTCAAAGAAAACGGGTATACCGCTGCCAGAATCGGCATCAAAGTTAAAATCAGCAACCGAGCAATATGATTTTAATGATAATCAGTCCTATGCGTTAGCTGATATCATCGCTAAGTTTGACGAGCAAGAGATCAGCGCCAAAGGCCAGATCAAACCAGGTAAAAATGGCAAAAACTATCGCCAAGCCTCGTTTGGAGCGAATTTCGCTGAAGTCGCGGTACATAGAGTCACCGGTGAGATTCGCGTCAAACGTATGACTGGCGTGTATGCAGCAGGACGTATTCTCAACCATAAGTTGGCAACTTCACAGTGTTATGGCGGCATGATATTTGGAATTGGTTCTGCTTTGATGGAAGAGGTTATTCATGACAAGCGCGATGGTCGCTTATGTAATCATGACCTTGCCGAATATCATGTGCCGGTCAACGCTGACGTACCGCAGTTGGAGGTAATTTTGTTAGAAGAAGATGATCCTTATACCAATCCGATGCACATAAAAGGTATTGGCGAGACCTCGATTTCAGGCTCAGCGGCCGCTATTGCTAACGCTATCTATAATGCCGTTGGTGTACGAGTTTATGACTTCCCTATTACTTTAGACAAAATCTTAGCCGATATGCCTGAGTAATGAGCGTTATCGAAGTATAAAAATCTCTTAGATAAAACCTGCTAAATATTAATTTTAATCCTAAGCAGGTTTTATTTATTTTTATCTTTCAAAATATAAAAAAGAAACGCAAAAATATGAATCAAGTCGCAGACATTCTACAGCTCGCTTTCGATGCGCATCAGCACAACGTTGATGCCGTCTTGGCAACGGTAGTGCGCACGGAAGGTTCGGCTTATCGTAAACCTGGCGCAATGATGCTCATTTGCGAAGATGGTCGTTCAGTCGGTATGATCAGTGGCGGCTGCCTCGAGCCGCATATTATCAAGCGCGCTTTTTGGCTGACTCGTAATAATGCAAGCGTGCAAGTCTATCAAACCGGTGATGAGCACAGTGACGAACAGGATGATGCATTAAATAATTATGCTGCTGTTGATACTGATACAGACTTAGAGGACGAGCTAAATTTTGGTTTAGGCTGTAACGGTAAAGTTCACGTGTTATTTGAGCGTCTAACTACTGCTATGCCCTATCTGGATTTAATTCAAAAAGTTCGTCAAAGTGGGCAACCTGCTACTGTGGCTACCCTAATTCGCGCTAACAGTGCTGAGATGACCGTTGGCACTAGAGTTAATTCAAGCACTGGTTTTTCGGGTGAAAGCGCGGATTCACAAGCAATACCGCAGCCGATAATTGATGAGTTGGCCACTTATGAAGTTAGTAAAAAAAATGCTGATTATCTCGTTCTAAAAAACCCAATGGCAAATAAGGATAGCGCAAGCGTACAAACCGAATGGTTAATACAAAGCTTACAACCGCAAATTCGACTATTAGTTTGCGGAGCCGGTAATGATGTTATACCGCTAGTTACGATGGCAAAGCTGCAGGATTGGCACGTCACAGTCATCGATAGCAGGTCGCAATATGCGACGCGCCAGCGTTTTTTGCAAGCTGACTCAGTCCTTTCGGTACCCTTAGCAGATAGCGACACTTTACTTAAATTAAGCCGAAATGCAGCGGTAGCGCTGATGTCGCATAGCCTCAGTCAAGATCGTGCGCGTTTAGCTACTTTGCTACAACGTCCAAATCATTATAATTACATTGGACAGTTGGGGCCGCGTTATCGCACTGAGCGCTTGATTGAGGAGATAAGCTCAAACTGCGAAAACCCTGCGATATTAGCAGATGGCATCAATCGACTACACTACCCTATCGGCTATAAATTAGGCGGTGATGGTCCTGAGGCCTTGGCACTTAGTATCATCGCCCAAATCAGTGCGGTGGTTCATGAGCAAGTTGCGGTTAATAGAGAATTGGCCCAGCCAAAATCATCATCGAACTCAAATCAGTTAGTCGACGCAGCCAGTTATGAGTGATAGATCTTTAGTGACTCAAAACGCACCTCAAAATCACGCGGTCATTATCTTAGCTAGCGGCCTCAGTCACAGGCTAGGTCAGCCCAAGCAACTCTTAAAAAAGCAGGGTAAGCCTTTAGTCGATTATATGACAGCGCTTGCTTTGGCGACTCAGCCCCAAACTATCATCGTTGTCATTCCTAAGCAAAATTTAGCTATCCGTTCTACTCTCGATACTATTATCGATGAACCAAACCCGCAAAATCCAAACATAGAGATAGTCCATAATGCGGCGCCAGAGACAGGCATGGCGCAGAGCTTATCTTTAGCTATTGATGCATTAAAAGCTCAGCACGATTTAGTTATCAAGCGCGTATTGATTATTGGTGTGGATCAAGTGTTATTAGAGGCAGAGCATTTGAAGCAACTTCTAACACAAGACAACTTAGTCGTTGCCAGTCGCTATCCCTATTTAGATGATAACTTTATTGTTAATGAAAATAAGAGTGATATCGTTGGCCTACCAATAGTTGTCAATTATGAGTTATTAAACACATGGCAGTCTTCGCTGAGCGGTGATAAAGGTTTACGGCATTTTATTAGAGTGTTACCTGCCGAGTCGATAGCTAACATTAGCAATGACCGGCTTAGCTTTGATATTGATACTCCTAAACAATTAGCTTATGCTAAAGAGAAAGATTGGCTTGATTGAACCGGCTTAATGAGCAAAATGATTTATTATTTCTAGCTCAGTCTTTTTTGCACGTCATGCAAACTCGTAGCACCGCTTTTATCAAACCTCTATCCATACCTGAATATGCCCTAATACAATCTCCCATATTTGCTATAATTCTAATTAAATTAAGGCAATAAATACATAACGTTGACGGTAAAACCAGCCTTAATCACTTATACTTTTCTTTGACCCCATTATTGGGAGTACCTTTTTGTATTCACCTGTTTCAAAGCCTGAAATTTTTGACCCTCAAGCACAGAATAGCTCAATGCTATCCTCTGTAGATCCTGCTCGTGCCGATAATTTGATAGCCAGTAACTTAGCAGTTGATAATAAACCACTAACCGATGGCTTTTCGCGGCGGCTGACTTATTTGCGCCTGTCCATTACTGATTTTTGTAACTTTCGCTGTGAGTATTGCTTGCCAAATGGCTATCAGGGCAAGCGTCCCTCCGATGAGCTCAGCGTGGCTGAGATCAAAACGCTAATTCAAGGCTTTGCGCAAGTTGGTACCCAAAAGGTACGTATCACCGGCGGTGAGCCCTCTATCAGACGCGATGTGGTTGAGATTATCGATACTATCAAAAATACTGCCGGTATCGAGATGGTGGCGATGACTAGTAATGGCTATAAGCTTGGCAAGCATTTAGCTAACTGGCAAGCAGCAGGACTTAATCAGCTCAACATCAGTATGGATAGTTTCGATGCCGATACTTTCCATCAGATGACAGGTTTTAATACTCAGCCGCAGCTGATGCGCGATATGGATACCTTATTAGCGACTACTGATATCAAGCTTAAAATTAATAGTATCTTAATGGCAGAGACCGCTTTTCAAAACCTGATCGATGCAATGGATTACGTCAAAGATCGTCCTGTGACTTATCGCTTTATTGAATTTATGCAGACGAGCGACAACAGTGATTTGTTTTTTGCTCAGCATGCGCAGGCCGATATGATTACTGATTACTTACTTGCGCGCGGTTGGCAGTCGCATGATCGCGGTAGCGCCGATGGTCCTGCAATCGAATACAGCCACCCTGATTATCTCGGTCGTATCGGTATGATTGCGCCCTATGCCGCGCACTTTTGTGATAACTGTAACCGCTTGCGCGTCAGTAGCCAAGGCAAAGTGCATCTGTGTTTGTTTGACGAAGGCAATTATGATATTAGAAAATATCTGCAAAACAATGATGTGCAAGGGTTGATTGATACCCTATATAGCTTTATGCCAATTAAACCTGAACATCATCATCTGCATGAGTCTGATAGTGGCATGATGCATAACTTATCTATTATTGGTGGTTAGACTATTTTGGTGAAGTTTGATAATTTTTACATTGTAAAACTAAAAATCGCAAAGCTTCTAAAGCTCTAAAATATATAGTATGTTCGATATAAAAACGATATAGCGCATCCATATTGTTTGGTATCCACTATAAACCAAGTATTAAATAATTTAAGAGTAAGGAAAAAAATGTCTAAGCCTGCCGCAGAATTTACCCCACTTAATATTGCCGTCCTTTGTGTCTCTGACAGTCGCACTCTTGAGCAAGATACTTCAGGACAATATTTGGTCGATAGCTTAGTTGAAGCGGGTCATAAGCTTGCCGATCGTCAATTAATCACTGATGATATTTATAAGATTCGCGCCGTTATTAGCGGCTGGATTGCTGATCCTAATATTCATGCGGTGATGACCACGGGCGGTACTGGGTTTTTTATCCGTGATAGTATGCCAGAAGCGGTCAATGTTTTATTTGACAAGTCTATTGACGGTTTTGGCGAGATGTTCCGTTTGCTCTCTAAAGACGAGATCGGTATGTCGACCATTCAATCACGTGCTATCGCTGGTATGGCTAATGGTACAGGTATATTTTGTCTGCCTGGCTCGACGGGCGCTTGTCGCACGGGCTGGAATAGTATTCTAAAAGAGCAATTCGATAATCGCACTCGTCCTTGTAACTTCGTCGCGCACTTTATGCGCGCTAATCCGAGTCATGATTAATTGCTTGCGTATAAACAAAGCTGTCATAAAAATTTAATTGCTAAGAAAAGATATGCCTATGTCTGCTGTTGATAAAAATACCGCCAAACCTTTAGAGAACAAAGTCGCTACCCTCTCGCACTTAGATAGCGACGGCGATATTCACATGGTTGATGTCAGTGGTAAGACTGCGACCACTAGAGAAGCCCATGCTATCGGTCAGGTACGTTTTCCAGCGGATATTTACAGCCAAATAAAAGCCGCTGATGGTATGACCAAAAAAGGTAGCATCACCCAAACCGCGCATATCGCAGGTATTATGGCAGCCAAACGCACTCATGATTTGATTCCGCTTTGTCATCCATTGCCACTAGATAAGATCGGCTTAAGCTTCGATTATGACGATGAGCTCAGTAGCATAACGGTCAATGCAACGGTGAAAGTTACCCATAAGACTGGCGTTGAAATGGAAGCATTGACTGCGGTAAGCGTCGCTTGCCTGACTATCTATGACATGACCAAAGCGCTATCGCATGACATCGTGATTGATGGAGTTAAACTCATGACTAAGACAGGTGGCAAGTCCGATTATAACCATCAAGTAAAATAATCTAGATTTGATGTTTATTTAGTGAGCGAATAATTTAACTCATGGTTGAATCAACGACTGCAAGCAGCACCGAATGATATAGGTAAAAATATGACTGATAATACAATGAATGACACCAATGCTAATAACTTAATGAATATTAACGTACTTTATTTTGCCAGTCTTGCCGATGAAGCTAATTGTCAGGAAGAAACAGTAGCGGTCGATCCTGCTACCTCACTAGCTCAGCTTTATGCGCAGCTTAGCGAAAAGCACCGCTTTAGTCGTCCGCAGGCCGATCTGCGCGTGGCGGTGAACGATTATTTTGCTAAATGGGACGACCCTATCAATAATGGCGACAGCGTGGTCTTTATTACCCCAGTAGCAGGCGGTTAAAAGTCTTTAACTAATATAAAAATTAACGTAGGTTATAGGTCATAGCTTAGCAAATATTATTTTAAGGCTCATTTTATTTGGCTTTTATGTATAAATTCTCATACTAGAGCTAAGCTGACGTAGGCTGCGGCTTTAGCCCTGAAAAGCGTTAAAAATTGAACTGCAATTTTCGCTTTGCAAGTGAAATTCTTTAAATAGAATTTCGTTAATTACCAGATTCTACTAAAAACTTGAGTTTATAAATGACTGACGACAATCAAAGCAATGATACAAAATCTGGCAATAAAGCCGACGTGCATAGCCAATCGATGCAGATTAAACGCAGCAGTGAGGAAGCTTACGCTATTGCTCAGCGTGATGGCTTTGCTTTATTAGATGTGGCTATCGATGAGGCTCGTCTCAGAGCTATGCTCGATGACGATAGCTGTGGCGCTTTTGCAAGCTTTGAAGGTCGCGTGCGCAATCATAATAATGCCAGCTCTGTTGAGCGTTTGACTTACTACGGCTATGAAGATTTGGCGATTAACCAAGGTCGACAAATCATTAACGAAGCCAAAGAGAAGTTTGCGATTTCGCATGCTGTGGCTATTCACCGTATTGGCGCGTTAGAGATTGGCGATATCGCGGTTTGGATCGGTGTGGTCTCCACGCATCGTTACCCGGCTTTTGATGCCTGCCGCTGGATACTCGATACCATCAAAGCCGACATTCCCGTCTGGAAGCAAGAATATTATGATAATGAGTCGCCCAAATGGCTAAGCAACAACGGCTAAGTAATAATGGCTGATTAGTACCGTTACTCCCCTTCCGATGTGATAGTTGTAGAGCTATGGCCGATCCTTCCGTCTTATCAGAGATGCTAATGCCATTTTGGGTAAGCCTTAAGCTTGCAGGCGTCACTACCTTATGCCTGCTATTACTCGCGACTCCGCTCGCTTATTGGCTAGCGCGTCCTAGTCGTCATCGTTTTATCAGTCGCCTTAAAGTCATTTTGTTAGGTGTTATAGCGATGCCTTTAGTACTGCCGCCGACTGTTATTGGCTTTTATTTGCTACTGCTTATGAGCCCCAACTCGCTCGTTGGTCATTGGCTAAATGAACATAATATTCGCAGCTTAGTCTTTACCTTTGAGGGCTTAGTGATAGGCTCTATCATTTACTCTTTGCCTTTTTATGTCCAGCCAGTCTACGCGCAGTTTTTACGTATTCCTAAAAGCGTCACAGAAATGGCGCAATTATTAGAAAACAGTCGCCTCAGACGATTTATCACTATAGCGCTACCGCAAGCGCGTATTGGCATTATTTTAGGTAGCTTAATAAGCTTTGCCCATACCATTGGTGAGTTTGGCGTGGTATTGATGATAGGCGGTAGCATCTCTGGGGAAACCAAGGTCATTTCTATCGCTATTTATGAGCAAGTCGAAGCGCTGAACTATGAGATGGCGCATCTGATGGCAGCGGTACTAGTGATCACGGGGATGCTTATGGTGACCTTGATAGCGAGCGTTAGTAAGTCGATTCAGCGCTCATAATAACAATGCTTATAACGACAGACTAATACCCTGTTACTTTTTCTCTAATAAACCTCTGCATCAAGACCACAAGATAATTACTGAATGCTTATCCTCTCTATGACAGTATAAATTATCACTTATCAGTAATAAGGATTACTTATGTCATTGACTAATAACACTCATTTAAGCTACTTATCCATTCGCAGCAAAACCTGTAGCTGCTCAAGATGTGGCTGTACTAGCGAAGCCACTTGCAATAAGTGTGATATGTGCGCTAAATGCTGTAACTGCGGCTCATAATTAACGTACTACGATAAGCGAAAGCGCTTTAGAAGACTTTTTTAGAGCGCTTTTTTATGCTCTACTTATGCGATCTTATAATTTGTTATAGTACAGATAACCGTGTAGCAACAGCAAAAGCCGATAACTTCTATATTGAGGAGACTTTATGTCTAGCGAACAGCATGTCTTAGCTTGTATTGATGGCTCTACAGTCACTCAGTCCGTTTGTAGCTATGCGGCATGGTACGCCAATCGGCTCAATCTAGCGGTGGCGCTACTCAATGTGGTTGATATTCCTGTCTCCTCTAGACGCGACTTATCAGGAACGATAGGGGTCGACAGTCGGCAGATATTACTAGAAGAGTTGACGCAGCTAGATGAGCAAAGAGCTAAGGTGGTTAACAGCTATAGCAATGCGCTAATCGAAGATGCAAAAAGCCATATTAATAGCCGCTTTGATGTTGAGATAAAAACTTATAGACGCCGCGGCAAACTGCTGCCTGCCATCGAGCACTTCGATAGTGAAAACCGCGCGATCGTGCTGGGGCGACGCGGAGAAGACCATCAAAATGACCGCGTCAATATCGGTAGCCAAATTGAAACGGTGACCCGCGCTTCCCATAAACCTATTCTCATCTGCTCAGAATCATTCAAAACACCAAGCTCCTATTTAGTTGCTTTTGATGGCAGCAAGACCGCAATAAAAGCGGCGCAGATGGTCGCGGCTAGCGAGCTGTTAAAAGGGCTGAGAGGTTATATCGTGATGGTCGGTAATGATAATAATACGGCGAAGAACAGCTTAGCGGCCGTGACTGAGCAGTTAAGCTCGTCAGGGTTTACCGTTACTGCTCATCATTTGCCTTACGACAATGTCGTTGAGGGACTGGTTGAGTTTCAAGCCAATAATGCTATCGACATGATCGTCATCGGCGCTTATGGGCATTCGAAGTTTCAACAGCTCTTTATCGGTAGCACAACCACAAAAATCATTACCAAAACCTTGTCGCCTATTCTATTGTTACGTTAATAGCGGCTATCACAGTTGACTGATACCGCGTTTGAGCGCTTTGAGTACTTGTTGGTACTCTTGACTGTGAGTTTCGGCGACGCTTAAGCGTCCATAGCGAAGCTGTCGGTAGTATTTTTTGATATCCGCTATCTGTTGCTTGCTCAGCTTATTATGACTCATTTGGCTGTTCTGTAAGCGCTCAAGCCAGGCCAAAGCGCCTTCATTATCGTGGCGAGCCAAAGCTTTATCGTTTTTAGCTACTTTGTTAGAGAGCTTTATCAGCGGTCTATCTGCCGGATGCCACTGTTTGCGCCGGCGATACCAGATCATAAATACTAGTAGGCTTATTACCGTGATAGCGCTCGCTGCTAGCCAAGCGATTTGCTCAGAGATAGAGCGAATGTTAAACCATTTGAGCAGCGATCCGGCTTGTTTATCTTGATCATAGCCGACGACGTCTTTTTGCCAATAGTAACTGGCTTGATCTGATAGCCGTCTTAATGCTTGTAGCATCTGATACTGCTGATAGCTGACTTGAGCGGTCGCTCCCTCACCGAACAGTGAAGCGCCTCGCGACTGGGTTAGCGCGTCCATCCCTTGCTCGACCCGCTCAGGAGCAACAAAGGCTGTCGGATCAACGCGCACCCAGCCTTGACCCTCAAGCCATACCTCACTCCAAGCGTGCGCGTCCATTTGCCGCACTTCCCAGACGTTACCGCCGCGGCCCATCTCGCCGCCTTGATAGCCGGCGACCACGCGCGCTGGAATGCCTGCAGCGCGCATCATAAAAGTAAAGCTTGAGGAGTAATGCTCACAAAACCCGGCTTTGGTCTCAAATAAGAAGCTATCAATACGGTTCTCATCCAGTGGCGGCGGCGATAAGGTATAGCGAAACTCAGTCTGATTGATCCAGCGCTGGATAGCTTGTATATAACGCTCGGGGTCTGATCCTGATTGAGCAAATAGCTGCTTGGCAAGGTTTTGCGTTTGTAGATTACCTGCACTAGGCAGCGTTAGATTAGCCGCACGGCTGACATCATCAAGGATAGGAGCAATCTGCATAGGCGCATAACGTAGCACTTCATAACGCAGCTGCTCACTAACAGGCTCCTCTTTGATTAAGGTAAAATCTGAGGTTAAGTTAATATCTTGATTTTGGGTAAAGGGATAATCTAGACCAAATAACCATGGCTGCTGGGTGGGCTCTAAGGTGATCTCATAGTAATTAGGATCGAGCTTGACCGCATCGCTAGCCGTCGCTAATGATTGCTCAAACCACTTAGGTGGTTGGCGCTTAGGCTGCCATTGCCATTGCTGCTGTATGCGCCGGTTGGGACGCCAAGTGACGCCATCAAAGTCGCTAAAAACTAAACCGCGCCAGTACAGCTCACTTTGCGCAGGACGATCTTGCTTAAAATCAACACGAAAGGCAAGCTCTGTGGATTGACTCAAATTGGCAAAATCGCCTGGTGACATACTATCAGAGACGCCAGTAGTTGCTTGGCTCGAGGACAGCTGCACTGACCATAACGGCGGCAAGCGCGGGAAAAATAAAAATAGCACCACTAATAAAGGCAGCGCCGATACGCCTAATACACCAAGGGTACGCATGCGGCCATCACCGCTAGTGTTACTATCATCGTTAAGCGTTATAAAAGCCAATAACACGACAATAGTAGCTGCGATAGCCTGCAAAGTGGTGACAAGACCCTGATCTAATAAAAATAAGCCTGCGATAACAAATAGTGATAGATTCAGTACCACATACGCGTCACGGCGTTTATAAAGCTCCCACAGCTTACTGACTAAGCACAATACTAAAAACCCAACGCCCATATCTAAACCAAAAGCCGTACCATAAGTGAGCGATAAACCGGCTAAACCCAATAAAAACCCTAGCATCTGCATGACTTGATAAAGGCGCTTTAAGCGAGTGGGTTTGAACTTCGATTTGATGCTTGGCAGTTGGGCGATGATAGTGATAATGGCAAAGCCTATTAACCATAAGGGTAAATAGGCGGCATGAGGAAGGATAACAAACAGCTGCGCGATTAGCACCCAATAATAAGCGGGCAACGATAATAGGCGCTGATAGCTTTTGCTGATACCAGCGGACTTATCATTAAGCGGCCTATCATACAAGCTAGTAGATGCCACTTGACCATAAGCTAGTTTTTCAAAGCTTGCGTAGCTGTCCTGAGCAGCTGCCGTCGAAGTACGCGGCGCCTCTAACTGTATACTTGCCTCTGCTTTAGCTGAGTTTGATAGCTTTGCGTTACGCTTAAATAGACTCATGATGCTTGCGCCAACCTTAGTAAGCAAGCTTGCCCGAATGCTTCGCCTTGGCCTATCTCGCCTGTACTAGGCGCTTCATGCGGCAGTTGTAGCTGAAACGGTAGCTCAAGCTCGCTTAAAGCTAGCACGCCATAAGCCAATTGCGCCAGTTTTTGCTCATGAGTTATCGCCGGCATATCCTCATAAGCTAAGCGCTGCTCGTAGCCGATAGGGTCAGCGAAGTGCTTAGTAAACATGCCCTGCCCGCGCGCCACATGTGCCCAAGAGACTCGCGCTAGAGACTCGCCGGCGACATAGTTATCGAGGCGCTCAAAATCGTCCTGACCTTGGGTGAACTGCCCTCCTGTAGGTAGGTCTGCGCTATTTGCGCTTAAATATCGCGCTTGCCACTCGAAAGCCTCCGGCTGCGGATATACCCAAGCTGAACGGGCAAAGTAAACGTAAGACCAAGCGCGCATAATGCCTAAAGGATAGACCGTTTTAATGTGTAAACGCGGTAATTTAAGTTTACCGCGTCTATGAGTTGCGACGGGCAGCCGTATAATTTGCTCATCTTTGAGACGCGGCAGTAGTACTGAGGTTTGCGCAGAGTCTAATGGAGAGTTTACCGAGCTTCGTTTGTTGAACTTCTTGTCTTGTGAGTCGAAGCCAATAGACAGCTGCCGCCTAGGTTGACGGCTATTACTCAGTAGCTGTAAGGTCACCCAAACCGGCTCGCCTGCCTCTGCCATCGTCACCTCAAGCAATCTGACTTGTAGTCCTGATATATGAGCAAAGGTGATATGGAAGCTGATGAGCCAAACGCTAATCAAATAAAAACACAGCCCTAGTACTAAGTTATTACCGTAATTAACACCTGCAATAAAGGTGATAATCAGCAGCAGTACAAACAGTAGTCCCTCGCGGCTAAAGAAGATATAAACATTACGCAAGTTGAGAGTAGCATTGTCACTTCTAGGGGCACGTTTGGCAAACCAGCGACTGAACATCGCGGTCAATGGTTGCTTTATGGTCTGAGGTAAGATGGTCATAGTCGCCCTATCACTTGTCAGGGGTAGTCAAGCTATCAAACGATTACTGCCACTTCGGCCATAATACGCTGAGCGATAGTCGGCGGTGTTTGACCACTGACGGCATTAGCAGGCACAAAACGCTGCCCTAGCCGGTGGTCAGTGACCGCAGCAAATACCGCTTGAATATCTTCCGGCGTCACTTCTTGCTGACCTGAGACATAAGCATAAGCTTGCGCGGCACTTTGTAGTGACAGCACGCCACGCGGCGATAGCCCATGATAGTCCTGACTGATACGCGTCTTAGCAACCAAGCGCTGTAGATAGTCTAAAGAGGCATCTGACACATAGACTTGCTGTACGCCTCGGCGTGCTAATAGCACCTCATTATTATCAAGTATGGCTTCTAATTGACTCAGCAACTCACGGCGATCTTGCCCGCGCAATAGTGCTCGCTCCGCCTCAGGAGAGGGATAACCGAGCGACAAGCACATTAAAAACCGGTCCAATTGCGACTCAGGCAACGGATAGACCCCTGCTTGCTGCAAAGGGTTCTGGGTAGCAATGACGAAGAACGGCTTTGGCAAAGGGTATGACTGCCCATCTTGGGTGACTTGCCGCTCCTCCATGGCTTCGAGTAGCGCGCTTTGGGTCTTGGGACTTGAGCGATTGATCTCATCAGCTAATAATAACTGAGTAAATATCGGCCCAGGTCTAAACTCAAAAGCCATTTTGCCCTGATCATAGAGCGTCATACCTAAGATATCGGCAGGCAGCATATCATTAGTGAATTGCACCCTACTGAAGCTCAAACCTAACAACTGCGCCAATCCCTGTGCTAGCGTAGTCTTACCCATGCCAGGCAGATCTTGTAGCAGTAAATGCCCGCCAGCGAGTACGCAGCTAAGTGCTAATTTGAGCACTTGTGGTTTATCAAGGACCACCTTGTTCAGCTGCACGAGCAACTGAGCGATTTGCTGTTGATTACGCTCATAGTTATCAGCTGTTGCATTTACGGGTAAAGGGGCTACTTCTACAGTCATAGGCTTAGGATCATAAGTTTGTATTATAAAAGGCTACCATCTAAAGGTGTCAGTTGGCTAAGAGTAACAGTTAAGCTTAGGGTTGAAAGTCAGCGGCAGGCTGATCCTTATCCTCGTCTATTATATCAACAGGCTCATTACTCATCTGGCTGGGCTGATTGTCTGTTATGTTTGCATCAGCATCCGGTGAAGCTGCGGGAGCACGTAGCGTCGATAAATAGGCGATAACATCAGCACGTTCGCTCGCGTCAGGCATCGGATCAGCGAGCATTTTTGATTCAGGCATGGCTGTTTCAACATCTGCAATATAAGGATCGAGCGTCTCAGCATCCCATACCCAGCCCGAGGTTTTAAGACCTTCGCTATACTCATAATCAGCTAATTGAGCTGCCTCAGCCCCGTAAATATTCATCAGCTGCGGTCCTTTTTTATTCAGCCCTGGAGTGAGCTGATGGCATTGTCCACAAGCGTCTTGATATATCAAAGCGCCGTTGTCTGCATCCCCTTGCTCATATACCGGCAGAGTCACTGCAGCACGGCTATCAGGCGGAATAGGCTCACCACACGCACTGAGTAAAATGACAGCAGTAAAAATAACACTTATTTGACGCATAACCATAGACATGTTGACAAAAACTTCTTTTAATAAAAAACGATATCATTGGCCGTCTATGCTAACAATGCCTCTGTTAGTAAACGGCCTTATAAAACAGTCACACCACGTTTAGACCACATTGATACTGCGGCTTGGCTCTTCTAAATAGTAGCCTTGCAGATAACGCGCCCCTACGCTCCAAGACACCGACATAGTGGCGGCATCTTCGATATAAGGCATTAACACATCGACATTGATTTTATTCACTTCGGTGATTAAAGATTTTATGGTGTCCAAGTTGTTATCGGTATGAATATCGGTGACGTAGCTTTGCGCGATGCGTATCATATGCGGTTGTACAAATTCAGCGGTATCGAGAGACTTTGTAGTACTACCAAAGTTATTAATACACAGTCGGCAGTTGATTTGGTTTAGTGCCGAAAACTGAGATTTTGCTATCGTTAGATGGTTGCGAATATCTTGCTCATTGAACTGTATGGTTAGCGCGCCTGCTGGCCCCCCTACGGCTTTGATGATTTGACTGGCTACGCTCGCAAGCTTTTTATCAACCAATGACGCACTGGTTAATTGCACTAAGAGCCGCGCTTCTGGATGCGACTTACGCACCTCGCTTAGCTGTTTAAAAGCATTGATAAGTACCCAGCGGTCTATCTTTTCAAGTAGATTGTGTGATTTGGCTACTGATAAAAACTGATTTGGGGAGAGTACGGTGTTTTCAGCATCCCCTAGCGGCAAACGTAAATAAACCTCAAAAAAATCACTGCGATCAAAAGTGATATCGTAGATGGGTTGAAACATCAGCTCAAAGCGATTATTAGTAATGGCATTGACTAAGTATTCAGCTAAAGCATTATCATCTTCGCTCACATGTTTACTCAGATCATAAAAATGATAAGCATCGCCCTGATTACTAGTCTCTATACCGATATGATTGATAGCTTCCAGCGCGCGCTCTAGTAACACCTTAGGTGCAGGAGCATTTTGGTCGATTTTTACCACCCCAATACTCGCGGTGGTGCTCATCGTCCGCTTGCCGACGTTGATGAGCATCTCACTAATCCTTAGCCGCACACGCTCAGCCAATTCCTTGAGCGCTTGGGTTGAAATATCATTGGCAAGCACAGTAAATGAGGTGTCACTAAAGCGGCTAACCGGATAATCGGCAACGATTTCATCGAGCAGCGCGGCCACTTGCTTGACGGTGGCATCCACTCCCTCTAACCCCAAACTACTGCTAATCCTACCGGTGTTATCTAGCTGAATATATAATAGCCCTGCGTGGCTTTTATTATTTAAGACTTGCTGATGTAAGCTCTCAAGCCGCTCCTCAAAGCCGCGGCGGTTACTTAGCCCAGTCAAGCTATCGAGCCGCTCTGCTGCCGCTAGCTGCTTATCGATATCGGCGCTACTTGGACCACTTTGCTGAATGATGATCTGCGTCACAGGCTCGCCCTCTAAGGTAGCAGTAGCCAGTTGCAGCTTGACTTCAAAGATCTCACCGTCTTTAGTTTTACTATTAGAGTTGAATTCGACTTGTTGCCGATTGCCTTTATCAAATTGGCGTAGAAACTGTTTGAAGTCTTTTATATTGTCAGACCCAGCTATCAAGTCAATAATAGGCAAGCCCATAATATCGTTCATCGACTCGAAGTTGAACATCTTGAGATAAGGATCGTTAGCGAAAATATGAATGCCTTGATCGATATAAGCGACCGCACTTTTGGAGTTCTTTATCAGCAGATTAGCTCGTTGCTCCGACTCAGTCAGCACTTGTTGTAAAGTGCCAACCTGTCGGCGGGTACGCAAATTGGCGTGCAATAAGCGAATCGCCATGACCACTTGCGTCTCGCGATCGGCTACTAATGCCTTGATCATGGTACCATCGATAATAATCGGCAACCCATCTTGGTTGCGACCGTTTTCTGCGAGCTCATCGCTCATTAGACCGATGATGGGCAGATCAATGTTATGCTCTTGAATAATAGCCACGACATCGGTGAAGCTCAAATCATAGGCGCTACCAAACACTAGAACATCCCAGCTATGACGTAATGACTTGAGCAGCTCTTCTTTGTCATCCAAGAACCCTAAATTTACCTCTGCATAGTAGGATTTTAATAAATTTATCAAACCCTCCGCATATAGCTGATCATCGTCTATGACTAATAAATTCAGAGTGGTATCGGTTCGCATAAAAATCCTCATAAATCTTACGATGGCAATCGAGGTACTTAGTTTTTTGTCACTAGATCTGTATGACCAGATAAGCTATGACTAGTCGCCATTTATGGCATCAGATGCTAATACTAGCATAACTAAATATGAATAAGCATAAAATCATATTGGCTAAAGCGTTCAGATATATAGCCTTTATCAGGGCTTATAAAGGTCAATCGGCACCTTAAACGCTCTATTGGGTAACTCGCGCACCAGTTTGGGTACTAAATAGCCAGGAAGCTGCTCTAATAGCGCCCAGTATAGCGCAATAGCTTCGCTATCTGGGCTATCGAAATGAGCGCCACCGGCCACTTTGTCCAATAAATGTAGATAATAAGGCAGCACACCGGCGGCAAAGAGGCGCTGACTAAGTGCCACTTGTGTGTCTACATCATCATTAATATCACGCAGTAACACGGTCTGATTGAGTAAGGTAATACCCGCTACGCGCGCTCGTTGTAAATGCTGCGCGGTGGTCTCATCGATCTCATTGGCATGATTGCAATGGACAACCATGACGATCTGACAACGGCTGCTAGCCAATCGATCTAGTAAGTCATCGTCTAAGCGCTCAGGAATAACTAACGGTAGACGCGTATGTAACCTTATCGTCGTTAGCTGCGGGATAGCCTCTAAGATATCTAACCAAATGAATAATCGACGGTTTGAGACACTAAGGGGATCGCCGCCACTTAATATCACCTCATTGATCTCAGGGTGCTCATGGATATAGCGGATAATAGCATCCTGCACCGACGCTTTTGGTAGGTTACTTTGATAGTCAAAATGCTGACGAAAGCAATAACGACAATGGATAGCGCAGGCTCCAGTCACCGTCAGTAACACTCTAGACTGGTACTTATGCAGCAGACCGGTCAGCGGATTTTGTGAGTTTTCAGCTAAAGGGTCTGCGACATAGCCCGTCACAGCTACTTGCTCTCTTTGATCCGGTAGCACTTGTCTAAGCAGAGGATCATTAGCATCGCCTACTTGCATCTTGGCCACAAAAGCGCGTGGCACTCGTAGTTCAAAATGCGTTGGCACATATATCTGCGATCTTAGCGATTCGAGCTCTAATACTGCTAATAACTCATCAATAGAGGTTATGGCCTCGGATAATTGAGTTTGCCAGTTTTTTTGTAGGATTAAATGGTTTATCATAACACCCTAATACTTTATGCCCAAAAGTCGCCATTATACGCTTATCACTGTGGCGTGCTAGTAACCTAGCAAAATATAGCAATCATAATTACTGTATATGGTTACTTATCTATTTGTGCCTATATTATTATCCCTTATCTATTTGCGTCTATATATTGTTACTATTATATAGTTACTATAGCCCAATTTCTTAAACCCAAGACAGTGCTACTAGGAGTTTGTTGTTATGGCAAGTTTTTCTACTAATGAATTTAAAGCAGGTCTAAAGGTCATGCTTGATGGCAACCCTTGTGCCATTATGGAAAATGAATTCGTCAAACCCGGTAAAGGACAAGCATTCAACCGCGTCAAGCTACGTAACCTGCGTAGCGGTAAGGTACTTGAGCAAACGTTTAAATCAGGAGATAGCTTAGAAGCCGCTGACGTCATCGATACGGAGATGGATTATCTGTATACCGATGGTGAGTTTTGGCACTTTATGGACTCTGAGAGCTTTGAGCAGATCCAAGCGGACAAAACAGCAATGGGCGATACCCCGCAGTGGCTAAAAGAAAACAGCAATGCCACTTGTGTGATCACGCTATTCAATGGCGTTCCTTTATCTATCACGCCGCCAAACTTTGTAGAGCTACAGATCACTGAAACCGATCCGGGCGTTCGCGGCGACACTTCTGGTGGCGGCGGCAAACCTGCAACTTTAGAGACTGGCGCTGTAGTACGCGTACCCTTGTTTGTGCAGCAAGGTGAAGTGGTACGTGTTGATACACGTACGGGTGACTATCAGACTCGCGTAAGCTAACTCCCTGTCGTCTTGATAAGAGTCGAATAAGAAAGGCTTAATCGGGTAGCGATTAAGCCTTTTTTTAAGATTGCATGTGAGTTTGCTTGCGTTTGAGCTTACGCATTAACTGACTGTTTATACATCAGCCAATACTGAACTAAGGCATTTAATTGCTCTTTTTTGAAGGGCTTACTACAGTAGTCTTGCATACCCACTTGCAGGTATTTTTCGCGCTCGCCGTCCATAGCGTTGGCAGTTAGAGCAATGATAGGTGGCAGATCTTCGGCATCAAACATCTCTTGCAGCTTAATAGTCGCCTGTATTCCATCCATGATAGGCATATGATGATCCATCAAAATCACATCGTAACGTTTGGGGTTCGCGACAAACTCGTCAATGGCCTTTTGTCCATCAGTGACGTGCGTGACCTCATGGCCGCTACTACGCAAGGCCTTTAGAGCGATCATCGCATTGACATTATCATCCTCAACTAACAGCACATGTCCGTTATAATGCCATTCAGGTTCGATATCGATATGATTGGCTTGTTGCCAGGCGGCATACTGCGGTTTATCGATTACTTTTAAAGGGAGTAATAGCTTAAAGGTGGTGCCTTCACCGACGATACTATCCGCCCAAATATGACCACCCATTAGCGCCACTAGTGACTTACAGACCGACAATCCAAGACCGGTACCACCGTATAACCGATGCGTTGATTTGTCCGCCTGATTGTAAGCGTCAAAGATCGCATTCAGCGACTCCCTTTTTATCCCCACTCCAGTATCTGAGACGGTAATAAAAAAAGCCATATCGTCATGGTTAATAGGGTGATCAGTGGCATCCGAGACTTCTCTTTGAGCATTAAACGCCTCCAAATCACTATCTTTGGATGGTCTAACATCAAAGACAATGTGACCGCCCTCGCGAGTAAACTTAATAGCATTACTGATCAGATTAGAAAAAATCTGTTTAAGCCGTACTGGATCGCCTTCTACGTAGGAGTTTAGAGTATCATCGTAGTGGTATTCTAAAGTCAACCCACGCTGAGTAGCTTTGGTAGTAAATAAAGTCACTACTTCATTGCAGATAGTGGCTAAGCTCATCGGTACCGTATCAATGACCATTTTACCGGCTTCAACTTTTGATAAGTCCAAAATACCGTTGATAATGACCAGTAGATGATCTGTCGATACTTTTATATTATCGACATAGTTTTTTTGTTCAGCACTCAAAGCCGTCTCATCAAGCATATCGACCATACCGATGATACCGTTCATAGGAGTTCGGATCTCATGGCTCATATTCGCCAAAAAATCTGACTTCATATCGTTGGCATGCTTGGCAAGACGTTGCTTTTTTTGTAGCTGCAGCGCATCAGCTGCCATCTGAGCAAACTGCGTTAAGTGCTTGGCTTGCTCTTCGCTAAAGTCATAATGTGGCTTGGTATCCATAAGGCACAATGAGCCTAGACGATAGATATGGTTATCTTCGTGCAAGATAATAGGTGCGCCCGCATAAAAGCGTAAATTGGGATCGGTGGTGACTAAGCTATTATCAATAAAACGCTCATCTATCGATAAATCGGCAACAACAAATACTTCATCAGAGAGCACGGTGTAATTACAAACCGCCACGCCACGAGTGGTGGTGCAAGTATCGCCAAGCCCGCGAGGTGACTTTAAATACTGGGTATCCTCATCCATAAAAGTAATGGCGACTATAGGCATGTCAAAGAAGGTTTTCACCAAGTCAGAGAGGCGCTCAAAAGTTGGCTCAACATTTGTGTTGAGGACTTGATACTCTTGTAGCTTAGCGATGCGTGCTTGTTCATCTTTTGCTTGCGGATAAGTGGACATGCCTTCTCCAAAACGATTATAAAGTAGCCGCTGTAGCAGCCGCTTGCTTGCTGAGTATAAGTAGAGTCTCACTTACCATAACCATAGCAATGACTGAGGTTACCGCCACTGCCGAACCATAACCGCCGCAGTTTAAGCCAGCGGACTGACCTATCTTTTCGACGCGCGGCGGCTCAGTTGAATAGACACATTTGATGCCGAATTTTTCTTTCATTTGGCTATTGATACCTTTTTCATGACGCAGCTTGTTACGTAGTCTTGCCAGTAAAGGATCTTGATAGCTGTCTTTTAAGTCGCTAACCGTGATCTGGCGCGGATCTATTTTGCCGCCTGCCCCGCCTGCACAGATAAGCTTTAGCTTATTAAAACGGCAATGCAAGGCAATAGCAAGCTTAGCACTCATATCATCGACGCAATCTAAGATAATAATTGGCCGATTCTGCGCCATAGCTTGCTTAGCGGCGGCGCGATCAGGTAATAACTGCGCGACATTATTAGGCGTCAAAAAGTCATCAACTAAGTGTAGCTCTATGTTTGGATTAATCTCGCGCATACGCGCGCCCATAGTGGCAATCTTACTCTGACCAAAACTGCTGTCAAGCGCTAGTAGTTGCCGATTGACATTGGAGGCGACTAATACGTCTAAGTCGACTAGCGTCACACAGCCGACAGCGGTTCGCGCTAAAGCTTCAGCCACCCAAGATCCGACTCCGCCAACACCAATCACATAGATGTGCGCGGCTGCAAAGCTTGTAAAAGCATCAGCGCCATACAGCTTTTGTGTGCCCTGAAAGCGGCGCTGATATTGACTATCATCAGCTACTGTCGCCATCATTTCAGGTCGCTCGCTATCGGCGACTTTGCTATCGGTTATGGTGGATTGATCTTTCATGCATTAACACTCTATTTATTGACGCTATTTATTGACAATACTGATATCGATGATAAATGATTTGCACTACTCGCAGCGTCGCTTCACTGCGCAGGGGCAGGCTTTTAATTACTAGAATCAGTACCAAAATTAGCGCTAGGATAAGACCACGACTGACCTAAACTATCGATACTATTTTGCCATAGTTGCTGAGCAAGTTTTGCCTCATCGACTGCCAGTAGCTCGCTTAAGCTCGCTAACACAAGGGGCAAATTAGCGGGCACGTTGCGATTATGACTGTCATTACCCTCGTCACCCTCCCAAACATCATCTGGGCTTTGACCTTGGTTTTTGCCTAAAGCGGAGGCGTTATCGTTAGAAGTCTGACAGCTAATCGGCGTCATATCTGGGCAGTCAGTCTCTATCACTAAGCAGCCGATACCGTACTCAGCAACGGCGACTTGCAGCGCGCGGCGCAGCTTTTTGGCATTAGGGTTGGTGACTTGTCCGGTCACGCCAAGCTTGAAACCGAGCTTCACAAAAGCCTTAGCTTCTTGTTCACCGCCGCTGAAGCTATGAGCAATACCGCCTAAGGTTTTGGCATCATAAGCGTGTTTTTTTAATATCGCTAAAGCCTCAGCATGAGCTTTACGAATATGTAGCATCACCGGTAATTGATGAGCCACCGCCATATCAAGCTGAGCGCTAAAAAAGCGCTGCTGCTTAGCAAAGACCTCAGGCTCTTTCATCTCTGCAGTAAAAGTATCGAGCCCAATCTCACCAATGGCCAGAGGACGCTGCTTATCTAGCATCTCTGCCATTGCATCTAAGTGCGCTTCGGTATGCTGCTCTATATAAAAAGGGTGTAGCCCTAGCGCAATATGAGCTGCAGGGATGGAGCTGCCATCAATGTCTACCGAATCAGCTGCGTTGCTTGCAAACTCACGCTTATCAAAAAAATGCTGAACTTCATAAAGCCGGTCGAAGTGACGATACAGATAACCCACTAGCACTAAATGCTCGACTCCGCTCTGATAAGCGCGCTGTACTTGTCGCGCTCTATCTTCATCGAATACAGGAGCATCAAAATGGGTATGTGTATCAATTAAAGGGTAACGAACAATGTCTTTATTATCCGTTAGCGATTGGATGGTATCAGCCATAAACAGCCTCCTTACACTAACTTATTACTATCACTAATCTGCGATTATTTAGCAAGGCTAGTTTTTATTAATATCACTATTATTTTCAATATATGTTGTGGCGTACGAGCATCAGTGGATTGGACTGACCTGCTATTTACTGTTTAAACATCTATATCGTTAACACTTAAGATGACGTCATACTCGTTGAAAGCGTCACCATATAACTCGGCTTCACGATATCTTGTAGCTGAGTGAAGGGAACCACGAAATCCACTTCCTGAAGCTGAGTATTGAGCAGCTCTCCGGATTGATAGACTAAATGCAGCCCTTGCTGATCTATATACCACTGCTCAGATAGGGGGAGCGGCCATTGTTCTAGATCCTGCTGCTCAACCCCTTGCTTAGTGAGCCATTGCTTTTTGACTGCATTGAAAGCCGATAGTAGTTTTTGGGTATCGGCGTCCGGTAATAAAATATCCTCTACGGTCAATTGTAGCTTTTTTTGCATATCTAGCATCACGTAGTCGCGGCGCCCTTGCTGATGATCCTCGCTGCGCTGCTGAGTCGATTCGACCAACAGATAACCAGTCATCACAGCGTCGTCAGTATTAGAGTTCGCTACAGCACTGTCAGTATTCAAGCTTTGGTTGAGGATTAAGTCGGTATCAATACGTTGATAGTTAGGCTGTGAGCTGACTCCTTCACTGCGAAACTCTATTTGTTTTAACAGCGCTGATACGGAGTCTCTTGCCACTTGTTGTTGACTGGTAAAAGGCGTGTCTGGCGATAAGGTCCTGGCAACAGTTTGCCACATGATGTTGGCAAGCCAAGGTTGAGGCGGCGTAAAGGTTAAGGTGTTGAGTTCCAAATACTGACAGCTCGTTTGCTGCGCATCACAGTCAGGTTGGCGCGCGATGGTTTGTTGTTTACTGATATTAATAGGCGACGCTTGCTTATGGCTTGTCTTGTCTAAAGAGTTAGCGGTGTTAGCAGTACTAGACTGGGAGGATTTATGATTCTCTATCGTACTATGAACACCGATTTCATTAGCTGCCTCCTCCTCCGCTTGCTTCTCGAACATAGACTCAGGTTGCGGCGCACAGCCTAACAAAATAGTGCTAGCCAATACAACCGCTGTCGCCATCGACATGAACCGCATCAAAACGAATCCCCTAGAAAAGAACATCAAGGAAATGACGGAAGAGTTTACACGTATGTGTGTGTCGTGATGGCGTCTCATGGAGTCAGCTACAGTAAAGAACTGGTTAAAATAATAACACAATGCTTGGTGATGCTCGACAATATTACGTAGTGATAACTTTAACGCTGAGCAAAGTCTCCATAGTATAAAGGCTTAGGATAGTGCTTCGAATGATGCCAAGTTATTGCGCGCCGTTTTTATTTTGCGCCATCTGCTTGCTCTGCGTGTCATTAGCATTTTGATCAGAGGCGCGACTCTGCTCATTGAAAAGACGGTTGGCGCTCGGATGCGTCTGCCGACTGCTACGCCGAGGTATTAAGAGTAGAGCCGTCCCGATAAGGCTTAATGTAAGCCATTTTTTCTTATTCATAACGCTCCTTTATGACGACCACTAAGTTATGACGACCACTAAGTTTATAACTTATAACCACTTTTAAAACTACTGGCTAATGGGATAAGTAGTGATACCTGCATTTGGGCTATCAACGCGCGTAAACCCTGATGGCGGCGTCACTTGTTTTGGCGTCTGATCGCGCTTGGGGATTAGCGGGTTGAGCGGCATGAGCTCAAAGTCTTTACTGACGTCACCATTCCAGCCCTTGGTACCGCTAAGGGGCAGCTGCTTAATCGTACCATTCTTGTCGATAACCAGCTGTAATACACGCATTTGATTGAATTTGCGCTCAGTGACGCTTGCCACCGCTCCGCCGTCACGCAAAATCGTCGGCTGCAAAAATATAATTAGATTGCTCTTTTGGGTACTGTCATTATCTGAGCGAAACAAGCGCCCGATCACTGGCACGTTACCTAAACCGGGGACTTTCTGTTGGCGAGTCGTCGAGTTATCACGCATCAGGCCACCTAGGGCGATCGTCTGCTGATCGTCTGCCAAAATAGTGGTGTTAATCAGGCTTTTATTGGTAATGATTCCACTTGAGTTGCCAACGCTTCCTGGTACTACTGATGAGACCTCTTGCGAAACCTCCAAGCGTACGGTACCGTTTTCACCGATATGAGGAATGACATTGAGATTAATACCGATATCTTGGCGCTCAATAGTCTGAAAAGGGTTATTCGAGTCATTACCGCTAGTGGTAAAAGAGCCGGTGACGAAAGGCACGTTTTGTCCGACTAGAATGCTCGCTTTTTCGTTATCTAAGGTCAAAATAGAAGGCATAGACAATAGATTAGCACTGGTCGAGGAGTCAAGCGCTTGTAAGATAGCACCATAAAATTCGGTATTACCTTGGCTGTCTTTGCGGCTATCGCCAATCCCTATCAAAGCGCCAACGATTGAATTGGCTGCTGCGCTGAGCCCAGCAGCACCCGCCGCGCCGCCACCTGCCAATGCAGCTGCCGCTAAGGACGTCGCGCTAGCCCCAACGTTATTGAAATTCACGACTCCCAAACCGCTATTGGCATTACCAAGCGCCCATTGTACACCCAACTGGGTCGCATCATCGCCCGATACTTCCACGATAGCCGCTTGAATGAGCACTTGCGCGCGGCGATTGTCCAATTGATTGACCGCCTCTTCAATCTCAAACATCAACTCAGGCGCGGCATTGACGATGACGGCATTTTGCGTCTCATCAGCAATAATACTAAAAGGCCGACCGGTGGTACTATCGTTCGCGCCGCCAGTTGTGCCGCTAGTTGTCGAAGGGGTACTGGCATTATTAGCCGCAGTATTGATCAGCTCATTGGCAGCACCATTAAGCGTAGCACCTGTACTACTAGCGCCGGTCAAGGAGGCCGACTCTAGAGTGGAGGTTGCCCCTGAGCTATTAAGAGACTGATTAGCCAACAAGCCCCGTAACATATCAGCGATATGAGCGGCGCTGGCGTACTTCAAGCGAAACACACGCAGACCACTAAGCCGCCGCGATGGCGTGGTATCGAGCTGATTGACCATCTCTTGTACCTTGGCAATCATCTCCGGACTGCCTTTGACTAGCAATCTATCGCTTGCGCTATCGGCAATGACTTTGAGCTGATCGCCGCCTGCTGCCTGACCGCCGCCAGTGCTCACCAGAGCGCTAATTAGATCCATCATCCGCTCAGAGTCGACATGGCGTAGCGGTATCACTTGCAGACTATCATTGACATTGCTATCCAAGTCGCGAATCAGCGCAGTAAGCTGGTTTAGGCTATCGGCGCGATCAGATAAAACGAGCGCATTGACGCCTGGTACGGCAGCAGCATGAGCGGACTGCGGCATCAAAGGCCGAATAACGCCTAAGATCTCAGCGGCTTGAGTATTGGTCAGATAAATCACTCGGGTGGCCAATGACTCACCAACGCTATCACCGCGCAGATCTACCGCCACGCCCGATTGCTTAGCGACATTATCCGGAACTAGCTTGACTGTGGTACCCGAGTCTATCGCTGCTATACCATTGACTTGCATCACACTCAAAAACAGCTGATAAATCTCATCACGCGATAAAGCACGGTTGGATATGACAGTGACATTGCCATTGATACGTGGATCAAGGACAAAGTTTTGATCGGTAATAGTAGCCACTTCGTTAATAAAAGCTTTTATATCGGCATCTTGCAAATTGACTTTCCAACTCTCAGCGCTCGCAAGACCACAAGACGCCGCCCATAATGGCAGCGCCAAATATAAAGGCCGGCACAGACGCAGCAACCGCTGTATAGAAAGACGTAAAGATGTCATTGAAAACTTATCCAAACTTACCATGGTTATGATTACCCATTATGATGTCACTTGTGAGGTACAAGATGCTACAGGCTAACATACTGCTAACTGGCAGTTATAAATTAACGCGGTAAAACTTGTGTACGATAAACTGATAAAACTAAATTATGATAAAAAGATCTTCGCGCTACCCTAAAACTGCTGACGAATAGTAATCACCTGCTCGCCTCGTTGCACCTCAATCTGCGCCTCGCCCGATTGCTGCGCTTGTTGCAAGACAGTCGCATCTTGCACAGGACTGCTACCAACCGTCTGCCCGTTGACTGTCAGCACTTTGTCTCCAGCCTCGAGCCCTAAACGATTGCGTAACCCTGATGGCATAGCTGCGGTGACTTGATAGCCCTCACCTGACGCCATGACGCCCATACGGCTTAGATAACTGGCTGGGTTTTCTTTTAGCGCGCTTACTGCCTCATCGATAGCGGTGCTCGTGTCGGCAGGTTCACCCTCTTCTGCTAGCGGATTATCAGTGGCTATCGGCGGGCTTTGGGTTGGCAAAGGCAGCGTATTGCTTGAATTATTAGTATTAGGTAAGCGCTGATTGCCAATAGCGTTATCATCCAGCCCTCGCTGATCAAGTGGTAGCGCCTCTGGCATCTCGATGACGGTTTGCTGATCGGCAGCGTCCGCAATAATAACCGCGTTCCAATCTACACTGATAAGCGTAAAGCCACTATCTTCCAAGCGATCACCGATACGATAGTTTTTGACTTCACCGTTGACGTCTAACAGCGCTGACGACAAGCTATCAGGTATGGCGAGTAGCACTCCTTTTAGCTCTACATTCGGCGGCGGCTGGACGGCTGCCGCGACAGGTTCAGGATCTGCAAAAATGGCAAACAAATTGCTATTATCGACGGAGCTATTTGCGTTATTTTGAATAGCTTGCAGCGGTAAGGCTGGGGCTAGCGGCGGCGCTAATATAAGCCACAATAACCGTGCTGCCACCCAACACAACCAAATAATCGCTAATAATAACAGCCAAGCTGAGAAGCGATTGAGAGTATCCATCACCGGCTTTAGTCGTGCGCTCATACTCATTATCAATTTGCCCCTAAGCCGGTTAATAACGGCTGACGCACACTAATGACTGGGGTATCTTGCGGCGCTTGACCTTGATATTCTGGCATGTTTTCGAGTAGGCGCTGGGTCAGACTGACATCTAGCATATTATCGCCATCTAGATATAAGTCGCCTAAGCGTTTGTCTTGATTATTTAATAAATTGACATGCAATAGGTGGTTATCGTTTTTTTGTTCCGTACTGAGCTGCGCTCGCATGGTCGGCATCGTAATGTAGAGTATCTTACCGGCATTGGGATAGCCCACCTCACCGCCAACCCAAGTCAGCTGACCATCCGCTTTATGGAAACCTGCGCTCTTCTCTCCCGCCGCTGACTGACGCTGTAAAGAGACGTTATTGAGCTGAATAGGCGTATTTGGTAATTGCCAATTGACAACACTTGCCAAAGTTTCCGGAGCGATCTTGCCGCTCATATCATCCACTTGCCATGAGCTGCGCCCTACTTTGACTTGCCCCTCTAAACGTGTTTGGCCGGTAGTAATCTCAACGTCAGCGCCAAGCTTTCCCAAAAATAACTGCCACGGCTGCCAAGTCCAATTGGCCGAGCCGGTCAGCGCCGTACTCGTTTGTGGCAACTGCCAAATAAGCGCGCCTTGCCAGACATTGCCGGATACTTGCTGCACATAAGGCGAATTGGGAGCATATTTTTCGACTATCCATGCCGCTGGCATTTGCAGTACTGCAAATAGCGCAAACATCACCATACCCACCAGCCACCAGAGCTTACGCGGACGTTTATTGGACGATGTAGACAGTTTTGGCACGAATAAAAGACTCTTTTAAAGGGGTTAAAAGCTCATTATCATAGCAAATAATCCGCTATAGGTGATATAAAAAAACCAGTATTCTTAAATAAAAATACTGGTTTCTTGCTCAAGCTTAGCGCCGATTATCGTACTGATTTTATAGCTTTATTAAATAGCAAACTCGTTTAATTCACGGCCAGCTGCCATAGCTTCTACAAGCCAAGTCGGCTTGCGACCACGTCCTGTCCAAGTCTCCTCACTGTTGTCCGTGTTGCGATACTTAATGCTACGCTTCTTCTCAAGCTTCTCACCAGCTTTTAGAATCTCGTCAATGCTACTATCGGCGTCTTCAGCGATTTTTTCAAATTGCATATAAGCATCATACAAACGCTGATGCTGTTTTTGATCGATAAGCTGCTGGGCATTTTCAGTAATTGCACGCAGTTGATCGACGTCCAAGTTTTCTAAATCAATAGGGGTGTTATTCTTCATAGTAGCCTCGGTATAAAAGTGTTCATTATAAGGAATAGACTTAATAGCCTAAAATTTATAATCCATTGGTCGACATTGTCTTTAATAGCTTGGTCCATAATTAGCGATGCGAGTATTCGATTATAAATACAAAGTGATTAATTCAATCTAAATACAGATTGGATTAACTATCTGCATTATAACAAACTCTATTAACTATAATACTCTATTTATAATTCATTATAGATAGCGTTACTTTTTAGAAAAAGAACATAAGTTCTTTTTCTCTTATAGAGTATTAAATATAAAAGCATACGATGCTACTAGAGTATAAAATGCTGCAAAAATATATCTCTATATTTTATTTTCATCTTTTATAATTAAGACATTAAACTAAAAACACATTATCTTTACCTATCAAGATAACAATAGCCAAATAAAAAAAGAGCCTATTTGCATAGGCTCTATCTGATTTAATCAACACTATTAGATTACGTATTCATCAGAACGGAATATCATCATCGACCGGACCGTCTGGCATGGCGTTAGGTTTAGACTGCGATGCCTGTGCTGGTTGGTTAAATTGATTGTTGTTCTGAGTAGGTGTACCTTGATTGCCATAGCCACCTTGCTGATTACCTTGTGCTGCCGCTGCTATACCACCAGCTTGACCCTGCTGACCACCAAACCCTTGTCCACCGCCTTGGTTACTATAGCCACCTTGCTGACCACCTTGACCACCGCTAGCGCCATCTAGCATCTGCATTTGATCGGCGCGAATTTCGGTAGCATAGCGATCACTGCCGTCAGGAGCTTGGTATTTACGAGTGCGCAGGCTACCTTCGATATAGACTTTACTGCCTTTTCGTAGGTACTGAGCGGCAATTTCACCCAAACGATTGAACAGTGAGACACGATGCCATTCAGTGGCTTCTCTTTTTTCGCCGCTTTGTTTATCGGTCCATTGCTCAGAGGTGGCTACTGATATATTCGTAACACTACCGCCATTATTGAATTGACGTGATTCGGGGTCCGCACCAAGATTGCCGATGATGATGACCTTATTAACTCCGCGCATAATGTCTTCCTTTTATAGATGATTTTGTTGATAAGCGCTAAGCTCTTATATAAAAGCCTAAATAGCTTACTTTAATCTATTTTTATAAGGTCAATAATTATCAACCCTAATTTTCAATTAATATTATAGGTTCACTTTATACGTTTTTTTCGTAAATATCTAGACACACTTATTTATAGACGACAGTTCATGTCGTTTACTATCATACATTTGTGTGCTAGCTAGCCTAATATAACCGTCGATACTTTCAGTACAGTCAATACTATCGCAATCGTATCGGATCTTAATAGCTCAATTATATATTTAAAGGGCTTTGTGCTAACTTGGCAAGCTCTTGCTTTGCTTCATCTGTTAGCTGGGTTTTATCCAGTTTTAGATAAGCCACTTGCTCTTTTGCCATGACGACTAGCTCATCGACGCCATTGATTGCCATCATTTGTCGCGACCAATCCTGAACATCGATGTTATTCGGAATTGTCACTGTGGTACTAGATAGATACGGCGGCTGCGAGATGGGCAGAATGATTAGTAGTGCCACAGCCATTATTACCGCCAAAATACCCCATGCCAACATATTAGGCTGGCTGAGTAACAGACCACCCATCGCGCCGCCAACGAAGGCACCGAAGAACTGACTTGATGAATTCAGCCCCATCGCCGTGGCTTTGTTCGCGACTGGCGCGCGCTTAGAGATCCAAGACGGAATAGTGGCCTCAAGTAAGTTAAAGCCCATAAAGTACAGCAGTAACCCTAAGATAATACCGACACCGACTTGGCTACCTAAAGCCAATAATACTAATGCGGCGGTCATTAAGGCGATAGCAGCCAAAAAGACTTGGCGCATCTTACGCTTCTTTTCAGCGATAATAATAAAAGGTATCGCGACGCCAAAGCCGATAAATAACAGCGGCAAATACACTAAGCCTTGCTGACGCACCGACAAGCCCATGACTTCCGTTAGCTGATGCGGCAAGATGACAAATATCGCGGTAAGCGTCAAATGCAGCGCAAATATACCGAAATGCAGCCGGTTTAGATCGCCAATTTTGAGCACCGTCGCTAGCTGTTCACCGATCGATTTGTTATCTAAGTTATGTTTGAGGACCCGTAGCGGCGTCGGTACTACGAACAATAGCAACATAGCCAGTACGGCAAAGCCTGCGGTCAACCAAAACAGCCCTGACATCCCAAGCGAGCCGACTAATAATGGTCCAAAAGCAAAGGCGAGCATAATAGAGGTGGCAATGGTCAAACCCATAGTGGCCATCGCTTTGGTGCGCATCTCCTCGCGCGTGACGTCGGCTAAGAGCGCCATTAGTACCGCCGATACGGCCCCACTACCCGCGAGTGCGCGACCGATAATAACCTCGTAAATATCTGTGGCGTTGGCCGCAATAACACCACCAAGCGCAAACAATATCAGACCGAGCATGATAATAGGCTTACGCGGAAACTTATCGGCAGCAAGGCTCATCGGAATCTGAAAAATAGCTTGACCCAGACCATAAATCCCGACGGCTAAACCAATTAAAAAAGGCGTCGCATGCGCATAAGTGCTGCCATAAACAGAAAACACCGGCACTATCATAAACAGGCCAATCATCCGCAGAGCAAAAATACCACCTACCCCTAAGATTGCCCGTTTCTCTACGCTATTCATACTTGCCTCACTGGTTCATCTTATAACATCTGATAGCTACAGCTTGCAGACCACTTAAGTGGATTGATCTCCAAGCCTGATCCTACAAAGGTTGATTAAAGCTGGCTTAGAGACCTCAAGCACCGCATGACGTTATTATATCTGCGCTAGCTTCAGCTCCAAATCAAGCTCCCTAGTATAAGACATTCGCCATTTTCTTGCCGAGACTTTTATCACAAGGCGCTCTCTGCTGCCTTTATCTCTATAGTTTTGTTACTAACCTTCTTTAATACGTCTCCCTGACTTGAATAATCGCTTAATCGTGACTATAAAGTAAAGCGTTGATAGCATTGTTCTTTTGCTCATATAGCATTTTTTTACTCATAAGTTGCAGCAGTGGCAAACTTGCTTAATAGCTATCGTAAAAATATAAATACCGGTTAGCTATTTGACCTTAACTCCTATAAATAGACTTTTGTTAATTGATAAAAATAAATAGGTTTTAAAAAGTAGTTAAGTCTTTTACTCTCTTTTCTTTTTATTTGTCTATTTTATTATTATTTAAGTTTATCTACTCTTTTAAATTTACAAATGTTGGTTATCTTTAATAATCGTTAACCCACTTTAAAAAATAGGAAACCCCTTACCGATGGCACATGACCATATCGCAATACGCGGCGCTCGTACGCACAATCTCAAAAATATTGATCTTGATATCCCACGTGATAAGTTTGTGGTCATTACTGGTTTATCTGGTTCTGGCAAATCCTCTTTAGCCTTTGATACCCTCTATGCTGAAGGGCAACGCCGTTACGTTGAAAGTCTGTCAGCATACGCGCGTCAGTTTTTATCGCAAATGGAGAAGCCTGAAGTTGATAGTATCGAGGGTTTGTCGCCTGCCATTGCTATTGAGCAGAAATCGACCAACCATAATCCGCGCTCAACTGTTGGCACGATCACTGAGATTTATGACTACCTACGCCTATTGTACGCGCGTATCGGGACGCCTTATTGCCCTGAGCACGGCGAGCCGATGGTGGCGCAGTCTGTGACGGAGATGGTTGATCAAGTCATGGCACTGCCTGCTGAGACCAAGCTTATGATCTTGGCGCCGGTGGTTCGAGAGCGTAAAGGTGAGCATACTGTTTTGCTTGAGCAATTAATCGGGCAAGGCTTTGTGCGCGTGCGCGTCGATGGTCACGTTTATGATACTGATGAGCTACCGACCCTCGATAAGAAGAAAAAACACACGATTGAGGTCGTCGTTGATCGCTTTAAGGTGCGCGATGACTTAGGCAACCGCGTCGCTGAAAGCTTAGAGACGGCGCTGCGTCTGGGTCAAGGCCTAGTCACGCTGCACTTCATGGATGGTAATCCGAAAGAAGGCGGCGATACCAACCAAGTGATGTCGGCTAAACACTCTTGCCCAGTGTGCGATCGCGCCGTATCTGAGCTGGAACCGCGGATGTTTAGTTTTAACAATCCGTATGGTGCCTGCCCGACTTGTGACGGTTTAGGCAAACGTCAATATTTTGCCGCTGAAAAGCTGATTACTCATCATGAAAAATCCTTAAATCAGGGGGCGATTAACGGCTGGGATAAACGCCACTCTTATTATTTTGGTTTGCTAACTACCGTTTGTAAGCATTTCAATATCGATATGGATACGCCGTGGCAGGATTTATCTAAGCAGCAGCAAGAGCTTATTATGCAAGGCTCAGGTAAAGAGAAGCTGACCTTTAACTTCACTGATGAGCGCGGCCGTAAGACTAATAAGACCATTCCCTTTGAAGGCGTACTACCCTATCTTGAGCGCCGCTATGCCAAAACCCAAAGCAATCTGGTGCGTGATGAGTTAGCCAAATATCTTGCCGATACCACTTGTAACGTCTGCGATGGCGCGCGTCTCAATGAGATTTCGCGTAACGTGCGCGTCGATGAGCAAACCATCGCTGAGATCGTCAAACTCTCTATCGGCGATGCGGCTGACTATTATAAAAGCCTTAAAATCAGCGGTCATAAAGGCGAAGTCGCGGAGAAAATCTTTAAAGAGATCAATGAGCGTCTCAACTTCTTAGTGAGCGTTGGACTCGACTATTTAACCTTAGCACGCTCTGCTGAAACGCTATCGGGCGGTGAAGCGCAGCGCATCAGGCTTGCTAGCCAAATCGGTGCCGGTCTCATGGGCGTGATGTATGTGCTTGATGAGCCGTCTATTGGCTTGCATCAGCGTGATAATGATCGTCTGCTTAAAACCTTAACGCGCTTACGTGATCTGGGTAATACTGTCCTTGTCGTTGAGCATGATGAAGATGCGATTCGCCAAGCCGATCACGTGATTGATATCGGTGTCGGCGCAGGCGTACATGGTGGTCATATCATCGCCCAAGGCACGGTCGATGAGATTATGGCGACTAAAGATTCGCTCACTGGGCAATACATGTCAGGTGAGAAGCGTATCGAGATTCCAACGGTACGCCATAAGGCCAAAACCATAGAGGTCGAGGCGAAAGGTAAAGCCAAACCCAAAAAAGTACCTATGACGATTGAACTAAAAGGCGCGTCAGGTAACAACTTAAAAGATGTGGATTTAAGTTTGCCAGTCGGCATTATGACTTGTATTACTGGCGTATCCGGCTCGGGTAAATCAACACTGATTAACCGTACTTTGATGCCGATTGCGGCCACTCAGCTCAATAATGCCTCGACCTTGATTGCCGATAAGCATGACAGTATCAGTGGTCTTGAGCATCTAGATAAAATGGTTGATATTGACCAAAGCCCAATCGGTCGTACGCCGCGCTCCAACCCAGCAACCTATACCGGCGTATTTACTCCTGTGCGTGAAATGTTTGCACAAACGCAAGAAGCGCGCGCGCGTGGTTATAAAGCGGGACGCTTTAGCTTTAACGTCAAAGGCGGTCGCTGTGAGATGTGCCAAGGTGATGGACTCATCAAAGTCGAAATGCACTTCTTACCGGATATGTATGTACCCTGTGATACCTGCGAGGGCAAGCGCTATAACCGTGAGACGCTTGAGATTCACTACAAAGGTAAAACTATCGCTGACGTGCTCGATATGACCGTAGAAGATGCCACTGAATTCTTCTCAGCGATTCCCGCGATTTATCGTCGCTTGCAAGCGTTGATGGATGTGGGACTAAGCTACATTCGCCTTGGTCAATCCGCGCCTACTCTATCGGGCGGTGAAGCGCAGCGTGTTAAGTTAGCGCGTGAGCTTGCCAAACGTGATACGGGACAGACGTTATATATCTTAGATGAGCCAACCACGGGTTTGCATTTTCATGATATCGATAAACTACTCAATATCCTTCATGCGCTACGTGATAAAGGCAATACCATCGTGGTCATTGAGCATAACTTAGATGTTATCAAAACTGCCGATTGGGTGATTGACCTCGGTCCTGAAGGCGGTAAAGGTGGCGGCATGATTATCGCGGAAGGTACG
Organism: Psychrobacter sp. 1Y11; assembly: GCF_052259045.1. Taxonomy (NCBI): domain Bacteria; kingdom Pseudomonadati; phylum Pseudomonadota; class Gammaproteobacteria; order Moraxellales; family Moraxellaceae; genus Psychrobacter; species Psychrobacter sp. 1Y11. The sequence goes on from NZ_JBQQER010000003.1 coordinate 60,457, forward strand.
CCGGAGGAAGTGGCGGAAGTTGAAGGCTCATTTACGGGTGAGTTCTTAAAGCCAGTTCTGGAACAGGCAATGTCAGAGGCGAGTTAGTATTTTAGTTTCGGTTGTCATTTAAAGGTCACTCTTTTGGGGTGGCCTTTTTTTTGGCTAGATTCTGATAGGGTAACTATTGTCTTCGATATGCGCTCAGTTCTATACAAATTTTGGACCCAGTTAGCAGCTGTAAAATAAGTGAAATATAGTTGGAATTAATTTTATACGGTCTTTATCAGTGTAAGCAGATCAACTAAGAAAACTTATATCAATCGCACGTTGATATAGCATGTTAATTTTATTTAAGACTGATTTTAGTTAAATCAGAGATATAAGAGTTGACAGCTAATATACTTATGTTTACTATTTATTTGGTTGTTACTGTATACATACTCAACTATTACAATATGTAATTACGATAGAGTTTTGTTAGATTACATCTGTGTTTGCGCATCATCTAAAACGTTCTAATACCATATAAAAAAGGCCCAAAGGTATGACAAAGTTTCTAAAAAATAAGCTATCAATGATGACTATTATAGCTATGACTTCCGTTTCATTAGGGGCATGTAATGATGATAATGACTTCAATAGTACATCACCAAATACTGAAGCTCCAGGAGAGGTGACTGATCCTTCAGAGCCTACTCAAAAGAGTACAGTCTCCGGCAAGTTGGTTTCCTATGATGGTAAAACTCCTATTGCTAATGCATTGGTATATGTTGTGGGACAGCCAAATGCTTTAAATAGTAGAATAGCGACTAGTTTGTATAGCGCTAGCAGCTTAGATGTGGAAGCTGAAGAACCAATGATTGACAGCATAGCGACAGAATGCGGTGTAGCGCCAGAAGACAGTTTGGCTAGCACCTGTACTAACGCCGACGGTAGCTATAACTTGGATATTGAGACCGATACCAAAGATTTAATGATCAAATTTGAGAAAGGGGCGTTCACTGCTGAGCAAAAAATCACTCTACAAGACACTGGGTCATCGCAAGCGGGAGTAACGGAACTAAGCGATACTGTTCTTCAAAGTGTTCCTAAGATGGTCGTTATTGAAGGCTCTTACGATAGTATTGAACTTATCCTAGCAAAATTAGGGCTTGCCAGTACTGACGCCAAAACGGGTGAGATTACTGAGTCCGAGTTCGACTTATGGAATTCAACTGATAATCTTTTCGTAGATAATAATAATGATGGTAAAGCAGATATATACGACTACGAAATAGTGTTCTTTAATTGTGGTCAAAATGGACTATCTTGGTTGATGGATGATAGTAAACGTCAAATCCTTAAAGACTATATCAGCAAGGGAGGTCGAATTTATGTGAGTGACCACGCCTATGATATCGTTGAACAAACTTTCCCAGAATACATAGATTTTTTTGGTTCAGATGACACCCCAACCAATCAGCCAGAAACAATGTACCAAGCTAATCAAGGTCAAGGCGGTATTACCATCAAAAGCAATATTGAACCAAAACTCAAATCTTGGTTAGAAGGTGTGACTTGTGCTCAGGGATCGTGCTTAAACGCAGATGGTACAGTTACTATTAAAGGCTTCGCTGGTGGATGGGCTCGGATGAACTCAGTCAACAGCAGCAAAAAAGTTGATATCTATGCAAGTGGTCAAGATAGTGATAAAGCAATGCGTCCATTAACTGTTGCCTTTAATTATGGTAGTGGTCGAGTCACCTATACCTCTTATCATAATGAGGAAGGAAGTGATTATTGCTACGACGAATTCATCAACGGTAATCTAGACAACGAAGAGTATTATGAGTGTCTTGAAAACCCAACTGAATTCGCAGAAAGCGAATTAAATGCTCAGCAAAGAATCTTACAATATCTTGTATTTGAATTATAAGTCACTTTAGTCTCTTTTTAGTAATTCATGATATCAATTCAAGGCTACTCTTTATAGAGTAGCCTTTTTCATATTCAATATAATATTTTAGTAGATGCTAGTTTTTGCTATTACCTAAGGTACCTCCCAATCACAACACTTTCATTACAATGAGCGTCATGTCGACAGCTAAAATAGAACCCATCCAAAGTTTAAGAAACAACGAACACCATAAGGATAACGCATGACAAAAACTATTTTAATTACCGGTAGCACCGATGGCATTGGTAAACTTGCCGCTCTCAATTTAGCAAAAGCAGGACATCACGTGTACTTGCATGGCAGAGATGCTGATAAGCTTGATAGCGTTATTATGGAGGTCAAAGCAGTAGCAACAGGCGCAGCGACAGATCATATTGATGGGTTCGTGGCTGATTTTTCAGATTTAAACGCGGTACGCGACATGGCAGCAGAAGTAAATGACAAGCTATCGCAGCTTGATGTACTCATCAACAACGCTGGGATTTATACCACCGCATCGCCCGTGACCAAAGACGGACTGGACGTGCGCTTCGTAGTCAATTATCTAGCGCCTCACGAGTTGACCAACGCCCTATTACCTTTACTTAAAAAGTCTAATAAAGCGCGCATTGTGAATCTAAGCTCAGCGGCACAAGCACCAATATCTTATCAGGCCTTTGCAGGGAACGAGCGTCTCGATGACAAAGATGCCTATGCGCAAAGCAAGCTGGCGCTTACTATGTGGAGTATGGACTTAGCGGACGCCGTCGCAGGCGATAATATTAACGTCATCGCCGTCAACCCCGGCTCGCTACTCAATACCAAAATGGTCGCTGAAGCTTACGGCAAACACTGGTCATCAGCGGACAAAGGCGCAAATATCTTAACACAGCTTGCCATATCCGATGAGTTCGCAGGCGTTACTGGCAAATACTTTGATAATGATATTAAAGATGGCACGCACGGCGAGGCCAGAGGCGAGTTCGGACAACCGCATACTGATGCGTTAAATAAAGATGCCATTACCGAACTTAACCGTCAAACACAAGATGTATTAGCTACACTTTTAAAATAATATTCAACCATAGGAAGCTGTTATGAATACGCAAGAAAAACAAGCGATCACCCTCGTTGCCAATATCACCGCCAAACCTGAACATGCTGAGGAGGTGAAATCTGAGCTGCTTAAGCTGGCCGAGGCGTCACAAGCTGAGCAAGGCGCTATCCATTATAATATTCATCAAAATAATGCCAAGCCAAATCATTTTATCACTTATGAGGTGTGGGAGACTAAAGCGCTTATGGAGCAGCATGGACAAAGCGCGCACTTTCAAAACTTTATAAAGGTGACAAAGGAGATGATTGAAGACTCTAATCTTACGCAAATGACCCGTATTGCGTAAGGTTTGTAGACATAAAACTAAGGCGTAACGGTTTATCATTCATTACTCAAGATAAGGATGTCTTTAATGAAAATCAAGAATCACCCAAAACTAAAAAAACTCGCATTCAAAGCACAAAAAACTATCGTTAGAAAAATAGTCCACCTACCCAAGCCTATTCTACGCAAGATGGCAGGTAAGCCCATCGTCATAGACGGTCAGACTTTGGATGTCTCAGTGCAAGTCATTCTTAAGCTATTTGGTCCACCGCCCAATCACCTAGCGAGCGTTGCCAGCACGCGCAGACAGATCGATGCACAAGGGCCATTACTCGCGCAGTCTAATCATAAAGACATCATCAGCGATGACTTTCCCCTTGACGTATCAGGCGGTGATAGCATTACGCTACGTCGTTATCGCCATCGCAAAGTCAAAGATAATAATCAGCCTGCTTTGGTGTTTTTTTCATGGTGGTGGTTATGTGGCAGGCTCGCTTGAATCACACGATTTGGTCTGTCAGCATTTGGCGGCAGATGGTAATTGTACCGTCATCGCAGTCGATTATCGCCTCGCGCCTGAGCACCCCTTCCCTACTCCTGTCAATGATGGACTGGCAGCTTTCCGTCATGTTGCCAATAATGCCGATAAGTTTGGTGTTGGTGCGACGCGTCTGGCGGTCGGTGGTGACAGCGCAGGTGGTAACTTAGCCGCGGTCGTCGCGCAGCAAGCCAAAGACGATGCACATCCGCCAAAACTACAACTGTTATGGGTGCCTTGGGTCGATATGAGCCGTGAGTATCAATCGTATAAGCTATTTGCGACCGGTTTCTTTTTGGAGCGCGTAAAGATGCGCTGGTTTAAGAAAAAATACATAAACGATGACACCGATACGACAGACCCGATGGTATCGCCAATCTTTGGCAATTTAGAAGGCGTTGCGTCTGCTGTTATTATGGTCGGCGGCTTTGATCCGCTACGTGATGAAGGTGTGGCTTATGCTGATACACTCAAAGACGCAGGCATAAAGACCAAGCTAAAAGTCTATGAGACCATGCCGCATTTGTTTTTGATGTTTGCAGGTGAGATTGAGGATGCGAAAGTCGCTTTTGACGATGCGACGCGAGCGCTTCGGGGGTTGTAGGTTATCCAATCGGTGCGTAGAGAGCACGATGCAAAAGCTAGTTACTTTTGAAAAGGATTATTAATAAGCTATAGAGATGACAATGGGTCCAGATTTAAGCGACGGTATTATTACTTATATAGACGAAAATCTAAAAAAGGTCTACATTCAAGACAAATACGAAGACACATTATTCCATTTTGACTTAGAAAAATATGTAGGTAAGGATATTTTATTAAAAGGTACGAAAGTCACCTATTACAAGCTTTATTTTGAGCATCCAACTGCGGAAGGTTTATTAACTGTGAAAGAGTTAAATAATCCTGATTTATTCAAAAACCATAAGAAGAAAGACTCTCAGCTAATTAATATTAAGCGAAGACTAAAATCACTCATACAGAATTTAAAAAATGACTAAATACACCTCTGCATTTGACGCCCTTTGTGATACGCCTACTCAAAGCGCTAATTTAAAATTGCGTGCTGAACTTATGCATCATATTACAGACATTATTAAAGATATGTCAGGTACGCAAAGCGAGATTGCTAAGCTTTGCGGAATTACTCAACCTCGTCTTAATGACTTATTACAAGGCAAAATTAGCAAATTTAGCCTAGATGCATTGGTAAATATAAATGCTAACTTAGGTGTTGAAATCAGTCTTGATTTTGCTTGATAGGATTTTGAGTGCCTTGCATGGTAGGAGATAAACCTACCCCACTTAAATAAATTCTCGCTCAATATTCATCACTCGCGCATCTACCGTGCGCTCTATTTTCTCCTCGATTTGACTACACTGCGACTCAACCTCACGTTTGGTCAGTCCGACGATTACAAACGTCCACTCGCTAGCGTCATGCCGATCACGTTCGCCGCTCTCACATACCGCGACACTTGGCGTATTACCAAAGCGTGCATGCAAGCCGCCCATACGTTGGCGTTTTTCTTTTAGTGAGCTGCAGCCAGGCAGTGAGAAAGTCAGGGTCAAGATAACTATATGCATAAGTTTTCCTTATTAACGTGGTTCACGCTTCATGGTATCATCAAGCACACATTGCGCGATGCGTTATACCTATAAGTTTATAAGTAGCTATGACTATACGTGACAAAAAAACCTAATAAAAACTAAATTAAGAGAGCCTATATGAGTAAACATTATGACTATATCGCTATTGGTGGCGGTAGCGGCGGCATCGCGTCAATCAACCGCGCGGCAAGCTATGGCAAAAAATGCGCGATTATCGAAGCGGAACAATTAGGCGGCACTTGTGTTAACTGGGGCTGCGTACCCAAAAAGGTGATGTGGTACGGCGCGCAAGTGGCTGAAGCCATTGAGAAGTATGCGCCAGACTACGGCTTTGATGTTGAATTAAAGAACTTCGACTTTCAAAAATTGGTCAATAGCCGCCAACAATATATCCAAAACATTCATCGCTCTTATGATAATAATTTGGCAAAAAACGGCGTTGAAGTCATAAAGGGTTTTGCTAAATTCGTCGATACCAATACGGTTGAAGTCAATGGCGAACATATTACCGCTGACCATATTTTGATTGCGACCGGTGGCCATCCTATTCTCCCTGACATTCCAGGCGCAGAGCACGGCATCGATTCTGATGGATTTTTTGAATTGAATCATTTGCCAAAACGGGTCGCTATCGCTGGCGCTGGCTATATTGCTGTTGAAATCGCAGGCGTGCTTAACAGCTTAGGATCAGAGGTGCATCTGTATGTTCGTCAGCACTCGCCGCTACGCTCATTTGACCATACTATCGTCGAGACCTTGCTGATAGAGATGGAGCAAGATGGTATTCAATTGCATACCGAAACGACACTCACTGAAGTCAATAAAAATGAAGATGGCAGCTTAGAGTTATGTACCAAAGACGGTACGCTTGATACGGTAGATTGCCTGATTTGGGCAATTGGTCGCGCACCTTCTACCGACGCTATTAACTTAGAAGTGACAGGTGTGGAGACAACGGATAACGGCAAAATCAAAGTCGATAAATTCCAGAATACTAATGTCGAGGGTATTTATTCAGTCGGTGATATCATCGAAAACAGTATTGATCTAACGCCAGTCGCTATCGCTGCAGGTCGCAGGCTTTCAGAGCGCTTATTTAACGAAAAGCATGATGAGCATTTGGTTTATGATTTGATACCGACGGTTATCTTTACTCATCCCGCTATCGGTACGATTGGCTTATCTGAGATTGACGCCGTTGAGTTACATGGTAAAGAAAATATAAAATGCTATAAATCAACCTTTACCTCGATGTATAGTGCGGTGACGCAGCATCGCCAAAAGTGCGTAATGAAGCTGGTATGCTTAGGCGAAGAAGAAAAAGTCATTGGTTTGCATGGCATCGGTTACGGTGTCGATGAGATGTTGCAAGGCTTTGCGGTAGCGATTAAGATGGGCGCGACTAAGGCCGACTTTGATAATACCGTTGCCATTCATCCAACGGGTGCAGAAGAATTTGTGACTATGCGTTAGGTGAACTGAGAAAGGTTTAGGGCAGATAGTATAAAGCAGAAAAGGAGTGCCACTTGTGCATTCCTTTTTTGCTAATTATTCACGGCAAAAGCAGCTATTTTATGGTGTCAGCACCCATTTGCCATTTACATCATTGACTTTAAAAGCGCCACTATCGGTACGTGTGTTACCGCCGATCGTTTGCGTTACCTCAGCGGTGCACAAATAAGTGTTGTCGCCCTCGGTAGTATCACAGCTGATGTTATCGACACTCTCAAGGGTCGGCATCATCCCTGCCATCATACCGCTCATAGCTTTTGCCATCTCATCATCGCCCGCTTGCGCCATGGCATCATCCATCATGCTACCCGCTTTATCATACTGGGCTTGAATCAGCTCTTCTACATCGCTATCGGACGGACCATTAGAGCAAGCGGTGAATAGCGGCGTAAGCAGTATTATAAAGGCTAGTTTTTTCAAGTTTTTCATGTTGATCTCAGAACTTTAAAAGGTGCTTAGAGTATACCTAAGCGGCAGTAAAAACCCAACATAATTTCTTAAATTTAGTTTTGCCAGCATAAAGCTGTGATTAAATCAGCTTAAGCGAAGCATACTAGTTTTTATTATTACAGACAGCGTGCCAGCGTTACTGATATTATGCTAATACTCTAATAAGTTGCGAGATAATTGTGTGGCAAGTCTACCTCTACATCTTACCCGTAGGCATAGGGATTATGACGCTGGCGGCAAGTTTACTGTTCTTGTTTGCTTATCTGATGTCTGATGACAATGCCACACGCTTGCCCGCTTTTAATTGGTTTAAGCGCTTGATCACTGTGGCATTTATTCTACTCAGCATTGGCTTATTTATGACCTTTGGGCATTTTTGGGGCTCATAAAACCAGCGTTTATGCGTTGACGATTTTCTCAAGTTCCAATAACGCTAAGTCTTGACGCTTAGGTTCACCATTATTGCCATCAACAGGAAACGGCATACTATTACCATTCAACTGATAACCACGGCGCTGATAGTAAGCCAATAATTCAGGACGATGGCTTAAGATCGACATAGTAAGTCGGCTGGGTCGATCGTTACCTTGTAAATGCCGTTCCGCAAAAGTCTCAGCCGCCTGTAGTATCACATTGCCTACGCCGCACCCTTGCAGCTCTGGATGTACGGCAAACATACCGATATAAGCTTTGTTATTATGATCCTTTTTATTTAAGCCTACCTCGACTTTTATATCGACGGCGATACAGCCCCATAGCTCGCCCGTCTCTTTCCCACCGCGTTCACCTGTATCGGTCTTTGGATAAACAAAAACATAATGCTTAGGATTGGCAATAACGCTAGCTAATTCTGCTTGCGTAGTGCGAATACCTCCGACCAAATCAGCCTCGTTGGTCCAGCCTTGGTCTTGGCGATAGCAGAGGTTTAATAGCTGCTCTAGAGCGCTCACATCATCAGCTTCAGCTTGGCGTAAAAATACTTTTTCTTTGTTGATAGCCTCTTTATTGATAGACCCTGTATTTTTAAAGTCTGCATTTTTAGAAGTTGTGTTTTTAGTGTTATTAGTCATTATTCTATTCTCTAATCTTATAACCTACTTCCCATAAAAAAGCTGACCTAACTGTTTAGATCAGCCTCTATCATATCAGTTAGCCTGCTGTTATCTATCTGGATTTAACGTGATAATGCGTGAGCTTGCTCAATAATGTCAAATCCGGCGTTAATTTGCGCCCGCGTTGGCGCGTGACCCCGGCGCAATAATTCGCTAAAAGCAATCAGCTCTTTATCACGGCCTAAGGAGCTTGCTGCACTAGCGCGAGTATTCTCACCTTCGTCATCAAAATAGTACTCGATATAATCTAAATCGTCTGGAGAGCCAAACAAGATACCTTTATCTGGGGTCGCCGCATGACCGCTATAGCGCAGACTTTTACCATATTGCGCCGTCCAAAAGAAAGGAATACGCTCTTCCAAGCTACTGACTTTATCATCATTTAAGATAGCGCCTGCGGTAACGATACCGTGCTGCAAAGCCACGCGCCAATGCTCAATACGCATACGCCCCATCTGATTGCTGGCTTTGGCAATATCGCCTAGCGCGTAAACCCCATCACGCAGTTGTAACTCATTATCCACTTGCACGCCATCAGGATCATTAACCTCTTCAAGCAAGTCGGTTCGCGGCGCTACCCCTGTACCCAAAATAACCACGTCAGCTTTTATCTTACTGCCATCAGTTAAAGTAACGCCGGTGACTTTATTAGTCCCATTTTCGCCATTAATATCAGCAACGTTCGCGCCAAAGGCAAAGCTTACGCCATTGTCTTCATGCATTTTTATTAGCGTATTACTGACGCTTTCGGAAACGATATTACTCATCACCCGAGGACTGCGACCAACGACGGTAATAGAAGCGGCCTCGCCTGCCTGCGATAGCGCCGCTGCGGCTTCCATACCGATAAAGCCGGTACCGACAATGACTACATGCTTATCTTGACTGGCCTGTTTGATAGCTTTGGCATCACTCATGCTCCGTAGCGTAAACACGCCTTTAAGATCCGCGCCCTTAAAAGGCGGTATCTTAGGTTCTGCGCCGGTAGCGACTACCAAAAAGTCAGCGCTCTGCTTTTCATCATCGCCATTATTATTTTTGATAATGATGGCATTCTCGTTCGGCAAGACTTCGCTGACCCTTTGATTAAGGCGCAATTCGATATTGTTTCTATCTGCCCAATTTGAGCCTCCTAAGATAAGTTTACCTTCGTCCATTTGCCCTGCTAGAAATGCTTTGGACAACAAAGGGCGATTATAAGGGGCTGTGTTATCAGCACTGATTAGCGTAATTTTACCGCCATAACCTGTGTGACGCAGCTGATTGGCAGTCATAAACCCAGCACCGCCGCCACCGACGATGATAGTATGCGTTTCGCTAAGCTTATCGTTATCTGCTCGCTCGTTGAGATTGTTAGCAGTATCAACGATCAAATTATCGCCTTCTATTATAACGTTATAGCGAGTCAAACCTTTCATAGCGACTGGCTCTATCAGTGAGCCATCAGTGCTATCAAAGGTGCCGTGATGCCAAGGACATATTACACGATTGCCGCAGCGTAAGCCTTCGCCCAAGTCTGCGCCTGCGTGAGTACATTTACCATCAAAAGCGTTAAAGGTGTCGCCATCGCGAGTGATTAAAATGATACTATCGTCGTCTTGTTTAAACGACTTCATACCGCCATCTTTGATACCCTCTGTGCTAATAGTGATCTGGTTATTGTTAGTCATAAGTTATCCTTAACGTTTGCTCGTTCATTATTGTATGTTGATAGTAGTTGAATCTATAGGGACTCACTTTAAAACCGTTAAAGTGCTACTGGTACAAATTTTCTTTGCTTGCTGTGCGCTTCGCACTCCTCGATGCTGCACAAAATTTATCCCAGTAGCACGACCATATAAGCCTATCGATTTTATTTCGAATTGACCATACTTAGCTGATTGTGAAGCTATGCTTTTATAATAACGCAAATAAATAAGTATCATTAAAATAGCCTTATATTCAATAGTAGCAAGACCACTTAGCCTGCGCTGTTTTTTTGTATATCTAGCGCGTTGCAAATCGTAAATTTTCAGCAGTTATCTTAAAACCTGATGGTTTAAGAGTTAACAATTTATGCTACTTTACTTATTTATTAAATCAAAACGCCTTATTCACTTCTTTATCACTTATCAAATGACTATTTTATGACTTTTATAGATAACCCAAATTTTGATCCTGCGACTACCAACTTTGCGGCGATAACGAATACTGAAAATTTACCGCAGCCGATAACGCCGCCCATCGAGCAGGCTCTTTATAAAGCTAAGCCTGAAGACTTTGTAGTTAATGAGCGGTTAGAGGTAGACTTTACCGATGAAGGCGAGCATTTATGGCTACATATAGAAAAATCAGGGGTGAATACCGCCTACCTTGCCAAACTGTTATCCGAATGGGCAGAGATTCCCTTGCGTGATGTTGGCTATTCGGGACTTAAAGATCGTCAAGCTTTAACCAAGCAATGGTTTAGTCTGCGACTTCCTAAAAAGCATAAACCCGCTAGCGACTTTGCCCCTGTAGATATAAAAGAGCATGAAATGGTCAATATCCTCGCTGGGCATTGGCATAATAAAAAACTGAACCGCGGTACGCATAACGCCAATCAATTTATCATTACTTTACGAGAGGTTACTCTGCGAGAATTAGAGTTTGCTGATAGCTCAACGCTTGTAGATAATCAAGCACTCGTTGAGCAGCATCTAATGAGTATTAGCGATACAGGCGTGCCTAATTATTTTGGTCCGCAGCGTTTTGGCTTTGGCGGTAATAATATTCGCGAGGCGCTAACTCTATTTGCCAGACCCATGCAAAACACCCCATCTGCAAAGAAAAAAAGCAAACGTAAACCAAGAGAACAAAACGCGATGGAGCTATCAGCAGCGCGAAGCCTGATATTTAATGAGATATTAGCGGCTAGAGTACGAGATGGTAGTTGGAATACCGGGGTAAATGGCGAAGTGTTTAACTTAGATGGCTCAGGCTCGGTATTTGCCAGCGAGCACCTTGATGAAACCCTACAAGCGCGAGTGGCTAGCGGTGATATTCATCCGACAGCAGTAATGTGGGGTGTGAGCAATGATAAAGTAACAGGCGATGCCGCTGACATAGAAAACACAATAGTACAGCAAGATGATTTATTGGCTGAATTGGCAACAGGACTTGAGCAGCGCAAGATAAAAGCGCAAAGACGAGCGCTGCGACTACCGGTTAAGGATTTGAGTTGGCAATGGATAGATGAGCAAAGCGCTGAACAAACGCTAGTTTTGAGCTTTACCCTGACGACAGGGAGTTTTGCCACTAGCGTATTAGCAAGCTTGGTTGAGCATCTAAAAGTACGATAGCTTATAAACGTTTAAATGCCTATTGCTTGCTACAAAGATAAAGATTGCGACTTTATATTTCTACTACTAGTAAGTCGTTAGCACTGACTACCTCATTACGCCCTCTATCTTTGGCTTCGTATAGTGCTTTGTCAGCGCTACTGATCAAGTATTGGCAAATATCTTTGGGTAGCTGCTGCTGAATGTCAGATAAGGCATTAGCAGAGCCGCTTACGTTATTTTGGCTAAATGCTGGTAGTCGCGGGCGCGTTTGCTTCGCTTGCGAGCTGAGTACTGCTTTTTGTTTTAAGACATGCTCTTCTTTTATCACCGCTAGCTCATCAGCCGTTAAGGTATAAACCCCTAAGCTCGCAGTCACTTTGACGCTAGCTTTTTCCTCGGTTTGGATGATGTGTTCAGCGATGCTTTCTCGCAACTGCTCAGCGATGCTTAGAGTCTCGGCATGCGCTGTATTAGGGAGAAAAATCAAGAACTCCTCACCGCCATAACGACTGATGATAGCGTCAGTCGCCGCTAGTGAAGCGATTAAAACTTCAGCCACTTCGCGTAACACCTGATCGCCTACCTGATGTCCATAGCTGTCATTGACTTCTTTAAAAAGATCTAAATCTAATAAAATCACACTATAATCTTGCGTATTTGTCGCTTCTGCTAAGCTCTGCTGCATTTGCGTCAAGCCATAACGGCGGTTATCTAAAGTAGTTAGCTCATCTTTATGAGCATGCTCCAAAATCTCTTTTCTACTCTCATCCAAGATATATAACAGCTTACGAAAAATATAGACGGTAAAAAGCGCTTTGGGGAGCGCCAAATAGACATGAGTTGCGCGCCAAAAAAAAGTCGATGAACGCTGTAGCTCACTAATATCGTCCCAACCTAAAGTTTCTTTCGTAAAAATAAAAGCGGCAATAGCGTTTTCAATAGTCATAATCTCGTTATAAGTAAGATAACTATAAATATCGATAAGCGGAGAGATGACAGGCATTTGCCGCAAATTAGGCAAACTAATTCCAAAGTAAGGAGAGATAATGGCCAATAGTACTAAAAATATCTGCAATAAAAATATGCGCCAAACATAACGACGCTTTATGAGCATCATCCCCAAAATAGCACCGCCAATCAGCGATACGCCAGCGACTAAACTACTGTAGCCGACCATGACGATGATAGAAGTGATATAAACCGTGTAGAGTAGCACCAGTATAAGCTGCCAGCGCAGTAATCGTTTATAGTTACTTTTTATGCGCGCCAAATAGCCAATCATCCACCATAACAGCACCCCAGTGACCGTAACGCCTAGCCAAAGCGGATAAAACAACTGCATATCGACATAAGGTTCAACGGTATCTCGGCAAAACCATACCACTAAAAACCATAACCAATGTAGAGCAACTTCTATAAAGATAAATAAGGCCAGTAGCGAGGTACGATCCGCTACTTGCCATTCAAATATAATCTGAGAGAGCTTCTTATAGCCTAATTGATATATCGAAATAGCCATGGATACGCAGCCGCAGGCAGGTTGGTATAAATAAATCGAGTTTTTTATTGATATTATCGAATGTAACGCCCTGATTCAATCATAAAACGCTTAATAGCGTAAAAATTCAGCAGACCTACGTTTAGGGTTTATTGAACATTCGACCCTAGCACTTATAAACCCTTAATAGCTTTGAAGAGTTCGCTAGTACTAGCGAGATAATGAGTCAAAGGATTGCCAAATCCCTTGCTGCTCCTCATGCAAAGTAGGCACATCACCAAGGCGTCGCCAAGGCATATTACTACCATGAAAGTCGCTACCTATAGAGGTGGCTAGCTGATGCCCAGCGATAGTGCGATCGACCATTCTTCGTGTGCTGATAGGCTCACTATTCGCCGGCAACTCACAAGCATCGCCGCCAAGCTCGGCAAACTCAGCAATAAGCTTACGCACTCGCGTAGCTGAAAGCTGATAGCGGGTAGGATGCGCGAGTACTGCTTTACCGCCGCAAGCATGAATAAGCTCGATACCGCGTGCCATGCTCAGTGCCTCAATAGCGACATAAGCAGGTTTGTTATCTGCTAGATATTTGTCAAATGCCTTCTGTACCGTTTTGACCTCGCCGCGCTCAAACAACACTTGCCCAATATGCGCGCGCCCCACTGCTTGCGGATTGTCGCCCGCTTTGGCTAGGACGTCTTGCCACAGCGCCTCATAATCGATATCCAAAAGCTCACTGAGTTTTTCGACGATCCGCTGACCACGCGTAGCACGGCTGTCTTGTAATTGTTGCAAGGTGGCATGCATCTGCGCGCGATCAGCAAAATCAAGCCCCACCACATGAATGATCTTGTTGGTGGATTTGTTTTTGCCATAACCACCCGTTAGCGTGTGCTCACAGCTGATCTCAACGCCGTTAATCAGCTGCATACCACAAGCAGTAGCCGCTGCTCTCGCTTCATCAATACCCAACAGCGTGTCGTGATCGGTCAAAGCCAATACCTCAACACCAGCGCTATGAGCACGCTGCACGACCTCAGTAGGCGCATAAGTGCCATCAGAGCAAGTACTATGACAATGTAAATCTATTTTCATAAAGTTGGCCTTAATGGTATTAAAAAATGCTATTAAAAACCTTCATTTAACAGCGATAAGGGTTGAGGCGAATTGAGCAACCCAATCTTCAGTTCCTATGCTATGTTTTTTATACAGAATGACTATAATGGTTACTTATATAGGTGATTGCCGCCCTGATTGCTTTTTTTTAGCACAGTAGACGTGTAAACTACACTTTACTTTTTGTTGGACATCTCATTTGCTATGAAAGCCTTACTAGACTTTATTCCCTTAATTGCCTTCTTTATTGTCGCCAGACAAAATGGTATTTTGGCAGCGGCGGGCGCTTTGCTTATCGCTACGGTGCTGGTTTATGCCATCCACTTTATTCGCCAAAAAGGCAAATTCGATAAGCAGCAGTGGGTGGTTTTATTATTGACTATCGTCTTTTGTGGCGGCACTCTGCTACTACGTGACGATATCTACTTGCGTTGGAAGTCTCCTATTATTAATGGCATCTTCGCCTTAACTTTGTTTATCAGTGCTGCTATCAATAAACCCTTGATGCAAATGGCGATGAAAGAGGTCTTCACTCTGACAATGAGCGGCTGGAAAAAGCTGACTGTCGCTTGGGCTTTATTTTTTGTATTAATGGGAGTGCTTCATTATATCACGGCATTTACCATGTCTGATGAGGCTTGGATTAATTTTAAAACCTACGGCTGGATACCTATTATGCTGGTATTTATTATCGCGCAATTCGCGGTATTAAAAAACCATATCAATCCTGCCTTAACGGATCAAAAATCTAAATAGTGCTGGTTAAATTACAATAAAAATCGCCCTGACCTAAATGCCGATTTTGATAATGATTAGTCGTTATTATTGTTTATTCTTACTTATTTTCGAGGAAGTTCGATGCCCTTATTTGTAATTATTGGTCACGATGTAGCAAATAGCAGCGCCCAGCGTAAGATCACGCGGCCAGAACACGTCGAGCGCCTGCAAGCCTTGGATCGCGATAAGCGTTTGATTATCGCTGGTCCCACGCCTATCGAGCACGGTCTTGAGCCGATGTCCGGCAGTGTTATTATCGCTGATTTTGAGTCTTTGGAAGCAGCGCAAGCTTGGGTCGACGCTGAGCCGTATCTACGCGATGGCGTTTATAGCCATGTTGATGTCAGACCTTTTATTCACACCCTACCTAGTGATAAGGTCTCATCGTGAGTCAAACGTCCTTAGCGCCAGCTTATGCCATTAAGTGCGCCTTGCTCGGTCTACTGGCTATATCCTTACTTCTCAGCGCTGCTAGTGTGCAAGCTGCATCCGCCGTACCTTCTACAGAACCGGCAACAGCCCAAACCGGAACAGCGCCAACTGAGGCTACAACGACATCGACGGTGCGCCCAGCTGCTACTCTAGATGCCGATGGTAAGCCGACGCTAGCTGCCGAGTTACAGCCAACAGATAAAGCACTCTCAGCCGCTAACCAACAGCTACTCAGCCGTAATGCGCAATTGCAACGCCAAGTCAATGACTTGCAGACGCAGGCCAATGTCTTAGTTTATGAGAGCAAAGGTCAGCTGTTTTTATACGGCGCCTTTACGGTTTTGATTAGTTTATTGGTCGGTATTTTTATTTCTTGGCTGGTGTTCGTACGCCGAGAGCGCTGGTAGCTCTGATAATTTTGATAGCTTTGATAACTTTGAGCGTCCCTATCTCTTGCTGACCCTGCTATGCTATTTGATGAATTAAGCTGATATCGATTGTTATATCAGCTATCTCCTCTTTTATCCCTCTCAGTTATTGAGCTTTGTATGTCTACTCCTCCTTTTAGCCACAGCGATTATGCAAACGTCATTACTCCTGCCAATATAACATGGCAGACGGATGATAGCGGTAACCGAGTGCCGATATCTGGCGAGTTTGGCGATGTATATTTTTCCCATGCCGATGGCTTAGCAGAGTCGCGTTATGTCTTTATTGAGGGCAATCAGCTTGCTGAGCGCTTGGCAAATCTTAGAGCTAATCAGTGCTTTACCATTGCAGAATTAGGTTTTGGTACCGGTCTTAATTTGCTAGCCGTTTGGCAATTATGGCAGCAACTGCGAAGTACTCATACTAACCTAGCAACGGCGCGGCTGCAATTTATCACCACCGAAAAACACCCTATTCTACTCGAAGATTTACGGCAGATATTGGGCTTATGGAGCGTGCGCGCACCTGAGCTAGCGCAAAACATTGAGCGCTTTTTATCTATATACCCTAGCCTTATCGAAGGCTGTCATCGTCTGCATTTTGAGGAAGATAATCTCACAGTCGATATTTGGCTTGGTGAGGCCCAGACTAGTTTAGCCAAACTAGCGACGGATATTAGAGATACTGAAACTGACAGCCACAACCCGCAAGTGGATGCTTGGTTTTTAGACGGTTTCGCTCCTTCTTGCAATGAATCGCTGTGGGCAGCGACTATCTTTGCGCAATTGCAGCGTCTGTCAACGGTTGGCACTACCGCAGCGACTTATAGCTGTGCCGGGGTGGTCAAACGTGGCTTACAGGAGCATGGCTTTACTATAAAAAAAGTCAAAGGCTTTGGGCGTAAGCGTGAGATGTTGACTGCGAGAGTCAGTGAGGATCTCCCTGCAAGTCCTACTCAGGATAAGACCTCGCAAAACTCTACATTTAGTCTAGACAATAACCACTATCTTGTTATCGGTGCTGGGGTTGCGGGACTAATGATGGCTTGGTCGCTGGCCAATCGCGGTATTGAGGTTACTCTACTTGATAAAGTCGCACCATTAGCAGGCGCATCAGGTAATCCCCGCGCCCTACTCGCGCCGAAGATGACGCCACTCCATCATGTCGATGAACACCTGCATACGATCGGTTATCTCTACAGTAGTCGCCTCTATCATCAGCTTAACGAGCAAGCAAAAAAGCAGGGTTTTACGCCTATTATCGAGCCAACAGCGGCGCTTGATTTATTATTGAAGGCCAATATCGATAGCCGTCAAATTGCCGACTATCCTGATGATTTAGCGACGACCTTACCGGCTAGCGAGGCAAAGGTATTATCAGGATTAACGGCGCAAGACTTGACCGAAAACCTGTATTTACCGCAATCAGGGCTAGTCAATCCGCAAGCTTTAAAAGACGTTATTCTGAGTCATCCGCTGATTAGTTTTCAGACATTGGCAGTGACTAAGATTGATGAGCAAAAAGACTATATCAGCGTTAGCGGTCATGATAACAAAGAACAAAGTGCCAACAAGATAACGCTGCAAGCAGATAATGTAGTGATTTGCGCCGCGTTTGAGAGCCATTATTTAGACGAGCGTATCTTTGATTGTCGCAAGATACGCGGGCAACTGTCTTGGTTTACGCCAACTCCTAAGCAGCTTGCAAGCCTGCCGAAACTACCACTTAAATATGGCGGTTATTGCTCCCTTTTTACTCCAAAAGCTGGCGATAGTACTTTAAACCCTGTGCTAGAACATCAGCCGCAGTTTTTATTGGGCGCAAGCTTTGTGCGTAATGATATCGATACTAGTATACGGATAGACGAGCATGAGGTCAGCCGTGATAAATTAATCAAAGCTATTCCTGAGCTTGAGCCCATTATTCCGAGCGATACGCAGTCTTGGCAAGCACGCGCAGGCGTACGCACGCAGACACCAGACTATCATCCTATAGTTGGACAACCTGCAGGCAGTAAGCGCATATGGGTCATGAGTGCGATGGGCGCGAAAGGCTATGCCTTTGCACCGCTTTGCGCGCAAGCTTTGGCTGATATCATGCTAGGAGCATTTGCGCCTTTATCGAGCGAGATGCTTAGTAAGTTATCGCCGAATCGTGCTCGCCTGCAGACGCCACTAACTTCATAGCGAGACCATCTGATGCCTTATCAACAAACCATGGTGACCCTACCCGCTTACGCTCGCGGTATTCATATCATTACGCCGCAGATTAACCAAGCTATCGATCAGCTTATCTCTAGTGAAGCAAAAATAGGCTTAGTGCATTTATTTTTGCAGCATACTTCAGCTAGTCTTGCTATTAACGAAAACGCCGACCCTGATGTGCGCTGGGATACCGAGGATTGGCTCAATAAGATAGCGCCCGCCGATCAACCTCAGTATCGTCATACGCTTGAGGGCTCTGATGATTTGCCCGCGCACTTTAAAAGTATGATGCTTGGCGTGAGCTTGACCATACCGCTAGTGAATGGATCATTAGGGCTAGGCACTTGGCAAGGGATTTATTTGTGTGAGCATAGGGATTATGGAGGCTCGCGCCGAGTCGTTATTACGGTCAGCAGTTGAGTTTATACAAAGAAAAATGGCTAGATAAATAAATGGTTAGCTCAATGATAGCGTGTTTAAATTTAAGTAATCTTTTACGAGTTACAGCGTTTCTATTATTAATAATAAGATATCAACTATGAAAAATTCATCTACGATTCAAGCTAAAACTCGCCTGCTACCTATTATGGGTTTAGGTATAGCAAGCTTCACATTGATAGCTTGTCAACAAGAGCCGGAAACTGACACTGTAGTGGTAGAAGAATCAGCAGCACCTGTAACCACTCCTGATACAGAAACCGTCGTCAATAATGAAACAAATCAACAAACTGAGGCTACAACTATAGAAGATACGCCAAGCGAGCGCGATGTTGAGCTTAAGTCACTTGAGAATAATCTTGGTGCAGCAGGAGTAACTCCTAATGCTGAAACAACGACCCCTAATCCTGAGCAGGCGATAAAGGGTACGCAGATTACGGATGTAGAGTATCGAAGTGCGTCAGGTGAGAGCTTATCCGTAGTTTTTGAGACTTCAGCGACAGGCGTGCTAAATGCTATCGTCACTTTGCCTAATAAGCCCAGAATGACGTTAAGTGCGCCTGAAGGCCAAGGCAATAACCCAACTTATCGCTCTAAGGACGGTAGTATAGAGCTGGTCAGCCATGGCGGTGGTAGTAGTATAGATGTGCTGCAGAATGGTAAAACCACGAGTTATGAAGCGACTAGCGCTGAGGCGGAAGTGGTGACTCAGCCTTAGGGCATAGCGCTAATTAAATAACAAACACTAAGTCTAAGCAATATTCAGCTTACTAAAACAGACCAATTAACCATTTAATCACTGTCCAAAGTCCTAACACTACAAAAACGATAATAATGAGCCCTAAAATATCAGGAATATGCAGATAGAGCCAAGCAACAATAGAATTACGCCAAAAGCCACTTTGCCGCTGCTTATCCTCTAGGCTTTGATGTAGAAACGGCCGATCCATATGGGTGGTCTCAGTAATGCCGTACTCGTCTTGCAAATGCTGATGCACGATAGTCAAAGTCTTGCGACTCGGGCGAATAAAGATATCGAGTAAAGTGCCGATGCCCGGCACTATGCCGACTACCATGTCGACCAAGGCTAGTTGCACCGCTGGGGTCATTTTATTGGCAGGAACGCCTAATTGTCGACCCAAAATAAACGCATAGCTGGTCAATATCAGCCCCGCTATATCGCCTGCTAGCGGAATGGTTGACAGCGCCGCATCCGCGCCTAGACCTTGCTTAGTGAAAGGTATGCGCACCACAGAATCCATAGTGTTAGCGAACTTGGCGAGTTTGCGCTCAGTGGCAATGACTTGCTCGCGGGTTAACCCGTGCTCGGCAAGGTTTATCTCATAAGCCGTTTGTACCTCATTCGCTGCAGGGTTTTTGGTCGAGTAGCGCTTTAGTGACTCAGATAATTTACCCATTAAAGGTCGTCCATAGACAAGAGATAGCAGTTAAGGCAAAGACGTAACGCCCGACCCAGATATTGGCCAAAAAAGCTTGAAAGCAAGGTATCGGCTGACGGCTAGCGCAAGCACTGTTTTGCTTAGCGAACATCATCGCCACTAACGCCAAACCAAAGATAGGAATAATATTCAAGCTCGTTGGCGCAAAATAATGCCAGAATACCACGCCCATTATTAATAAAAAGAGCACTTGCAGGATAGAGATGATCACGATATCGAACCGGCCAAAGAGTATCGCAGTGGATTTGACCCCTATCTTTAGATCGTCTTCGCGATCCGCCATCGCGTACTGGGTGTCATAAGCAACCGTCCAACACATATAAGCGATAAACAGTAACCAACACCAAATATCAGGCGCGCCTTGCACCGCGACATAAGCCATCGGTATCGCCCAACCAAAAGCCGCGGCCAAAAACACTTGCGGCAAATGGGTAAAGCGCTTCATAAAGGGGTAAATAAAGGCCAGAACGATCGCACCAAGTGACCAATAAAATACTTGAATCGGTAAGAAGAATAACAAACAAGCGCTAAGGACAACTAATACTAAAAACGCTGCTATCGCCTCACGACCAGAAAGCCGACCATCGGCAAGTGGACGACCTTTTGTACGCGTCACATGACCATCCACTTTACGATCAGCAAAATCATTAATCGCGCAGCCTGCCGCCCGCATCAAAATAGCCCCAAGCGCAAAGATAATGAACACGCGCAAACTTGGCAGACCGGCAACTGCGCCTTGCTGCTGAGCCTGACCCATCGCCGCTAGCATCACGCCCCAAAGCGTCGGCCATAGCAAGAGCTCAATACCGACCGGCTTATCAAAGCGCGTTAATTGCATATAAGCGTGCAGCTTGTCTTTTAGGCTTAACTCTAAGGGCGTACTACTCATAACTTTGATGCTCTTTATAGGTTCTCATACAGACTATTAGCTTCGATTAATGACAACTCAGGATACTGCTTACGCAATGCCTTGATTGCTGCAACTTTATTGTCTTGGACGTTTTGCTGACGTAGATAAGTCATATATTCTTGCGGACTGCGCAGCTTTTTAAGCTCACCTTCTAAACGCAAAATACGAGTGCGCAAAAATATATTTATCAATAATAATGCGGCTCCTACCGCCCAAACTATGATAGTTAACATCGCTCTCCCCTAAGCTGACTGCTACTAAAGATCAATATAAATATAATAACTCATATCCCACTAAACGAAATAACCATCAAAGCGGACGGCTGCATTATGCCAACTCTCATCGGGGTTTTGCTGAGCCAAAAATGGTGCTTGCTGCGGACGCTTGACGATAACCCGTCCTCGTTCTTCTTGATTATCGGCCACCACGGCCTGCGCATTTTTTAGTAGAGCCATCTCTTCATCTAAAGTCGGCGGACGAGCGAGGTGATGCAGCGCTTGCATCTGCTTGCCTACCTTTGCGCCTTTGCCGGTGCTACTATCTTGGTAGCTGTCCTCAGGAAACATCGGATCCAAATAAACGACATTAATTCCTGCTGCTTGACCAGTAGTGCCATTCTGCAATTGTGCAAAATAACTTAGCGCGTCAGTATTGATAATAGTCAACCGTGCCATCAGCTTTTGCCAATTGGGCTGCGCACTCATGCGCTGCTGCTCACTCAATAATAACAGTGCCATCAGCGGCTCTTGCTCTAGCATCATCACTTGTGCGCCCGTGCTCGCTAGTATCAAGCTATCATGACCAAAACCTGCGGTTGCATCTAGCACTTGGCTGTCTGCGCTAATTTTTGCGGCTTTTAGGATTAACTCCGACTTGCGCCCTGCGCTCACTACGCGCCGCTGTAATTTATCCCACTCAGGCGCTACGCTGAGAGCCGCGCTTAATAAGGATAGTTTGTTTTTATTATCCAGTAACAAAGCGGCTTTATCGCCCTCATTGTTTAATTCGGCTAGCCGCTGTTTTATTTTGCCTTCCATGAACTCTAAATCGAGAGTTATCGGTAGTTTATTGTCAGCGATTAAGGTCCGTAAGCGCTCAATAGCTGACAGCTGCGAGCCATCAACATAAAGTAGTTTTATCGCTTTATCCTGCAAACTGATACCCAAACACCCAAGCCGCTAGCAATACCACGACGCCTGTGACAATGCGTAGCCAAGCAAAAATAGTAAAGTCGCGGCGGCTGACCCATGCCACAAGCCAGCGAATACAAAGTAGCGCTACAATAAAAGATACGACCGTGCCTATCGCTAATACCAGCCAATCCTCACTGCTAGTCAACACCTCATGATGCTTAAGCAAATCAAGCAAGCCTGCACCAACGATCACTGGGATACCCAAAAAGAAAGAAAACTCAGCCGAGGCTTTACGCGAGACGCCAAGCCAAAGCGCGCCGATAATAGTTGCGCCCGAGCGTGAAGTGCCCGGTATCAGAGCTAAACATTGAAACAAACCTATCATAAGCGCGGTCTTAAAACTGACGTCCTCCGCCTCTTTTGCGACGATAGTTTTGGGACGCTTTTCGACATAAAAGATGAGCAAACCACCGATAATCAGCATAATGGCGACGACGATAGGATTAAACAGATACGCCTTGATCTGATCGGCAAAAGTAAAGCCGACGATCATCACCGGAATGGTGGCGATAATCAGACTGAGTCCGAGCTGACGCGGATTTGCCATTGTCTCTGATTGACCGGTTATCAGCCCTATAAGCGCTTGCCAGAGTCTGCCCCAATAGTCGTAGATGACTGCAAGGATAGCGCCTAGCTGCACAACGACGACGAAAAGATCGACTTTTTCTTTAGTCCAAAAACTCATGATATCAGCGGATAGAATCAGATAGCCGGTGCTAGAGATGGGTAAAAACTCAGTGATACCTTCAACGATACCCATGATGACAGCTTGAAGTAATAAAATGATATCCACGTACGCTTTCCTAACCACAGACTTAGTGTCTGCTTGATGTGATGATATAGTCAATTAAAAATAAAACTGACATAAATTGAAAGGCGTTACTGGTATAAATTTTCCTTGCGTGCTGCTGACACAGAGGCTGCACAAAATTCATCCCAATAGCGCTACAACATTTTTATATTGAATCTTTTATATTAAATATTGTTTTTGTTTAAAAAAGGCAAATAGATAACCGTTAAGACCCTTAAGCTTTGCCTTGCTCTTTTAAAGTCTTCCAAGCTTGATTACGCAGATACTTTGGCAAGGCACCAGCCGCTTCGGTGCCGCCATTCGCCATAAATTGGACGATACCCATTTGCCCAATGATCGACGCATCTGGCCAAACGTCCTCGTGAGTGACTTGATCCGCATGCAAGGTTAGCAGTCTTGATCCATTGCCTACTATTGGTAAATCATTCTCAGTTTGACGCTCATAATCCATTAAGCGCTCTGTACTGTTTTCTTCATTTACACCAGTGTCAATGCTATTGAATACGGGCTGCATCACGGGATTATCACTGTCGTTATCTGCTAGCACATACTCACCAAAGTACACTTGCTGCATACGTGCATCAAGAGCGCTGTAAACGTGCGTTAAGCCGTATTGCTTATATGCAGTCTGTGCGATAGCTTGCAGGCTCGATACGCCAACACACGGTAAATCATGCGCGACCGATAACGCTTGTACCACGGCCGTATTGATACGAATACCGCTAAAAGCGCCTGGTCCGCGATTGAATATCAAAGCTTGTATATCGCTAAGCTGCGAGTCGCTAGCTTGTAAGGCCGCTTCTATCATCGGTAGTATCTGCCGCGTTTGCTCACGTTTGCCTTTTTCGGTTTGGTTAAAGACAACTTTACCTTCGCCATCCAATATGGCGACCGAACATTGATCAAACACGGTATCCATAGCTAAAAACATGATAACCTCGGCTTCTCTTAAAGACTTAGATTTTTCGCTGGCAAATTAGCAGCTATAAAACAGCACTTATAATAACACAAAGCCTCAAAGCTAAAGCTAGCTTTGAGGCTTTGAGGCTTTGAGGCTTTGTTATGCATCATTATAACGTTTATTAAAAGCGCTTTTTAAAGCCTTTTGGCATTTGGTTTTGCATCTCTTGCATCTGCTTTTGCATGTCTTCCGCGCTTGGCATATTATTGGGATCCAGTCCCATCTGCTTAGCCATCTCGGCTTGGTTGACATTTTTCATGCCGCCTGCGCCTTGCCCTTTAGAATTGCTACCACCGCCGAATAACGGGCCACCGCCACCAGATGCGCCGCCACCGCCCATCAAACCTTGCATGGACTTCATCATTTTGCCGATACCTTCAGGCTTAGAGATCATTTTCATCATCTTAGCCATCTGCTTATGCTGCTTAAGCAGACGATTGACGTCTTGAATCTCACGGCCTGAGCCTGCAGCAATACGGCGCTTACGACTGGGGTTAATCTTACTGGGGTTTTTACGCTCAAACGGCGTCATCGAATTGATTAGCGCCTCCATTTCCCGCACTTTTTCTTCAGGCTTAGCATCTTCGACGGCTTTTTGCATATCAGAGCCGCCCATACCTGGCATTTTATCTAAAAACCCTGCCATGCCGCCCATGCTCTTCATTTGCTGAAACTGAGTGAGTAGATCTTCAAGGTCGAAGTCGCCACCCTTTTGCATCTTTTTCGCCATTTTTTCGGCTTTATCACGGTCAATCTTTTGCTCGACTTCCTCGACCAGACTCAGTACGTCGCCCATGCCAAGAATACGTTGGGCAATACGCTCAGGATGGAAAGCCTCAAGCGCGTCTAACTGCTCACCGCGGCCCAAGAACTTGATAGGCTTGCCAGTGATAGCGCGTACCGATAAGGCTGCACCGCCGCGCGCGTCACCATCGGTTTTGGTGAGGATGACACCAGTCAATGGTAGCGCATCATTAAAGGCTTTGGCCGTATTGGCCGCATCTTGCCCGGTCATCGCATCAACGACGAACAGCGTCTCAGACGGATTGACCGCTGCAGTCAGCGCCTTAATCTCACTCATCATCGCCTCATCGATCGCTAGACGACCGGCGGTATCGATGATTAAGATATCTTGATATTGGATCTTTGCCTCTTCGATAGCACGCTTGGCAATATCAATCGGATCTTCTTCAACCGTAGAATTGACAAACTTAGCATTCACTTGACCGGCCACTTGCTCAAGCTGCTTAATCGCTGCCGGACGATAAACGTCGGCTGAGACCAGCATGACTTTTTTCTTTTGCCGCTCTTGTAGATATTTGGCCAGCTTACCGGCGGTAGTGGTTTTACCCGCGCCTTGTAGACCGGCGAGCAAGTAAACTACCGGCGGTTTGCCCGTCATCTCTAGTTGCTGATTGGCGCTGCCCATCATCTCCGTCAGCTCGTCATGGACGATCTTTACAAAGGCTTGTCCTGGCGCTAGCTCTTTGAGCACTTCAGCACCTAGTGCTTGCTCTTTGATGCGTTTAACGAAATCGCGGGTCACTGGCAGCGCCACATCGGCCTCTAATAGCGCCATGCGCACTTCGCGCAGCGTGTCTTTAATATTATCTTCGGTGAGCTGTCCAGTACCAGCGATATTGCGCAAACTCGACGATAAGCGTTCGGTTAAGGTATCAAACATAAGTATTTCTCGTATTTCAGTGAATGTTTTATCGTTTTCTGTGTTCTGTGTTCTGTGTTCTGTGTTCTGTGTTCTGTGTTCTGTGATTTATAACAGGCAAATTATTACTAAATAGGGTTTGGGCTTTATAGGCTAGCTTTGTGCATCAGCCTTAAGGAGCAATGGTTAGTTCAGCTCAACCTAAAAACCATACAGCAAGGCTAGAATGAAGGTTTTGAGGCTTATTGCAAAAAGAATAAATGAGATGATTCTCAACTAGGGACCATTTTATGATAAATTGAACGATTATTCTAATCATATCATTTTAGCAGTCACTTGCGCGCCGCTAAGTCATAATAGCGATAGTGCTGCGCTCCTGCTACTTCATGAGGCATGCCTGTGTTACTTGCGTTTGTGATTGCCAGTACGGCTTATATTGCGGTCAGCCTGTATATCGGTTGGGCGCTGACGACGAATAGAGTTATCCATAAAACCGTTAGCTTGAGCCTTTTGCTGCTAGGCATGTTGGCTCACGCGGCGCTGTTATATCCATATATTGTCACCCTTTATGGTTTAAATTTTAATCTATTTAACGTTCTTAGTCTAACCAGTCTATTTTTCTTATTTTTTTATGTGCTGTTTTCATTATACCGCCCTATCATCAGTTTAGGAATTTTGGCAGCGCCAACGGCCTTACTGGGTATGACAGCAGGCTATATCGGTCGCGCACCTTATCAGCCTTTGACTGATGTCAGTCTGGGCCTTGAGGCGCACATTATCCTCTCATTCGCCGCTTACTGTGTGCTACTGATGGCCGCGGTACAAGCGCTATTTTTACGTCTGCAGATTCGTGAGCTTAAGCACAAAACCATCCACCGCTTTTGGGTCAATAAACTGCCCTCTTTACAAAGTATGGAAGGGCTATTATTCGACATGATCTTAGTCGGCTTTGTGCTGCTTAGCGTGGCGCTAGGTATTGGCTTTATCTATGTCGAAGATCTCATGGCGCAGCACATCGCACACAAGACCGTATTTAGTATCTTATCATGGCTGCTGTTCGGGTTTTTATTAATAGGGAATTGGCGCGGTAGTTTGCGAGGTAAACGAGCTGCCAACATCACCATCTACGCCTTTATTCTTTTAGCGGTTGGCTTTATTGGCAGTAAGTTTGTCTTGGAGCTGGTGATTTGAGTGATCATCAGCTTTTATGAAACTGTGTGAGCAACACCTTAAATAATTCTCAAAACTCAGTTTACTCAATTAAACACCACTGTCTTATTACCGGCGACTATGACTCGATTTTGTACATGCCAATTCACCGCGCGCGCTAATACATTACGCTCGATATCGCGGCCAATAGCTCGCAGCTCAGGTACACCTTGTCTATGGGTGACGCGGTGCACATCTTGCTCAATGATAGGACCTTGGTCCAGCTCTGCTGTCACATAATGAGCCGTCGCTCCAATTAACTTCACGCCCTTCTCATAGGCCTGCCGATACGGATCTGCGCCCACAAATGCCGGTAAGAATGAATGATGAATATTGATAATTTGCATCGGCCAACGCTTGACGAAGTCTGATGACAATATCTGCATATAACGCGCCAGCACTAACAAGTCATTATCTACCATCAGCTTATCGATCTGCGCTTCTGCTGCTTCTTTAGTATCTTTGGTCACTGGCACATAATGAAAAGGAATCCCGAAGTTCTCTACCGCCTGCCGCAAGTCCTCGTGATTACTGACCACCATAGTAATAGCACAGTCTAATAAACCACGCTGATGCCGCCATAATAAATCCAGCAGGGCATGGTCAAACTTCGAGACTAAGATACCGACTTTGGTCTTAACGGCATTGTTATGGAGTCGCCAAGTCATATTATAGCGCTTGGCAACGGTATGAACAAAGCTGGCCTCAAAGTTATCAATGATAGTGCTCAGTTCCGCTAAAGCAAACTCTAAACGCATAAAGTACTGCCCGCCTTCATGCGCGGTTGAATATTGATCAAGAGTAATAATATTACCGCCATAGCGATGGATAAACTCTGAGACTGCTTGCACGATGCCAGCTTGATCGCGGCATTTTATGAGTAGGGTGGCGGTGTCGGTGATTATTGAGGAGGTTGTAGAAAGTGTATTTGAGGTTTTAGTATTCAACATAGTGCGCCTAATTTAAAGGAAAAAAAGCTATCTGCCATTAAGCCTTAACGCTTAAAACAAAAGTTTAATAAAAGCATCAGAAATCGACTAGTTTAATCGCTTTTGCAAAACTTTGCTGATTGAGTTGCTAGTATTTGATTATTAATATTATGAATGTAAAAACCCCCAACATAGAGTTGAGGGTTTTGCATTTTATAATATTTGCTAAAGAGGGCTTACAATAGGATAGGTTAATCTAGTGACATTACCGTTTGGCGTAGTTGCTATTATTGTAAATTCATCGCCTGCTGAGCAGTCTTTTAGTTTGAAAGTAGAAATAGTTCCCAAATTATCGCCAGGCGTACCAGTAAACACATTAGCGGGAACCTCTCTTAAACCAGAAGATAACTCTGCTGAACATGACCCTTCTTCGCTATCTACTTGAATATCAGCAACAGCTAATGGTGTACTTCTTTCCAATTCTTCGAATACATACACTCCATCACCGTTTGTATCTGTAGCTGAATATTGCTCATCATCGACAGTGAACTGTAATGTACCACCGGGTGTTCCTCCGGTAAATGTAATTTTATAAACATTTGGACGACCAGCGTTATCTACCCTAACTTCAACTGAGCTTGAATCCGTATTGTCAGTCGCAGTTGCGCTTATTGTAGTACCAGAAGGCATAGGATTTAAATCATAGAAGCCGTCACTGTTAATTCTAAAACGAATAAGACTGTTGTTTGAATAGATATTCTGTGTTTGTGTGTTGAGCTGAGGCGCGACTATTGTAAACTTAGCATCTTTATTAGCGAGTAAAGTAATACCTTGATAACGTACCACAGCATCTAATCCATTATTGCAGGTATCATCCTTATTTGGAGAGACAAACTCACCAATATAGTTTGCTTTATATTGCAACTTTTTCAATTCAGATAAAGATGGGAATTTGAGTTTGATATATCGATCAAGGTTGTTTTCACATGATCCGTTTGCACTCGTTGTCAACGGATAAGTAAATTCACCTACCTCATAATCACCATTTTCGTTATCGTCACGGAAAGTGTCACCGATATTATGAACTAACACATCACAAGTAGTAGCACTTGGTGTCTCATATATTTTTACACCGTTCTCTTCTCTCACAACTTCACATTGATCGAAGGCATTATTTTGATTTAAATCAATATAATCTTTTTCACCTTCAGCTACCGCCAATATGCTAACTCGACCATCACCGGGACGCGGATTTTGAGTAGAGAAAGTAACCGAACATACTCCATTAATAGTTGGACAGCTTGAAGTTACTTTACCTCCTTCAGCCGTAAAGTTAATGACTGTGCCATCAGGTACGGCATTACCATTACGGTCAACCATACGCGCTGTGATACCACTAGTATCGCCATCCATCGACCAATCTAAAACGTTCTTTTCCCATGACAAGCTAAGACCTGTTTGAGTCACTCTAGAGCTTGCGATAGAGATATTCTTTGATAGGCCATTGATACGAGAATCACTCGCTAATGTCGCTTCAATCTCTACAGGACCAGGCGTGCTTCCTGGATATATTTCAACAGAAACTTTACCCTCGTTATCCGTTCTAGCACGAAAATCAGCTCTGTTATCCAATGTACCAAACGATAATCCTAACGGAGCTTTCTCCAGTGATAGTATGACCTCAGCATTAGGAACAGGAACATTATTTGCGTAAACTGTAAACTCTACAGCCCCTGTTCTTGAAGAACCACTATTTTGGATGCCAAGAGTTAGCTCATTAGAGGTATAGACAATCGAATTCGCTTGGGACGCCTCAATCATAATATTGCTAGACTGTGTTGAATTACCGGTGGTTGCGGATATACGAACCATATCACTACATAGGGTATTATCTTCATTGATACCCCTATAAGTAAACTCAACAGCACCGTTAGAATCTGAGGTCACCTGTTCTGGTAGCTGTCCACAGTCCGCTGCTAGATCAACCATAACTCCACTTAATGCATTTCCAGCTGTATCACTAACATTAAACGTAACCTTGGTTTCTCCACCAGACTCTAAGCTTGTTTTGTCAAAACTTAACTGGCTTATTCTAACTGCGGTAGTTTGCACTGAGAAAGTAAAGTTATCTATTGCCGTATTATTATCATTGCTAGCATTTGCGGTAATAGTATAAGCACCTGAAACATCAGGAGCATTAGGCTTTAAAAATATGCGAGCTCTACCATCAGTATCCGTCAAAGTGGAGCCTGAGGTGGTTTGCGATAAGGCAATACCATCAGCGTCGATTGAAAAACTAACTTTAACATTCGCAAGGGGCTGATTATTGTTGTTAGTCACTATCACTTCGTAGTATGCGCCTTGCAAATCAATAGAGTTTACTGACTCGCCATCTGCATTGACTAACTGACTGCTAATGATATTTAGAGCTTCTATAGGTACAGTCGGATTACCACCGTTATTACCGCCACCCGTACCAGGCTGCGTCACCCCAGTATCAGGCTCAGGCGCAATCGTATCACCACCACCATCGCCGCCACCGCAGCCTGCCAAAGATAACGCGAGACTCAGCGCTGTAAACTTAAATAATTTAGAGCTAAGGGGTAGTGAGCTATAGAACATATTTAAAACTCCGCACAAGCGACAATGTATCTGCAAAAGCAAACAGAAAGAATGAGATAACCTATGGTCTATAGGCAAAATAAACTAAGAATGCAATAATATACTACATATTAATAGTTTGTATTGATTTTATCACAGTAACTTTACTGAATTTTATCGAAACTTACAATCGATAATTAAATTTTTAAGTCACTTAATCCCTCCCCTTAGATGCAAATTCAAGGTATAATAGCGCTCATTGAGATCGACTATTATTGTAAAATAATTTGAGTATTTAGCTATTTTATGGTATAAATGTCGCCTTTAAAATTTTCTGAATTGGTCACTCTGTTATTTGCCTTTAGATAACAGTAATGCCAGCTCAACCTTCATATAGTTTTGTTTGGTGCAAAGATGCCGCTTGCTGTGTCCATGCCGCATATTCGCGCAACTTGCCCAGACTGGTATGGGAATACCTCATACCTCATAGATTAGGAGTTCGCCATGTCTAGAGTTTGCCAAGTGACTGGAAAGCGCCCTATGGTGGGTAATAATGTTTCGCACGCGAACAACAAAACCCGTCGTCGCTTCCTACCAAACCTGCAACGTCACCGTTTTTGGGTAGAATCTGAAAACCGTTTTGTCCGTCTACGTGTGTCTACCAAAGGTATGCGTACCATTGATAAACTAGGTATTGATAAAGTGCTAGCTGATCTGCGCGCACAAGGTCAAAAAGTTTAAGCCCAATTTAAACTTAGTGCTCTGCCACTTTTAAAGGAACATTATCATGAGAGATAAAATCAAATTGGTATCAACTGCTGGTACTGGATATTATTATACGACGACTAAGAACAAGCGCACTATGCCTGGCAAAATGGAGATCAAAAAGTTTGATCCTAAAGTTCGCCAGCATGTGATCTTTAAAGAAGCTAAAATCAAATAATCTTCGTTTATTATAAACGTTGATATTTGAACGTAAAAAAGGGTTTATCATTTGATAAACCCTTTTTTATGCGCTACGTTTTATTTTTTCTAGTTCACTTATTTATTTATTCACTTAAGCTAAGTGTTACCTCAAGCTGAATATGCCATCAGCTCAGCTATAAAGGTTCCATCAGCTATAGTGGGTAGGCTCTTTGTCGTAAACATGGGCATGCCACTGGCTCATCTGTTTTTGCATAATGACCTGAATAGCGGCATGAATCATGTGTTGACCAATAGATTGCGTGTCGCTACCCAGTAAGTCTTTTAGCTTATCAGAGAAGTCAATCGTCATCAGCGCTTCATCATCTTTATCCGTATCGCGTAGTAATAGCGTACCGTCATCGGCCTCTATCAGCTCAAGCGTCGTCTCTTTGGCAAACCCTGAAAACGAATCGGTACTATCAGTCTCCACTTCTATCTCATTATCAATGTCGTATGGCATTACATTTTTCCTTATTATCCCGTAGTTTGCTGCCTCGAAAACTAATGATTTAACTTTCTACAGCATTTGGGCAAAACCTTTGTTACTTCATACAATGGACGCTTTAGTTGTCAATTTCAAGGGCGAATGTTCAACGCCAGTAGCGCAGTTTGGCGATGGTAAATAAAAACGCCACAAACATTCCCAGATAATACATAAGCTTGAGCTCTAAAGTCGGATCACGGTATTTAAAAGGCAAGGCTACCGCAGCAGTAGCTGTTGGCAGTATTAGCAGCATCAACAGCCAGTTCTCTATCACATTGAGCCAACCTTCTAAGCCCGTGCCTTTACTCAAGCCAGCAAGTCCTAACAATAAACAAGCGATAATAAGGCTCGTAAAAAGACCATTCGGTAAGTCTTTGGGATAAATAGTATCGGCAATGCGAGTGGGGATGATTTGCATACAAAAAACTCAGTGGTTTTTATGGTCTAAGCCAGTAATGGATGATCGAAAATGAAAAAAGAGTAATGCGTAAGAAAAGACTAGCTATAAGTGCCCATTATCCATAGCAGTGAAATACAAGACGTCAGATAGCCCAAACTTATCGCGTTCCAGCCTTCGATATTAGCGCCATTGATTTTATTAAAAAGCTTCGAGCCTAACCAAAACAGTAAAGGAATGCCTATAACAAACGCGGGAACTAATACCGCAGCATGCAGCATAACCTCGCTTACGTCGTGACCTACTATCAGGCGAAAACCATAACCTGCTAAGCTTAATATTAAGGCGAAAATAGCTAAACCTATGGTGATGCCTTTCGGCACTAAGCTGCGCGCGCTCAAAGTCGCTTCCTTAGAAGTTGACTCAGAATTTATGCTCGGATTGTGGGAATTCGTTTGCGATTCCATAAGTCACCTCAGTTAGCAGTACGATTACAACTCGTTATAGTTATAGCTAGTCCTATCTTAATGGAGGCTTATCGGTATAAAAGCAAGCGTCAAAGCTGATAGAGACTACTGATTTGCCATAGCAAGCTCGGCCCGCATAGCATCGATAGCGACTTTATAATCGTCTTGGTTGAAGATTGCAGAACCGGCGACAAACATATCAGCGCCCGCTTCAGCAATAGCGCGAATATTATTGGCTTTGATACCGCCATCCACTTCTAGCCTGATATCACGGCCGCTAGCGTCGATACGTTGGCGTACTTCTCGTACTTTATCTAACGTGCCTTCAATAAAGGATTGCCCACCAAAACCAGGGTTCACGCTCATAAGCAGAATTTGATCGACCTTGTCCATGACATAATCTAAGTAATGCAGCGGCGTCGCTGGATTGAATACTAAGCCGCACTTAGCGCCGCCGTCTTTGATCAGTTGCAGTGAACGATCGATATGATCGCTAGCTTCAGGATGAAAGGTGATGACATTAGGATTGGCTGCTAAAAACTGCTCAATCATGCCATCAACAGGCGCTACCATTAAATGCACATCGATAGGCGCCTCAATACCATAATCACGCAGTGCCTGACAGATCATGCTACCAAAAGTTAAGTTCGGCACGTAGTGATTATCCATGACATCGAAGTGAATGACGTCGGCCCCTGCTGCCAAGACGGTTTCGACTTCTTCGCCCAATCGAGCAAAGTCAGCGGACAGAATAGAAGGCGCGATTAGATACTGCTTATCCGGACAAATCATAGGAGAGCTACCTAGTTAAGGGGTATTAAAAATAAGAAATAATTTAAGAAGTATTAACGCGGTTTATATTGGGTCTTGCAATAAGCACGGCCAACATCGAAGTCGCGTTTGGCTTCATGCTTAGTATTGCGGCCCGTTACCCGCTCGCGCCATAATCGAAAGGAAGATGGCTTTAGCTTTTGACGCATCAGTTTAATCACCGCTGCCTCATCAAGGCCATAGCTGTGCTCTATCGCGGCAAATGGCGTTCTATCTTCCCATGCCATCTCGATGACCCTTGAAGTCTGTACTTCATCTAGCCCTATATTGCCGTCGGTATCGGTTGGTTGCGTGGCTGTTAGCGCTTGCTCAGCACTGTGAGCGCTGCTGGTCGGCTGCTCGTGCTCCAGCTGCTTTTGCGCTAATGCTGCTGTCATATCGGCTTTCATAGTCTCTAATGACGACTGGGTTTCTGTGTCCGCTGACGTCTCGATCATAAGGTTTGCCTTATATATTATTTATCTAAAGCGCTGCTTTCTCACTTAGCTCAGCTGCGCTTGGCGATAATGATGCCAAATATGATCTTCAATGACTGTTTGAATAAAATAATAACTATGATCATGGCCGGCTTGATAACGTAGCGTCAAAGGCTGCTGCGCGTCTTTGCAAGCTTGTTGTAGCCTTTCGGGCTGCAGCTGCCCCTCGCTCAAGAAGTTATCGGCAGCACCTTGGTCTACTAGCAAGCTGGCATATTGCTGCCCCGCTTCTTCAATAACCTTAGCGGCATCGGCTTGTTGCCATAACGACTTATCGTCACCGAAGTACTCGCTAAAAGCGGCTTGCCCCCAAGCGGAGTCACTAGCTGCGCACACTGGTGATAAAGCTGAGACACTAACGAATTTACTAGGATATTTAAACCCTAATAGCAACGCGCCGTGACCGCCCATAGAGTGGCCGGTGATACCGATACTATTCACTGGAAACTCATTACGCACTAGATCATAAAACTCATCGACGATATAACTTTGCATATTAAAATGCTCTGACCACGGCGCCTGTGTCGCATCGACATAGTAGCTAGCGCCCTGCCCGACAAAGTAACGCTCATCATTTGGCACATCGATATCATCTGTACTGCGCGGCGAGGTATCTGGGGCGATAAAGATAACGCCAAGCTCGCTGCATTTTTGTTGAAAGTGCGCTTTGTGCGTGACATTATCAGCATTACAAGTCAAACCGGATAGATACAGTATCGCCGGACAACGGTGGCCGGCTAGTGCCTCATCTGGCAAATAAATACTAAAAGTCATGGGCGTGTTAGTCGCTGATGACTCATGGCGGTAATAGTGCTGCTCGCCATCGAAGCACCGATTAGCGCTGACTTGCGTCAATTTTGAGCTGACAGATAACTTTTGATTAGAATAATGACTCATCACTGATATCCTTTTATATTTACCGTTTTTATCGTTATATAGTTAGGGCGTGTTATTTAAGTTCCGTTAAAAGCAAACTTACTACTCAAATAATGAGTAAGGAAAGACTTGACCCCTATTATACAAACTATCTGCAGACTATCTATTGGCTTTCTTTAGCTCTTTGTTAAGGGGTGGTGATATCGTAGCCTTGCTTATTAGAGCGTGACACTTTTATTTCGTATCGACCATAGCAGAAGGCTGCAGCGCTCGCTTTTGATCAAATAATACTTGCTCAAAAGCAGGTAGAGCCGTATCCATCAGGCTACCTACTATCATCTGCGGCTCTGATGGCTCAAACCCCATGAATCTTTCGCGCTCTTGTATGCGTAAGCTCGCATCTTTAAAGGCGGCGGCAAAGCTAGTGTTCTCACGCAAGCTCTCAGCAAAGAAGGCTTGACCAAAATAAGTCATCTCAGCGCTATTGGTACAGCCGAATGACATTTTATCCGCTGCTGATGCGGTGATAACCACTGTGGTCGGAGACATCAGCTCGTCGATAAAAGAGCCTGAATAGCAAGCCGATACGACGATGACCCGCCAGCGAATACCGGACTCGTCCAGAGCCGCGCGTAGCCACGCCGACTGCAAATTATCCATCGCCACAGGCGCGTTTGCCAATTGAAGGATATCTTCGTTACCGTGTGATGATAAGGTGAGCAGCAATACATCTTCATCGCTATTCATCTGTTGGCCGATCTTTTTTAGGCTTCGCAAAATACTGGTCTTCGTCGCTATGGGCTCTTCCGTCCAGCTGTAGCGATTATTAATCAAGGATAAAGAGCGCCCACTAGTGCCGAAACGGACATCGAATAGCTCACGAGCATTATTAATCTCAGAGCGGAACACCTCTTGCCCGGCAAAGCCTGCGACGCCCATAAAGTACCATTCCGTCTTCCCCGGGATACTAGCATCGATACTAGCTAAAGCGTTTTGTAGTAGTTCAGGCTGTTTATAAATAGCCGCTTCTTCTAAGATCGGCTCTACAGGTATGGGTTTAAAAATAGGCTGATCGGCGACGTTTTTTTGCCAAATAGTAAGCAGGGCCACAGCCCCTACCAAGACGATAAGGCGCTCCCACCAAGGCGTACGCAAGCGCTGAGAGAAGATCCATAGCAGAGCTAAGGTTTGCCATAAAAACAATATTAAAAATAATATCGGTAAAAGCGAATAGCTCCAATCCGGTAACCAGCCGCGGCTGCCAAAGAACTGCACTAAGCTTTGTAGTAGCGCTGAGATGCTATCTGCTACTAACCACAATACCGCTGGCACGAATAATAAGCTTTGATTTCCGGAGCGCCGCGCTAGAATGATACCCGCTAGCAGAATAATCACCGGCCAAATCAAGTAACTGACTAAGCCTTGTTCATTAAAAACGCTACCACTCTCCGCCGCTAACCAAGAAAAGAGTACATTACTCCCAAGCGCCAAAAAAGCAAATACGGCAAACTGTATAAAGGTAGGCTTCACCCAAGAAAAGGCACGCGTAGAGCCGATCAGCATCCAAAAAGCGGCTATAATATTGGCCGCAAAATTAAGAGAGAAGCGCTGAAGGGAGACGGTTTTTAGGGACGAGAGTGACAAAGACTTAAACCTCTATCGAGTCGGATAAAATAAGATAGGATATACCATTTATAATTGATGACTTATTAGCTTCCTAACATAACGCAATTGTAACGGATTGTCGGTTCAGACCATAAGGCTGATTTGTAAAAACCGCTCTGTTTTCCGTTGTTACCAACCCTAGCTAACCGTAAAGAACCATCCATAAAAACTAATCAAAATAACCATTTACAAAAAAAGAAGACCTCAAACGAGATCTCCTTTTTAGTTAACACTGACAATTCAACTACTCTCAAACTAGCGCATCAATAGCTCGTTGACCCGTTTAAGATAAGCGGCTGGATCTTCTAGCTGACCGCCATCAGCTAGTAACGCTTGATCAAAGATCACTTGCGCCAGCTTGTCAAAACTGTCATCAAACTGCTCGCTGCTATCAAGTCTTTTGATCAGCGGATGCTCAGGATTGACTTCCAAGATAGGCTGAGTGTCTGGTACTTCTTGACCCATCTGCTGCAGCATCTGTATCATTTGCGGCGATAGATCGCCTTCTGAAGTCACTAGTATCGCAGGGCTATCGACTAAGCGATTCGAGACGCGCACATCTTTAGCACGTGAGTTTAAAGCCGTTTTTAGCTTTTCAACCACCGGTTTCATAGTTTCCTGTGCTTTCTCAGCTTCTGCCTTCTCTTCTTCATCCTGCAAGTCGCCTAAGTCAACCGCGCCTTTCGCGATGTTTTGCAGCGGCGTCTCATCGAATGAGGTCAAGAAGTTCATCGCCCACTCATCAACACGGCTAGTCATAAGGATGACTTCGATGCCTTTCTTTTTGAATAGCTCAAGCTGCGGGCTATTTTTGGCAGCGGCTAAGTTATCTGCAGTGAGATAATAGATGGCTTTTTGACCCTCGATCATGCGGCCTTTATAGTCCTCAAAGCTAGTCGCAACTTTGTCATCGGTGCTGGTAGCATAACGAAGCAATTTGGCAATACGCTCTTGATTACCCATGTCCTCGCCTAGACCTTCTTTGATGACATCGCCAAACTCGCTGTAGAACTGAGCGAACTTGTCTTGCTTATCGCTGTCTTCGCTATTGGCTAGGCTTGCGAGCATAGTCAAGACACGGCGCGCGTTACCGTCACGGATAGATTTGACATCGCGCGACTCTTGCAAGAGCTCACGGCTGACGTTGAGTGGCAAATCAGCTGAATCAATCACCCCTTTAACGAAACGCAAGTAGGTTGGCAATAACTGCTCAGCGTCATCCATGATAAACACGCGCTTCACATATAGCTTCAAGCCATGTTGCTGATCGCGGGTGTATAGATCCATTGGTGCTTTTTTGGGTACATATAACAGCTGGGTATATTGCACGCGACCTTCTACGCGGTTATGCGTCCAAGTGAGCGGTTCATCCATGTCATAACTGATGTTTTTATAAAAATCGACATACTCATCATCTTCAATTTCAGAGGCAGATCGCGTCCAGAGCGCACTGGCTTTATTGATGGTCTCCCACTCGTCGGTCAAGACCATCTCGCCGCCTGCTGGCGCATCACTATCATCACCTTCCTCTTTAACATCTTCTTGCCAGACTTCTTTACGCATCTGAATCGGTAAGCTGATATGGTCTGAGTACTTATTAACCAGACGCTTAATCTTAGCACGGTCCAGATAATTATCTTCGCCCTCGGTATATTCTTCTTTTAGATGCAAGGTGATGCTCGTCCCGCGAGCCTCTTTAGTGATGGTCTCAACCGTAAAGCTACCGCTGCCATCAGAGATCCAGCGTACACCCTTGTCCGCTGGCTCACCGGCTTTGCGTGTTTCAACGCTAATAGTATCGGCAACGATAAAACCGGAGTAGAAACCAACGCCAAATTGACCGATTAATTGGCCGTCTTGCTTTTGTGACTCAGAGAGTTTGTCCAAGAACGCTTTGGTGCCCGATTTGGCAATAGTCCCTAAGTTCTCTATCGCATCGGTTTCATTCATGCCGATGCCGTTATCGGTAAAGGTGATGGTTTTGGCGTCCGCGTCTACAGCGATGCGAATTTTTAGCTCGCCATCGTCTTCATACAGGCTGTCGTCGTTAGTGGCTTCAAAACGCAGCTTATCGCAAGCATCAGAGGCGTTTGAGACCAGCTCACGCACAAAGATGTCAGCGTTTGAGTACAGCGAATGCGTCACTAAATGTAGTAGCTGGGCGACTTCCGCCTCAAAACTATGTTTTTTTAATTCTGGGTTGTTGTTGTCTTCACTCATAAAAAACTCCTTTATTGGAAAATTGAGATTAGCGTCAAACAGTAGCACTAAATGAGAGTCTCAAACTAAGAGTCACAAATAGTGCTAGGCTGTTTATACTAATAGGGTCGCGACCAGATATTTCAAGTTTAAAAGCCTTGTTATAAAAAAGTTAGACAAAAAAACACCGCCCAAGTTTCCTTAGGCGGTGTGGTTAATTCTTAAAATATTTTGATTTAAAAGCTAATTATCAACTACAAACAGCTTGGCAAATCACGAGCAGGATCGCTATCACGAGCGGCTAGCGCATCTTCGACTGTTAATCCAAGCGCTTTGGCAACGCCTGCGCCGTAAGCCGGATCACACCAGTTACAGTTGCGAATATGACGATACTTAATAAAGTCTAGTGCATCGCCCATCGCTCTTGCGGTATTGTCAAACAGTACTTGCTGTTGCTCGTCATTCATCAGCTTAAATAGCGCGCGCGGCTGACTAAAGTAGTCGCTATCGTCCTCGCGGAAGTCATAATGCTCGGCGTAACCATCTACTTTTAGAGGCGGCTCAGCATATTGCGGCTGCTCTTGCCACTGCTCAAAGCTGTTTGGGGTATAGTGCGGACGGCCGCCGTAGTTATCATCGACACGCATAAGACCATCGCGCTGGTTACTAGTCACCGGACAAGTAGGTTTATTCACCGGAATATGCTTATGGTTGACCCCAACGCGGTAGCGCTGGGCATCAGCATAGCTATACAGACGCGCTTGCAGCATACGATCTGGAGAGGCACTGATACCAGGTACGAGATTGTTCGGGGCAAAAGCCGCTTGCTCGACATCAAGATGATAGTTGTCTGAGTTTTTATTGAGCTCAAACTCGCCCACTTCGATTAGCGGATAGTCGCCTTTGGGCCAGACTTTGCTTAGGTCAAAGGGATGGTACGGTACTTTATCAGCCTCCTCTTCTGGCATGATTTGTACGTACATTTTCCACTTCGGGAAGTCGCCATTATCGATAGCATTTAGCAAGTCTTCTTGATGGCTTTCACGATTGCTAGCGATAATATCAGCGGCTTCAGCATCGGTTAGGTTTTTGATACCTTGCTGAGTGACAAAGTGGAATTTGACCCAAAAGCGCTCATTATCGCTATTGATAAAGCTATAAGTATGCGAGCCAAAGCCGTGCATGTTCCGATAAGAGGCTGGAATACCGCGATCGCTCATAGTAATGGTTACTTGATGCAAAGATTCTGGCAATAAGGTCCAA
This sequence comes from Psychrobacter sp. 1Y11, assembly GCF_052259045.1. NCBI lineage: Bacteria > Pseudomonadati > Pseudomonadota > Gammaproteobacteria > Moraxellales > Moraxellaceae > Psychrobacter > Psychrobacter sp. 1Y11. Next base: position 100,515 of record NZ_JBQQER010000003.1, read on the forward strand.
AAGTCCCAGTTATTGGTCGCTGAGCGCATATTAGTACGCGGATCACGCTTCACCGCTTTGTTCAGATCTGGGAACTTACGCGGATCACGCACGAAAAATACCGGCGTATTATTACCGACCATATCCCAAATACCTTGCTCAGTATAAAACTTCAAGGCAAAACCGCGAATATCACGCTCAGCATCAGCGGCGCCGCGCTCGCCAGCTACCGTACTAAAGCGCGCAAACATCGGCGTCTGCTTACCGACTTCGTCAAAGATACCGGCGCGAGTATATTTCGTGATGTCATTAGTCACGGTAAACGTACCAAAGGCACCAGAGCCTTTGGCGTGCATACGGCGCTCGGGAATAATTTCGCGATTCAGATCAGCTAGCTTTTCATTCAGCCATAGGTCTTCAGCTAATAATGGCCCGCGCTTGCCAGCGGTTTTACTGTTTTCATTATCAACAACAGGCGCACCATTACTCATAGTGAGCGGCGTTGAATCATAGGGGCATTTTTTATCATTCATTTTATCACTCATGGGATTATTCCTTTAAATAGTCAGTCAAAGTATATTAGTCAAAGTATAAGCACTCTTTGGCTCTCTAACGCTTGCTTAAAATCTCATTGCTAGTGCTTATTACACCTTAACCACTGTTATTTGTATAATGAATTAATTGTATCCTTTCGTTTTATTTTAATAATCATCACGCTAGATTGTTCTGATTGACATAAGCAGCCCTTTATTTTATACCATAAGAAAGGACAGCGTAGAAGCTGTCCTTAAGAGTACTGACAAGGGTAAAAGTGAGTAGCTTAGCTGCTGAATCAGCTAGCCATCATCAACTGGGCATCGGGCGAATAGTAAGGATTTGCTCGCTACGCCCAAACGGCCCATGCACATCATGCAGCACCGCGCTGGTTAAGCCAATACCATCGCTGCCATATTGCTGTACCGCTTCTATCCCTAGCCATTGACCCTTTGGCTCTCGGTGCATATGGATTTGCAGATCGGTATTAGGGAATATCCACTCTAACTTTGTCAGCCCAAGACCCAGTCTTTGCACCACTCCATTCGCCGTATCGACCATCCCTAATAGTTTCACTAAATCGCTGGTCGGCTCGCCTTCGATCATATCAGTCTCATTAGTAATCCACACCATACCTTTGCCAGAACGGCGATCCGCTTCAGCGACTAAATTAACCGTTTCAATAAAACCACCCGGCCATTGCTTCATGCCTTCCCAAACTGGCAGCGCTTCGGGTTGATGCATGGCTGGCGCATCCTCAAGACCTGCGATCTCGCTAGTGTCTTGGGTGAGTAGTCGCCAAGCGCGCGCAATGATACAATCGCGGCCGCGACTAGTCATCACCGCTTCGATAAGCTCAATGGTTTTGCCGGGTCGAATACAGCGGGTGGTAATCGTAAAGTCGCTAAGCGGAATCAATCCCAAAATATCAAGACTAATACGGGCGATACGCATATTGTCTTGCGGATTGAAATGGTTCAGCTCATAAGTGAGCAGCCCTGTCGCTGGCGCCATGTGCTGTTCATGCTCGTTCCAAGCGCCTTGAACATTTTTGGTCGGTTGATAATAAGCGATACAAGTGCCATCTGGCTGCTGCTCGCGTTTGCTAAAGTGGTAATACGCTGACATAGCTGTCCTATATTTTTATTTGCATTTCCGTTTGGCTATTACGGCACCTGTATTTTAGTGCCTTTAGTACCTTATTGACTAAGTTCTTGCTTCCTTAATTTGAGAATATGACGCGCTTTAGTAATAAAAAAAAGTAAAAATATCATCAGTGCCGTTAGCGCCGCATAAAAGAAGCTTTTGACTTGCATAAACTGAATAATATTCATCGCAAGTATGGCGATAACCACCGCTGTGACCAACCAGTTGATCTTTAGTTGCTTATTGACCTCAGCGAGACTAGCTTCCGCCAATACAAATTTCGCTCTACCTTTTTTCATCCTATTTGCTCTTTATCAAGATTTGAATTGCTTTTTATTAATTTTTTAAGTAGTTAAAGGTTATGAACGGTTATCTACAACTACTATCCGTTGGCTCTTACTTCCCGACCTCAGTCACTGGAATACGTAAAGCTTTTGGTAGACTGAAAGTGACATTCTCTTCAATACCAGAGAGCTCATCAGGCTGCTTGCCGCCCCAATCTTGTAATTGCTGTAGTACCTCTTGGATGAGAATTTCAGGAGCTGAAGCGCCCGCCGTCACCCCTACCGCTTCTACGCCATCGAACCAAGCTTGCTTCATTTCGCTAGCGTTATCAATGAGATAGGCCTTACAATTCATGCGCTCGGCAAGCTCACGTAGACGGTTGGAGTTCGATGAGTTGGGCGAGCCTACGACTAGCACTACCTCACAGCGACCCGCTAAGTCCTTGACTGCATCTTGTCGGTTTTGAGTGGCATAGCAGATATCATCTTTTCGCGGCCCTTGAATGCTTGGGAACTTATTGCGAAGCGCGTCTATCACTCTTGCGGTATCGTCCATTGATAAGGTCGTTTGGGTGACAAAAGCTAAGCGCTCAGCGTCTCTTACGCTAAGGTCTTCGACATCTTTTTCATCCTCTACCAGATGAATATGGCCACCATGCCCTCGATTGAAGCGGCCCATAGTGCCCTCGACTTCTGGGTGTCCTGCATGCCCAATCAGTACCGCATCCATCCCTTCGTGGGCGAACTTCGCCACCTCGATATGTACTTTCGTCACTAACGGACAGGTGGCATCGAACACAGTAAGATCGCGGCGACTGGCTTCATCTTCGACCGCTTTTGACACCCCATGCGCAGAAAAGATTACAATAGCGCCATCAGGCACCTCATCTAGCTCCTCGACGAATACCGCGCCACGATTGGCTAAGTCTGAGACCACAAACTTATTATGCACCACCTCATGGCGCACATAAATGGGCGGCTCGAAACGAGTCAGCGCTTCGTTGACAATCGCAATAGCGCGATCCACGCCAGCACAAAACCCGCGTGGATTGGCAAGATAAATTTGCATAAGACAGCCTATCATTAGATAATTTAGAATCAGTGGTTAAGCACTTAAGATCAGTGCTCAAACTTAAATTAGTGCTTAAATCATTGCTTATCGTTGTTATCAGGGCACAAATACATAGATTCAACGCACCCACCCCTACTTTATCATAATATATTCTCATTACGCTTTAAAATGCTATCGTATCAGTATTATAATTGCCGACGCTATTATCTACTCTATTGAAAAAAACACTTATCATTACTTTATTGGGATACTTATGACAGGCTCACTGTTTATTATTACCGCGGCCTCTGGTACCGGTAAAACCTCTTTGGTTAAGCAGCTACTTGCGACCACTAATGACTTGACTGTCAGCATCTCTCACACTACTCGTGCGCCTCGTCCAGGTGAGATCGATGGTCATCATTATCATTTTATCGACAAAGAGGTATTTACTACCGCTATTGGCGAAGGCAAATTTTTAGAGCATGCTGAGGTATTTGGCAACTACTATGGCACTGCAGAGGCAAGCGTACGAGCACAGCTAGAGGCGGGTATCGATGTGATATTGGAGATTGATTGGCAAGGGGCGCTGCAAGTCAAAAAGATATTTACCGATGCCACTATGATCTTTATCTTACCGCCTAGCCTCTCAACCCTACGCCAGCGCTTAGCGGGCCGGGCTCAAGACAGCGCTGAGGTAATCGAGCAGCGTCTTGCCGGCGCCGTTACTGAGATGGCGCAATATGTACATTTTGACTTCGTGATTATTAATGATAACTTTGAAGTGGCGCTAACTGAGCTTAAAGCCATAATCGTCGCTGACAGACAAACGCTTAATCGTCAGCAACGCCATCATCGCCGTATTATCAACGCTTTGCTGACTAATGAGAGCGAAGTATAGCCTTAGCTCCGCTTTTAAGTACGGCTCAAGTGCTAATATTCTAATTGTTAGTGTCTTACGTATCAGTGGCTTATGTAATAACAGCTTATGTAATAATAGCTTAAGTGATAATAGCGACTTTAAGGTTTCGATAACCTAGTATAAAAGCTATGACGCGACTGGCGAAAAAATGCTATAATAGCCAGTTACTTCCCCTATATCTTTCTATATTTCTGCTCCTATACATTAGCAGGCGACCTATTGGTATATTATTTATAACATCGATACTATCTGCTAATCATAAATCACTGAGGTAATTAACTATGGCACGTGTCACGATTGAAGATTGCTTAGAGAATGTAGACAACCGTTTTGAGCTGGTACTTGTCGCTAGCAAACGCGCTCGCCAACTGGCAAAAGGTATTGCTGAGCCACTCGTTGAAGTCGATAATGACAAGCCAACGGTGTTGGCACTGCGTGAGATCGCCGCTGGCAAAATCACCCGCGATATCCTAAACCAACCTGAGCATAGCTTTGCCACTAGCTCATTGGATCTAGCTTTATCAGGCGATCATAGCTTTTAAAAAATCTTATAAAGATAGGCTTTTTTAAGCTAAAATAGCTGCTGATACACCCGCATAGCGCTATAAAACCACAGTACTAAGCTGTGGTTTTTATGATTTAAAAAACTGTTTTTTGCTATTTACAGAGTGAATGCGCTTAGTGGTTGACATTGTAGGTAATTTACGATTAATTAGAGGGTGGAGAACCAAACTCGTCTTGGAGTTTATTTTATTCATTTCTGGTCTTTTTGTTTAGCAAAACAATAGCCGCTAAATCCATTGCCAAGCTATAGGCGCCCAATGATAGGCGCTCAGTTATAGGACAATCCTGTATGAGCCAAACCCTTCCCAAGCTCAGTCATCGTTTAGTGGACGAGGCTCAATATAATTTGCTGCGCTCGGTTGGGTACTTAAGTAGTGACGATCGCCGTGACATTATCGATGCTTGTGAGTTCGGTGATATCGCTCATATCAAGGACAAACGCAAATCAGGTGAGCCTTATATTACCCACCCTATTGCTGTTGCTGAGATTTTGGCGGGTTTTCGTTTAGACAGAGATACGATTATTGCCGCGATTTTGCACGATACGGTTGAAGATACCGACGTAACTGGCGAACAGATTGAGCAGCGTTATGGCAAAGTGGTCGCTAAATTAGTTGATGGTGTCACTAAGCTTAAATCTTCAAAATATAACAAACAGCAAAACAAAGCGGCGACCTTTCATAAGATCCTGACTGCCACCTTGTTAGATCCGCGTGTCTTAATTATCAAGCTATCCGATCGTCTGCACAATATGTCAACGCTCGATGCAGTCAGCTCTGAAAAGCAGCGTGCCACCGCGCAAGAGACCTTAGATTTTTATGTGCCCTTCGCACGCTTAATGGGCATCAACGATATTGCTGATTATATTGAGGTGCTCTGCTACCGTAATCTTAATCCAGTGATGTATAACAAGCTCTCTGATAAGCTGTTGCAACATGGTCTTGGACGTAATTTTCAAAAAGAAGCTATCCACCGTTATCTGATTGTGGTATTAAACAATTTGGAATTAAATGGTCACGTCAAGATCCTAGACAATCGTGTGACGATGTACCGTCAATTCTTTCGTAACCGCGGTGAGATTAGTGCCTTACTTCGACATTATTCCTTTGAGATTGTCCTCGATACAGTAGAGGCTTGTGACAAGCTGGCTTATTACCTTATCAAAAAATATCAAATCGAAGACGCCCATATTCAAGACAATATTCGCCGCCCACTGCCAGGCGGCAATCAATCTTTGACCTTGTTTTATGAGCGTGACAATGACTGTATCAAAGTAATCATCATGACCAAAAAGATGCAGCATGCAGCACGTCTAGGCGTGATCGGCGCTGAGCACGCCTCTGATGTCAGTCAATCGGTGATTCAGGCCTCACTACGCAATATGAAAGAGCTGGTTGATGAAGAAACCTTGAGTGAGAATAACCCTGACTTTACGGCCGCGGTGTCTACTATTAATGAGCTGATGGACTATCTGCATTCTAGCAAGATCCTCTGCTATAGTCCGCAAGGTCGGGCTTATGAGCTACCGCAAGGCGCAACCGCGCTCGACTTTGCTTATGCCGTCGGTCCCATGGTCGGTAATGTCGCAGTCGGTGCTAATATAGACAATGAAAAAGCCAAACTCGGTACAGTAGTCAAAAACGGACAGTTAGTCGAAATCGAAGTCGATAGTGACTCTGAACCTAAAGCGGAGTGGCTTGGGTTTGTGGTAACTAATAAGGCTCGTGAAGAAATTCTACGCTGGTTTAAAGACTTAACAACGAGTGAAAAACAGCGTCATGGACAACAAGCGCTAGATCGCGCACTAAAAACTTATAATAAAAGCTTAGATGACTTGCACGACTGTGAGTGGGATAACCTACTTGAGTGGCGTGGTCTCAACGATAAAAATACCCTGTTTGAGCAAATAAGCTCTGGCACCTTATTGCCGCAGCTCGTCGTATCACGCTTATTCAGCGATGAGATGGCAAGTTTGCAAGCGGTTGGCAATGAAGCCTCGCAGCCGCAACAACTGATCGTCAATACTGCTGGTGTTGAGCTTGATTTTGCCAATTGTTGTCATCCTATTTATGGCGACCCTATTGTTGGCCACTTATCACGGCATGGATTAGTGGCACATCGGCATAAGTGTTTTTCGCTAGATGATATACGTAAGGACAATCCTTACCAAATCATTCAGCTAAGGTGGCGCGATGATAAAGCGATTAAACAAAACGAATCTGATGATGTCAGTAATAAGATACGCTTTCCAGCTTATCTCAAGCTCTCCATTTCGCTAAGCGATGAGCAAATCAGCGAAGTGGTTTATCATCTGCGCCAGTTAAACATCGGTGTAGAAACGATCGATGTGCGTAATAGTGATACTATCGTCCATGTAGTTGTTCGCAGCCGTGTGCACTTAGCCCAAGGTATACGTGAGCTCAGATCGCTGTTAGGTTTCCCTAATATTATGCGGCTGTACCAGCTATAACAAATTTATCCAAATAACTTCACCACTATCGACTTAATATAAGGAATGAGCATGAGCCGTCAAACTATCCAAACTGATAAAGCCCCAGCTGCTGTTGGCACTTATTCACAGGCGGTAAAGATTGGTAATACCGTCTACATCTCAGGACAGCTTGGTTTTGACCCGGAGACGATGGAGCTAAAAGAAGGCTTTGAGGCGCAAGCTAAGCAAGTTTTTGAAAACATAAAAGCGATTTGTGAGGCGGCTGGTGGTACTATCAATGATGTCGTTAAATTCAATGTCTCCTTGACCGATTTGAACGACTTTGCGGCGCTAAACGAAGTGTTCGTTGCTAATCTAAGCGAGCCGTACCCTGCTCGCGCTGCGGTACAAGTCGCCGCCCTACCTAAAGGCGGTGTAGTCGAGATTGAGTCGATTATGTATATAGAATAACTGATATCATCAAGGCTAAAACCCTTAAAGCTAAAGTCATAAGGCCAAAGCCAGCCCTATAAAGTTAAAAAAGCTTAAGCCCAAAGCGCGGTTATCGATAACGGCAATTTGGGCTTACCTGTTTCTGCTGCTTATATTACGTAAAAGTAAAATTAGCGCCTCATCTATTGGTATTTTTCACTTAACTTTTAGCAATCAATCCCCATAATTTAACTATTAATAAGGCTGCGAGCGTCGTTTATGTTAGTCCAAGTTGCTCTACCAGTTCCTCTTTATCGAGTCTTTGACTATAGCGTGCCTGCAGACTTATCCTTGCCTAAAATCGGTAGCCGTGTCGAAGTCTCTTTTGGTAGGCAGACCCTCATCGGTATCGTCATTGCGCAAATTGTACAAGCAGATAGCAATGTTCCGGCAAGTAAGCTCAAACCTATTACTCAGTGCTTAGATGCTGAGCCTATCGTCGATAGTGCTATGCTTCGCCTCGCGCACTGGCTCGCGAGTTATTACCATTACCCTTTAGGCGATGTACTCGCTGTAATGCTGCCAACTTTAGTGCGGCAAGGTAAGCCGCTCGACTTACTGATTACCCATTGGCGGATCTTGCCGCACGTCACTGATGCTGACTTTCATGCCAATGCGGTCAAGCAAAAACAGCAGTTCGATATGCTAAAGCTGCATGGCGAGCACGGGGCGAGCGAAGATGTGTTGCTATTAGAAGGAATGCAGCGCAGCTTTTTGAAGACGCTAGAAGACAAAGGCTTAATTGAGCGCTACATTGAGCACAAATCGGCGCCTAAGCCAGTGAGTTTAGCGAAGATGCCGCTTGATCTTAATGATGAGCAGCAGCTCGCAGTGACGGCTATTGTTGCCGCCCATAGCGCTGAGCAGTATAAAGGTATTTTGCTAAATGGTATTACCGGTAGCGGTAAGACAGAAGTCTATCTACAAGCGATGCAAGCGGTGCTAGAAGCTGGTAAGCAGGTACTGATACTGGTGCCAGAGATTGGCTTAACGCCGCAGACACGGGCACGTTTTGCCAGTCGCTTTGCCGCGCAAATTGTGCTGCTGCATTCAGGTATGACCAATACTTATCGACTGCAAGGTTGGCAAGACTGCCGTACTGGGCACGCACAAATCATCATCGGTACGCGCTCAGCTGTGCTGTATCCTTTTGCCAATTTAGGACTGATCATTGTTGATGAAGCGCATGATGGCTCGTATAAACAACAAGATACGCTGCGCTATCATGCCGCAGATGTGGCGCTATACCGCGGCCTTCAGTGTAAGATCCCCGTAGTGCTCGGAACCGCGACTCCAACGCTTGAGCATCTAAAACTCGTGGCAGATGGCAAACTGACAGAGTCTCAGCTAACGTCCCGCCCCGGCAGTGCCACACCTGCGGCCATGCAGCTGATTGATGCTCGCCTGCAAACTACTCATCAGCAAACTGGAGACGATGGCGCAAACTATGATACTGGTCTGACCCACGATCTCATCAATGCTATTAGGCAAACGCTCGAAGCCGGCGATCAGGTCTTAATATTTCTAAATCGTCGCGGCTACGCCCCCGTGTTACTTTGCGCCGCTTGTGGCTGGCAAGCAGACTGTCCACGCTGCGATGCACATTTAACAGTGCATTACAGTCGCCAAAATCAGAGAAACTCTTATTTAAAGTGTCATCACTGTGATTGGCAGGCTTATATTCCAAGCAGTTGTCCTGATTGCGCCAGTCAAAACTTAGATACCAAAGGTATGGGGACGACAAGACTTAGCGAAAACTTACATGCGCTGTTTGCTAATCCGCAAACCAGTAAAATACAATACCCAATTATTCAAATCGATCGTGATACCACTCGGGGTAAAGACAGCTGGGAGAACATCTATCAGCGTATTAATGAAGGTAAACCGGCGATTTTAGTCGGCACGCAAATGGTCGCTAAAGGTCATCATTTTCCTAATGTGACGCTCGTTTGCTTGCCCAATGCCGATAGAGGCTTTTTGTCCGCGGATTTTCGCTCGCCTGAACATACCGCGCAGCTGATGATTCAAGTCGCGGGTCGAGCGGGTCGTGGCGACAAGGCCGGGCGCGTATTAATTCAAACGCTACAACCTGACAACCCGCTACTGCTTAAGCTGGTCAAGGACGGCTATTATTCCTTTGCGCAGTCGCTATTACAAGAGCGCAAAATGATGGGCTTACCTCCGTTTAGTCATGCCGCCTTAATTCGCTGTGAAGGCAAGACTTTGGCGGCGACTACGCAAGCGCTAAAAGACGCCGTGGCACATTTACCCACAGGTCATAAGCTGGCGGTTCTCGGCCCTATTGATGCGCCGATGAGTAAAAAGAACAGCCGTTATCACTCGCAGTTGTTATTATTAGCCAAAGAGCGGGCGCAGCTGCATCACATTCTCAAGCTCTGGTGGCAGCCTGTGCTGGCTTTACCTAGTACTAAATATCTCAAGCTGACCTTAGATATTGACCCTGTCGGTTGGTGATTTTTTAATGCGTTTGTGGTGTCTTGTCTACCTTATCTTCTCCATACCTCTTTGTTTTTTTATATTGTATAAGTTTTAGCCGTTACGGCAGCGTTACAGCTTCTTATTGTCAGTTATGCTAAATTCTAAGTCATCGATTTCCCATCAAATGCTTTGAGTGTGAGAAGACTAATGAGTGCCGACCATTCAAACCCTAAACATAAGCCTTATACTGATAATAGTGCTAACAGTAAGACTACTCATAATGATGCTGAACATTATCTCTACAACGATGAAGACCAGCATGATCATGACGAGCATCTAGAGCAGACTACCGCGCCGCGAGATACCAAAGGCTATCAGCGCACGCTATTGATTAGTTTTATTATCATTACCGGTTATATGCTTATCGAAGTTATTGGCGGCTTACTGACGGGTAGCTTAGCGTTATTATCAGATGCCGGTCATATGCTCAGCGATGCAGTAGCGCTAGGTGCGACTTTGATGGCTTTTAGAATCGGTGAAAAAGCGGCGACTCATCAAAAGACTTTTGGTTATAAGCGCTTCGAGATTTTAGTCGCTGGTGTCAATGGCGCAACCTTAGTGATTATTGCGCTGATGATTTTTTGGGAAGCCATCAAGCGCTTCAACACCCCGACCGAAATCGCTAGCCAAGGCATGCTGATCATCGCTACTATCGGTATGCTCGTCAATATATTAGTGGCTTGGCTGATGCATCGTGGTAGCCGTAGTGACGATAGCGGAAATAGCCATAGCGGACACAGTCATAACGGAAATAGTCATGGAGAAAAACAAAACCCTTCTGACGCTAAAGAGCCTGTCAATCTGAACATGCAAAGCGCCTATCTACATGTCTTAAGTGATTTGATGGGCTCAGTCGCTGCTATTATTGCCGCGCTACTGATGATAGGATTTGGATGGCTGTGGGCTGATGTTCTCGCTTCGGTCATCGTTGCTGTTTTGATATTGATCAGCGGTTATCGAGTGGTGCGTGATTCGGTGCATATTCTGATGGAAGGCACACCAAAAGGTATCTCGTTAGAATCGGTTGAACAGCGCTTGCTCGATCATGAGCAAGTCCAAAGAATTCATGACTTGCATATTTGGAGTATTACTAGCGGTCTGAATGCCTTATCTTGTCATGTGGTGGTCAATGGTGAGATGAGCATTACTGAGGCTAGTGTGCTAATTAGCGAGCTTGAACAGCGCTTGCAGGATTTGGGGATTAGTCATGCGACCATTCAGGTCGAGAGCCTATCGCATCCTCAGACTATGGCTCACAGCGACACGCTAGTCTGCGATATCTCTGAGCGTGCACTGAGTGATACTGGACATATTGGTCATAATCATTAACTAAAAATCTGGGAACAAAAATTTAGCTAGCAAAATTTATTTAACTGTCTTAATCAGTTTGGCAAGGTAGCGGTAAATAATTCTTATCAACCAGATGACAATGGTTAACCAAATCACTAAGCCAGATACCAATAACAGCATTCTTATCCAAATATCTAAGCTTCCATTCATTACCTGTGGCAAATAAGCTGGCCCCATATTTGATGCCATAACGAGCCAAAACCCAAAGGCTAATGCTAATATAGATATGAGTAAGGTACGGACGATATTCATGATAATTTTGCTAGCGATTGCTAATCCAGTAGCGCTATGTCATTTTTAAAGTGAATAGACTATATCAATCATTATAAAGGTTTAAATTTAGAACTAAATTAAACTTATAGCCGTTTATGTGGTTATAATAATGATAATTATATCTATAATGAGCCGCTTTTTGCTATTATTTAGTAGTGATCGCAGCTTTATCAATTCTTAATAATGAGCTATTGCCATGTCTAGACGCTCAGCACCTTTTGTTGCTCCCGACTACATCGATGATCCTGTCTCAAAAGACGGCAAAAAGCAGGCTAAAGTTCTGCTATCAACGCTACAAGAAGATATTTCCAGCTTTCGTAATGAGCAGTTTCCACCTGATATTCTACGGCAAATTCGCGATATGCCTATCTTTGAGGGTAACCTTAATGAGGTACAAGCTTATCAGCAGCGCTGGCAAAACCTATTGCAGCGTGCTAAGGAATTCTATCCTGCCGCGGATATGCCCCCTGACCATTTACCATTACCTGCCAGCCTTGAGATTCCGCAGTTTATTTTTAGCGTGCAGCGCTTACATCTGACCAAAACCCGTGCCAAAGAATCCAAAAGCTTTGGCTCAGTCAGCGCTTTGATTGATAAATGCGGTGATTATACTGCGCAAGAGATTGAGCGTATGACTGCCGTATTCGAGGCAGATGATGAAGCTAGGTTAGTTGCCCATCGAGAGTTTATCGATCTACGAGCCTATGTGTTTTGCCGCGATAACAAAGGCGAGATGCTAGAGCCTGAGCGCGTTCGTTTTTATCGTACCGGCCTGATTGTCCATGCACTGCCAGATTTTAAGATCGTGGATAGTCGGCAGACACCGCGTAAGCGCCGCAATGACGCTTATAGCAACCCAATTGCGGACAACTCAGTATGGAAAGTTTATCGAAAAAAATAAATCGCCTTTTTGCTATTTTATTTAACCATGTTGATACCCTTGATACTGATTGCTAAGGATTTACTATGTTCGCAGCCGCCGCCGGCTCTCCAAACTTAATGCTACAAGCGACTATTTTTTTGGGAGCAGCGCTGCTGTTTGTACCGCTTGGTAAACGTTTCGGTATCGCTACGGTTTTGGGCTATCTGATTACCGGCTTGATATTAGGCCCAAGCGCGTTAGATGTTGCGGGTGATGCTGAAAGCTTACTACACTTCTCTGAATTTGGCGTGGTGATGCTACTGTTCATCATCGGTCTTGAATTGCAGCCTTCTCGTCTATGGGCCCTGCGCCGCTCAATCTTTGTGTTAGGTGGTCTGCAAGTCGGTCTGACCGGCATAGTGTTAATGGCGATTTTATATCAGTTTTTCTCATTACAGCTTGATACAGCCTTCATTGTCGGCTTTGGTTTAGCGCTCTCCTCTACCGCGTTTGTGCTACAAATTTTGACCGAAAAACAGCAACTCTCCAGCACGCATGGCCGCGAAGCTTTTACTATTCTATTATTCCAAGACATTGCGGTTATTCCGCTACTCGCCGTGATTCCTTTTTTATCTGGGGTACGTGAACAAAGCTATGATCTGATTTACTTTGGTAAAGTATTCGCCGTCTTTGCTGGTTTGATTTTTTCTAGTCGTTATATCGTCAGACCTTTCTTTAAGTTCGTGGCGTCTAGCGGCGCAACTGAGCTGCTAACGGCTGTAGCGTTATTTATCGTCATGGGCGTTTCTATTTTGATGGAGCAGATCGGACTCTCGATGGCGTTAGGCGCGTTTTTGACTGGTGTGCTATTGGCGGATTCAGAGTATCGTCACGAGTTAGAAGCCAGTATCGAGCCCTTTAAGGGCTTATTATTAGGCCTATTCTTTATGTCGGTGGGTATGCTGACTGATGTCAAGCTTATCCTCGCCAAACCGGTGTTTATCGTTGGCTGTGCTATAGCGTTAATGGTCATCAAGTTTGGCGTAGTAGCGGCTATCGCAAAAATCTCAGGTAATCGCTGGCCGACGAGCATCCGGCTTGGGGTGACCTTAGCGCAAGGCGGCGAGTTTGCCTTTGTATTATTCAGTGTAGCAAGCGCGCAAAATGTCTTGCGGCCAGAGCTGGCCAACACACTTAATCTGGTGGTGACTATCTCCATGGCGCTAACGCCGCTCGCGTTTTTATTACTCGAAAAAGCAGGCGAACCTTTATTCGCTAAGAGTAAGCCTAGGCGAGAGTACGACACCATTCCTGATCATGAGCATCAAGTCATTATCGCCGGTTTTGGCCGTATCGGACAGATTATTGGTCGAGTGCTGCGCATGCATAATATTGAATTTACCGCCATTGAACGCTCAGCGAATCGAGTAGATTTTGTACGTAAATTCGGTAACCAAGTCTATTACGGCGACCCCAAAAACCCCGAGATTCTACGCGCCGCTGGCATCAATAAAGCAAGGTTGTTTATTCTAGCTATCGATGATTTAGAGCGCTCTATCACGACTGCTGAATATTTACACAAGAATTATCCAGATTTGATTATCCTAGCGCGAGCGCGAGACAGGCAGCACTATTACCGTCTGCGTGAGGTTGGGGTCCGTCATATTTGGCGCGAGACTTATTTGTCTTCCTTAGATATGTCACGTGAATCATTGCAGCTATTGGGTATATCCCCTGAAAAAGCACGCGAAACGGTACAGACTTTCCGCGATTATGACGATGATTTGATAGAACGCCAGCAAGCCATCTATGACGACGAAGCAAGTATGATCGAATCGGCGCAATCGGCAATGGCAGAACTTGAGAGTCTCTTCGATGAGGATATTGGTAAGGCTCGCACAATGGATCTAAGCGAGTTTTATGAAGAGCTTAAAAACCAAGCCACACCGATTGATAAAGATCAAGAACCTCTACCCCATTCAAAAAACTAATGATTAATTAGCCACGCAATAAGCAGGCGCTTGTTTTTCATTTAACGAGCTAGTACAGCGCCAGTTATCCTCGTTTGGCAGATGATAAAACACTAGTGTCTGCCCGTTCAAATAGCGCAGTGGAAACCTAACGTTTTGAATAGTGCCTGTCACTGCGCAGTCGGTCTCTGGTACGCTTGGCGTTTGCGTATCAATAGCTACTTTTATTTTTGGATTGCTAATAGCTATTGGCAGCTCAGTAGGACAGCGCCCTGTTTGCTGATAAGCTAAGGCCACTTGATTTTGCGCGGTTTTGGTTATGTCATAAGCATCGAACAGGACTTCATTTTCTTTTGGCTTCGCGATAATGGGCAAAAACTGTACCTTAATGACAGTCAAAGCAAAAGCAAAAATAGCAAAGCCCAGCCCTAAGCCAAATAAGCTCACGCCCCCTTCACGCCGTAGCATCGCTTTTTGCGCCGCTTCATCACGCGGATGATTATCTAAAGCATCGGCGATCTCACGCCTTGCCATTCGGTAATAATAGGCATCCGTCCAGCGCGCCACTATAAACGACCAATAAAACCAAATTATAGCCGCTATCGCAACTCTTACTGGCATCTGATAAGCATCCGGAATGAAGGACATCGCCGCAAATTCAAAAAACACCAAAACAATCGTAATAGTCAGCTGAATAAAGGACCAACCCGCGACACTATAGACAATCGCATCCATATAACGCTTGCGATAGAGCAGCCAAGGAAAGGTAATAAAAAAAGCTGCCCAATGCCATTTAGGGGATAAATAACCTTGCTCATCGAACTGTGCAAAGCGCTTGAGATAATAGTCTTGGGTACGATGACCAATGAACCATTGATCCAGCTGCTTACGCCGAGCAGCAGTTAGCTTTTCTTGATAAAAGGGTGGTGGCGAATCCTTTTCGAGAAATAACATAGTAGTGGCTCTATTGTTTTCTAAGAATTGGGGCTTTTGAATAAAGAGCAAAAGATAGTATTAACAGGTACCTTCATAAAAAGAAAGATAATTTAGGACATGACTTAAGCTAACTAGCATTGTCCGTAGTTATTATAAGATATAGTTGGCAAACTTTAAAAATGGGATAGCGCTACCGGATGCTTTTTTTAAATATAGGTTATGCAGCCTCTGGGAACACAGCACGCCAGTAAAATTTATCCTAGTAGCGCGTCTAAATCTATAACTGTTTTATTTTCAATTGACTATATTGCTAAATTGGATGTACCCGCTAGTCAAATGATAGTCAGTTTTGAGGTATGCATTTTGAGCCCATGCAATTCCTATTAATACCACTACAAACCTTGTAGATGATGTTTGGTTTTCTGCTAGCTATATTTCACTTAAAAACCCCATAGATTTAACTTATAATACCTGTCTACTTTTTATAAAGTCTTAGTTATATTATGAGCCCACAAATCCCCTCCGATAACCCTATCGATACTCCAGTTGCCAGCCCAGTAGATAGTTCATTAGAGAATACCAGCGATAACCCTTCTGAAGCCGTTAATACTGCATCTACAGCTGACGAGTTAGAGGCAAATAACGATAAGCATATTCGTATCGTTAATACTTTTATGAAGCGCCGCACGCATATGAATAAAAACGCGGAACAAGCATTAACTGATCCTAAGTTTGCAGAGTATCTAGTCAATAACAGCTTTGGCGATGGCAATCTTGACGGCATTGACGATTTGCGCGTTTTATTCGCCGATAGCCCAAACGGTAGTGCTGCGCCGCTTACTCTAGAGATAGGTTTTGGGCTAGGCGATTCATTGATTGAAATGGCAATAGCCGATCCGACTCGTAACTTCATCGGCGTTGAGGTGCATGAGCCTGGTATCGGTAAATGCGCTTATATGGCAGGCACACAAAACTTGACTAATATCAAGATCATTAACGGCGATGCCATAAAGCTACTCAAAAAGCTCCCTGAGAATCATATCGATCGCATTCAGCTCTACTTCCCAGATCCTTGGCGCAAAAAGCGTCATTTTAAGCGCCGCTTTGTCAGTACCGAGCGTATGGCGATTGTCACTCGAACCTTAAAACCCGCTGGCTGGTTTCATACCGCTACGGACTGGGAACATTACGCTTTTTGGATGCTTGAGGTACTCGATAACTTTGCAGAACTTAGCAATCATGCTGGCAAAGGCAACTTTACTCCTCGTCCTGACTTCCGGCCGATGACTAAGTTTGAGCGCCGCGGTATCGACCGTGATCACGGCGTATGGGATTTGATTTATACTAAGAACTAGCCGTCATCAGACTCTTTAAATTTATCATTTCGAATCTTATTTGAATACCCTTAGCGACTGTTACTAACAGTCGTTTTTTCATTTTAGGCTATTCTATCGAAAGCTTAAGTCAAAATAGCTAAGAGTATTAAAATCTTTATTAAAAAACAGCTTAATCATAGGATTCACTACATGTGAAACCTTGCAATGGAAGGACTCTCGACCCTGTATATCGGAGATATATTAGGTGTTATTGTGGCTACTTATTAGTCGCTACTAATTTTAGAATCTGCGCAAACATTGATAGTACAAGGGGTTGCGGAGTTCTCCCCAGAAGCTGTGGATAACCCTGTGGATAACTAGGTACTTGACAAGAGTTTGAGTCGATAGCTTAACGCTTTAGGTAAAATTGGTTATTTTTTATACAATTTATTTTATTAATAAAATCAATGTTTTACGACTAATTCAAAACTATAAAAATTTATTTTTAATTATTTTAAGAAATAATTTAATGGCGACTCATGTTTCACAGCTAGCAGATTTTTATTATCTTTTTGCTGTGGACAACTCGGTTTGCTATTGACAAAACGGGGCAAAAATGTTCTTGGTTTATGCAGAGTTAAGGGTGATTTAGTCGGTATAAAAGCACCCTAAAATTACAAAAACTAGGCGACATCTATTGTCGTCTAGCCTTAGGCAAACTCATTATTTGACTTGGATTTTGTTATAATAGCCTTATCTAATTCACTAACAAAAAGTGAAACGAACCACAAGCAGCACTTTCTATTCTAAAACTGTTTTTGACTTTATTGGCTAAGAGCCTTTAGCTAAAGATTTTAATTAAGCCGATGAGCCGCGATTATTTAATGATTTAGCTAGCTTATTACTCAATCCTCCTAAACTTAATTTTACTGCTAAGCCTATTTTTTTTACTGTATAGTAAAGATAGATATCTAAGTCGTGGTTCTAATCGTTTCGACTATTTTGGGCTCATAAAGACTACCCCTACTCATTTAGCAATTCCTATATCTTAAAACATTACTTGTACATCATTCATTACTAAAAGGAGTCCATTATGGACGACAACAAAGCTAAAGCACTCAAAGCAGCACTAGGACAAATCGAAAAGCAATTTGGTAAAAACACTATCATGCATTTAGGTGATGATTCCGTTGCTATGGATGTCGATGTGGTCTCGACAGGCTCTCTAGGCTTAGATATTGCACTAGGAATCGGCGGCCTACCTAAAGGGCGTATTGTTGAGATTTACGGCCCTGAAAGCTCAGGTAAAACCACTATGACGCTACAAACTATTGCCGAGTGTCAAAAGCAAGGCGGGACCTGTGCTTTTATCGATGCTGAGCATGCGCTTGATCCGGTTTATGCACGTAAGCTTGGTATCAACACCGATGACTTGTTGATCTCACAGCCTGACAATGGTGAGCAGGCGCTTGAGATTACCGATATGTTGGTGCGCTCAGGCGCTATCGATATGATTGTTATTGATTCGGTTGCCGCCTTGACGCCGCGCGCTGAGATTGAAGGCGAGATGGGCGACTCGCACATGGGTCTGCAAGCACGCTTGATGAGTCAAGCCCTACGCAAAATCACCGGTAATGCCAAGCGCTCCAACTGTATGGTGGTATTTATTAACCAAATCCGTATGAAAATCGGCGTGATGTTCGGTAGCCCTGAGACCACTACTGGCGGTAATGCGCTAAAGTTTTATGCCTCTGTGCGCATGGACATTCGCCGTATTGGTGCGGTCAAAAACGGTGATGAGATCATCGGTAACCAAACCCGTGTCAAAGTCATCAAAAACAAAATGGCTCCCCCTTTCCGTCAAGCTGAGTTCGAGATTACTTATGGGGAAGGAACTAACCATTTAGCGGAGGTCATCGACTTAGGCGTTGAGATTGGCGCAGTAGGAAAAGCAGGGTCTTGGTATAGCTATGGCGACGAAAAAATCGGTCAAGGTAAAGCTAACTCGGTGCTTTATCTAAAAGAAAATCCTGCCGTGGCTGAGGAGATCGAAGCTAAGATACGCGCTGAAAAGCTTGGTGTACCGGGATATAACAGAGTCGAGGAAGATGAGGTAGCCGCAGATAGCAATGAGGCGCAAGATCTACAGGTTGATCCTATACAGTAGCTTTGCCTATCGACAATCGCTAACTTATTAGTATCTTATCTTATAGGTTAAAAATGCAGATTAAAACATTGGCCCAAATACTAGCCGAATCGGACTCCGATTCGGCTAGCTCTGCTGGCGATAAAAGTAAATCGCCATCCAAAACAACCTCAAAACCTGCCAAGCTTACGCAGAGCGAGTTATTTAATCGCAGAAAGTCAAAAAAAGCGCAGCGCTTAGATAAAGCCTCTACTAAAGACAGTTTTGCTAAAAATACCTCCGATACACTCTTTGAGGAGAAAACAAATAACGCCTCGTTAGACGATAGCGAGGATAGCTTGTTCGCTAATGACTGCTCTGATGCTAATCAGCCCTCTAAGCCAAAAGCTACCAAGCGCAAAAAGCGTAAAAAACGTTTCCATGCGGCAGCGCCCTTTATAGCTGAGCCTAACGACGCGCCCGCCTATGTACCACCAGACTCACAAACTATCCAGCAGATGCTAGCTGAGGTTAAGCGTGAAGTTCATACAGATAAGCTGCTCAACCGCGCTGACCCTATTAATGGTAAAGACAACAGCGGTCACTCTGGTATTAGACAAACCACCACCAATGCTACGCTAATAGCTAGTGACAATAACCCTACCCAAGCTATAGCGGCACTAAGTGCTAGTGAGATGGACAACCTACCCTCAGCGCTAAAAGCTTACTTGCGTACGCCTGCACAAAAACAGGCCGAGATCGATGCTATCAAGGCCGAAAGCCGTTTGCGTTGGCTGGCTTTTTATTATCTCTCACGCCGAGAGTATGGCAAAGCGGAGCTCAAACAAAAGCTTATCGATAAAGAGCAAGATCCAGATAGTATCGATAAATTACTCGCTGAGTTTGAAGAAAAAGGCTATCAAAGTGACTATCGCACTACCTTGATGCTCATTCGCGAAAACATTCGTAAAGGTCGCGGCCGTCAGCGTATCAAGCAGGAGTTTTATAAGAAGAAAATAGCTATGCCAAGCAATATCGATGAGCTCATCGATATGGCAAATGCAGAGTCTGAAGAGTTTCGGGAGTTTGTAGCAGAAGCTGACAGTTTAGTTGAAGGTGTTGACTGGCTTAAGCTTGCGGTAGAAGCTCGCACTAAGAAGTATGGTGATGATATACCTGTCGAACAAAAAGACAAAGCTAAACAGCTCAGGTTTTTGCAATATCGCGGTTTTCAGATGGATGTCTGCTTTGAGGCGCTTAACTATACGCTAGAGACTCTAGAAGAGAGGTTTTAGCATACAGCTAGAAAAAAGGAGCACTCCAAAAAGTACTCCTTTTTTATACTTAATCGCTATATTATCGACAACCAGATTGTCGCCAGCTACCTTATCCTTTAAGACATTTCTTTTAAACACATTGATTTAAAAGGCATTGCAACTAGCTAAGCTGACAATTATTTTAGCGTCCCTAAGCGATTGGATAGCTGACCAATAATTGCATCAATCTCTTGATTGGCTTCTTTTTCATTATCCAAATTACCATTTGGTGTTAGCTGATTCATCACCTCAGGGAGTAGCTCTGCTAATCCTTGCCGCACTTCGCTATCGTTAGCACCAGTCTGCGCGGCTACTTGCTGGATCTCTCTTTCATCAAACAGCTGATTGACCTCATTAGGATCTAAATTATCATTGAGCTCACTATTGCTCAGCCAAGAGCGCGCCTGCGCCTCATGACCCATACCAGTGATTTTCGATAAAGCGCCGCTCAAGCCGCCATTACGCTGTATCCAGCTAAGCACCATCGGCATAAGCGCTGCTATCAGCATCCCTTTACCGCCAAAACCACTTCGGCTACGCTGAGAACCACCTAGTACACTTCCCAAGATATCGCCAAGACCGCCTGCTCCTGAGCTCATACTGCCGCGCTGACTGCCGCCAGTCAAGCCGCCTAATAGATCATCCAAACCAAACCCATTGTCTGGCTGACGATCATATCGCTGCGGATTGTAGCCTCCGGCTTGGTTATTAGCGCCGGCCGTTCCGCCTAGCACACTGCCTAATATATCGCCAAGACCGCCAGTACGGCGCGGGCTAGTGCGCTGATTGACTGGGTTACGCTGTGCATCGTTTGGATCCATCGCACTACGGGCAACTTGTGAGACTAAATTCCCTAATAAACTCATAAAACTCTCCTGTTATGGTGTTTTTTACTTCTCCTTAATATAACAAATCCATTTCTACCGCTAGAGGGTTGTTTTGTTATGGCTTGTATCGTCTAGTATTTTATATAGTCGAATTACTTTAAAAGTGTCATAGCGCTGCTGGGATGAATTTTACGCAGCCTCTGTGATAACAGCACGCAAGTAAAATTTATACCAGTAGCGCGTTCAAATTTATAACAACTTTATTTTGAACTGACTATAGATCTAGGGTTTGCAATCGATTACCTACTTGAGAGCAGCTTGGCGGTTTAGTCGCTTTGAGTAGTGCCATCGATACTGTTAGCCAAAATACACAGTTGTCTCCACTGTTCAGCGCCCACTTGATCGCGAAATATGGTTACTGTAAAGGGACGCTGATAAGGTTCAGTCATAACGAGTGTTAAATGTATTAACCATGAAAACTGATGAACTGTAGACAGCTTAGCTTGCCATAGCTCATCAGCGCGCCCCGTACGCATCAGCAGCTGCCAACCAAGATCGACGCGCTGACTAATAGGAGGTTGGCTGAGATGTATTAAGATTGGCTTAGATAAGGCCAAATAACTAATAACAGCAGCAGCTACGAGCAAAATCAGCACATACTGCCAAAGCCATAATTTCGCTAACCATGCCAATAGAACAATGATAGCCGCCAAACTGCCATACGATAAAGACCGTAAATAACTAGTAGGCTGTATAGGGGTATCAATCCGTAGCGATAAGCACGACCTTGCCATCTGATTATCCAGTACGTTAATTAAAATAGCGACAAGCAGTTGGTAATTATAAAACGCAGCTAAGTACCTGCTACATTAAGTGCTTACTATGACGCCAAGTCTTAATCTTATTCACTAACTCCCAAACTGCGGCATCTTCCGGTTGGCTTTGATTGGTAAAGTAATCTAGTAAGTCAGGGTCTTCGTAAGTGAGCATTTCAGCAAAGGTGGCTTGCTCAGCAACATCAGCCGTCAGATAAAGCTCCTTAACATAAGGATCAATATAAAAATCTAACTCTTTGAGGCCGCGACGGGCTTGATAAATGATACGGCGTTGCTCAGTGGTAGGCTCTGGTTGGGTAGTCATAGATAACTCTTTAGTCGTTAACAAGCGGTTATTGCTTAAGCGGTTGTTAATTGTATGATGAATGTTTGTTCGAAAACGAACTTAGTTTATCTCTGTCTCACAAAAATATTAAGCATCGTTCGTTTAAGCTAAGCTGATAAATTATTATAGTCTGTGAGCTGCTGCCAAAGTGCTACGGCTTGCTGCATCATCGCCACATTGTGGGTACGAATAATACCTGCGCCTTGTTGCAGCGCAAATAAACCCGCAGCAGTACTTGCCGTATCACGTTCGATAGCTGGTGAGTTTTGCACTGCTTCAATATTACTATGGTTGAGGACTTCTGCCAAAAAACGCTTGCGTGAAACGCCAAACATCAGCGGCAGCTCTAAGCTTTGTAAGCTTGCTAGTTGGGTCAACAACGCACAATGATGCTCATAGTTTTTGGCAAAACCAAAGCCTGGATCAAGGATGATATTAGCACGTTTGACCCCGACACTGACCACATCCTCTACACGCGCTGCTAACTCTGTTATAACCTCGCTAATAACATCATCGTATTGCGCTAAGCTGGTCATAGTAGTTGGCTCACCGCGCATATGCATCAGCATCACCGGCAGCTGCAACTGAGCGGCCATGGCAGCAGCGCCCTCACGCTTTAAAGCGCGTACATCATTCCAGATATCTGCGCCAGCCGCGAATGCCTCTTCCATCACTTGTGGACTGCTGGTATCAATCGACAGCCATATCTCATCACCACAGTGTGTGCGAATGGCTTTGACTACTGGTATGACGCGTTCAATCTCTGCACTTGTCGCTACCGTTTCAGCGTTCGGGCGTGTTGACTCACCGCCAATATCGATAATAGTCGCACCCGCTGCGATCATTTCCTGCGCTCGACTCAGGGCACTATCTATAGCATTGAACTGGCCACCATCAGAAAACGAGTCTGGGGTAACATTCAAAATACCCATAATCTGCGGCTTCGATAAGTCTAAAGTTTTGTGACGTACCCTGATACTATAAGCCGGTAGAGGCTGAAACAAAGGCATAATAAATCCCATATAGATAACGATTTACAGATAAACAATTATTAATTCTTAACTCAAATTTTTAGCTTATCATATCAGTAAATTAGCGGTATACCTAAAGTCTCTCAAACCTTTGAGACGGCTAAAACTGAGCGCAGATTTTTTTCCAAAATAACGTCACTGATGAACGAAATCTCTAAATTTTAACCCAAAAAAGCCCTTTATAAAAAGGGCTTTTATTATTTAACTAGTCGGTATTCATCAAAGACGTTATCGAAGCTACATCGCTGGCAATGGCGGTGGAATAGTGCCTTCAGGCTTACCTCTATCCTTCGATAAATTAACTTCGTTATGCTGATAAATCTTCGGTGGACGTGGATCTTCACCGGCTAAGATATCTTGTAACTGATCGCGATCGATCGTTTCCCACTTCATAAGAGCGTCTACCATCGCATGCATTTTATCTTGATTAGCCTCAATCAGTTCGCGCGCGATATCATACTGTTCTTCTAACATTCGGCGTACTTCATCATCGACTTTTTGCTGCGTAGCTTCAGAAATCGTCCGACCACCACCGCCGAAGTAACCTTGCGAGCTATCATCGTCTTCGTAGACCATGATACCGAGCGCGTCTGACATACCATACTTAGTCACCATCGCCCGCGCCATCTTGGTCGCACGTTCAAAGTCGTTGGAAGCACCCGTTGACATCTGATCGATAAATACCTCTTCTGCGATACGGCCACCGAATAAGATAGCGATATCATTGAGCATTTTCGACTTATACATACTGGTTTGATCATGCTCAGGCAGCTGCCAAGTGACCCCTAGAGCAAAACCACGCGGCATAATCGTTACCTTATGCACCGGATCAGTACCGGGTAGTAATTCAGCAACTAAGGCATGGCCTGATTCGTGATAAGCCGTAGCGCGGCGCTCTTCTTCACGAATCACCATCGATTTGCGCTCAGGACCCATATAGAGCTTATCTTTAGCGTCTTCAAAGTCATTCATATCGACACTACGCTTATTGCGGCGCGCGGCAAATAGTGCTGCCTCGTTGACAAGGTTAGCCAGCTGAGCACCGGTAAAGCCAGGCGTACCACGAGCTAAAGCACGCGCATCCACACTAATAGTATTCGGCAGCTTCTTGAGATGCACTTTTAAGATTTGCTCACGGCCTTTGATATCCGGTAAGCCGACTTGTACCTGACGGTCAAAACGGCCTGGACGTAATAGCGCTTTATCTAGCACGTCAGCACGGTTAGTCGCGGCGATAACAATCACCCCTTCATTACCTTCAAAGCCATCCATCTCAACGAGCAATTGGTTCAGCGTCTGCTCACGCTCGTCATTACCGCCGCCCATACCTGAGCCACGGTGACGACCGACCGCATCGATCTCATCGATAAAGATGATACAAGGCGCACTCTTCTTCGCTTGTTCAAACATATC
The DNA here is from genome assembly GCF_052259045.1 of Psychrobacter sp. 1Y11. Lineage (NCBI taxonomy): Bacteria > Pseudomonadati > Pseudomonadota > Gammaproteobacteria > Moraxellales > Moraxellaceae > Psychrobacter > Psychrobacter sp. 1Y11. The sequence continues at coordinate 124,997 of NZ_JBQQER010000003.1, forward strand.
ACGAACACGCGAAGCACCGACACCGACAAACATCTCAACGAAATCAGAACCTGAAATTGAGAAAAACGGTACTTTAGCTTCCCCAGCGATAGCTCGGGCTAGCAAGGTTTTACCAGTACCCGGAGGGCCGACCATCAAGATACCACGAGGGATAGTCGCACCAAGCTTAGTGAACTTATCAGGGTCCCGTAGGAACTCAACCACTTCTACGACTTCTTCTTTGGCCTCTTCACAGCCAGCGACGTCGTTGAAATTAACCTTAATCTGATCTTCACTCAGCATTTTCGCTTTTGACTTACCAAAGCTCATCGGTCCGCCGCCTTTACCGCCAGCGCCACCTTGCATATTGCGCATGAAGAATAAGAAGAGACCTATGATCAATAGAATTGGGAAACTGGCAATCAATAGCTGCATCAGTATACTCTGGCGTTTTGGTGCCGTGCCTTCAACCTCGACCTGATTTTCACGTAGCATTGGCATTAACTGCTCATCAGCCACTGCAGGTCTAATAGTCTCAAACGTTGAGCCATTCTTCTTCTCACCAGTGATTTGTTCACCGTCAATCTCAACGCTAGCTACTTGATTTTCTGACACTGCGGTCACAAACTCAGAGTAGTTAAGGTTATCTGGCTCAGATGATTGATCAAAGCCGCTAAACACTAGCACTAGAACGCCGATTACCACCAGCCACAATAAGGTATTTTTTACCATGTCGCTCACAAGCTTTCCCATCCCTACTTATTGGTGTGTCAACTCGACACGTGACGCCTTCAAAGCGTTAACCCATTATTTATTTCAGTCTTTATGTTGACTATATATAGTATATGGTGACTAAACGCCACGATTAAAAGATAAAAACCAATATAAATAACCAGTTATTCTTAGACGACTTCATTTTAATGATTGCTTAAAACAAAGCTAATATACCACGATATATGGTTTCAATCGGTACAATTCAACCACTAGGTATCATTTTTCAGTTAACTATTGTAGCAAGCCTAGCAGCGCTTAAACTTATCAAACCACTATCTAATCGCTATCCAAAACATCTCTTTTGAGCGTGGTCTAGAGGCGGCCGGCTTGATACTGCGAACCTTACTAAAATCACTTTGCATTTGCTGCCTTAGCTCTTGTGTGCCCTCGCCTTGAAAAACTTTCATAATTAGCGCGCCGCCTTTGGGTAGGGTCGCTAAGGCAAAATCTACTGCCAGCTCGCACAGATACATCATACGCGGCTGGTCAACGGCGCTGTTACCAGCGGTGTTGGGTGCCATATCGGATAAGACCACATCGACTTGGCTATCGCCGACTTCTGCCATAATAGCGTCAAAAACCTCAGCTTCGCGAAAATCACCTTGAATAAAAGCGACATCAGCCAAAGCATCCATCGGTAAAATATCCGAGGCAATCAAAGTACCTGTGTCGCCTACTAGCTTGCTCGCTACCTGCGACCAGCTACCAGGAGCACTCCCCAAATCCACTACGGTCATACCTTTGGTGATAATCTGGGTTTTCTCATTAATTTCTAACAGTTTATAAGCTGCGCGGGCACGGTAACCTTCTTTTTGCGCTTGCTTGACATAATGATCATCGAGATGCTCTTTCATCCAAGCACGGCTACTTTTGGAAAGTTTTTTATTTTCGATACGGGTAGCCAAGATGCTTGCTCCTCTAGTGACAACGATGATCTGATGACAAAAAGCTATGCAAAAACCAGTTCTAGCATCGTTTTCTTTTATTGATTTAATTTTATGAAATATAGCTTATAAAGTTAACATTATAATGCTGTTTTGTTTGCTAGCTATATCAACCGAAGCCAAGCGGCTCTATAATGCAACAATAGGCTCAGTTTAACATTTCCCTCACTTAAAATCGTCCAAAATCCTACCGAATTCAAGCAAGATAGACTTATATTGCTTATAATACTGATTAAATTTTTTGATGATATTGTCTGGGTCGCCTCAGAATGCTCTGTCGCTGATGCAGGCACTAAAACTTATTGATATAAGGAATGTTATGCAACTTGATAATGAAACAATCAAACGCCTAAAGAGCATTGGCCACGAGCTCAAGCCTATCGTTATGATCGGCAATAAAGGCATCACCCCTGCTATTAGTGAAGAGATCGATAGAGCTTTAACCGATCACGAGTTGATTAAGGTTAAGCTGCCAGCAGGCAGTAAGCATGAGCGTGATATCGTTAGTACTGAGATTGCGACCACGGCGAATGCGAATGTTATTCACACTATCGGCCGTATGGCGCTGTTATTACGCCAAAACCCAAACGCCAACCCTAAGCTGTCAAACTTAGCTCGTCATGCTAATTAATCGATAGCCACTACTGACTTTATAGTAGAAGGTTAGCTTATAATAAAAGCCGCAGCTTATTAGACTTGCGGCTTTTGTCATTTTCACGCTTCTACTTTTGCCATCTTGTTTTGCTGGCCGCTCAGCTCGTTTTAATCATTTAACCTGTGAACTGTAAGGCAATCCCTAACATGAGCCAGACTTTTATCCTCAAGCTTGCCACCGATAACTTAATTAATGATGCCAACAAGATTGGCGTGTCCACTGCACAGTTACAGCAAATTGTAGTTACGGTGACGGCTAGCATTGCAGATTTAGCTAATACTGATAGTGATGAGTTAAACGCAAAGAGTAGCGCAGTCAATACCAGCTTAAATCTCAGGTATGAGATTGAGCTACCTTCTATAACTTTACTTGAGCAGCTGCAGTGGCCACTATGGAATAAAGAGAAAGTTGGCTTCAAGGATTATTTATGGGAGCAAACTTGCCTAGAATGCTTTATAACCAATAACGCGGCAAGCTATGTTGAGATCAATGCCAGTCCAAATGGTCAATACGCTGTCTATCAGTTTGCAGACTACCGTACCCCTGCTACGCTGCCACCTACTCCTTTATTGATAAAAGACAGCCAACACCCTGCCGCTATTCAATGGCACGATACCGCATTGGCAAGTAGCGATATCTTAACCAAACAGCGCCGATTCTCAATCTCATTAGATAAGCTGCCCTACCCTATATTGAATCCTGACCCTACTGCCTTGATACATCCTTGCGTCATTATTTATTTTAATGAGATTCCGCTTTATTTTGCACCCTATCATACCTCTCCAGCTGATTTTCATCAGCGCCAGCATTGGTCATACCTTCAACTTGATAAACAGCTATAAAGTAGCAAAAACTCATAGGCGTACAATTAGGCGTATAGGCGTACAATAAAAAACCCAGTAATGTCATCTAGATCATTACTGGGTTTATTTGCTTAACTGACGACAGTTAGATCATAACTCACTATGGCAAGTACTGAAGCATTTACTCGTCAGCCATTGCTAAGTAGATACCACGGTTTGAGGCATCATCAACATATTGTGAATCGCGCCATGTGGTATAGCTGTGCGTGCCACTATATGGATTAATGCTATTTTGACGGAAGTCAGAGACCCAGCCATTGCCATCAAAAATCTGAATATGACCATGTGGGCGGCTTGAAGTACGATTAAAAACAACAACGTCACCGACTTGCGGCTGCATGTCGTTGCTGATCTTAGTAAAACCTGCATTAGCTAGCGTACCGCGTGTGGCATACTGATAAGCGGATGGGTTGGGCGTAAACTCGTAACCGGCAGATTGTAGCGCTTTACGGACATAACGAGCGCAGTAACCAGAGCTTCTAGACAATGCTGCTCTTGAAGCACGGGCAGCAGCGAGAGCAGGAGCTGAGTTACTATCTGGGATGTTATTGCGAATTTGTTGTTGTCTTTCGTAAGATAAACGGCTAGTTAGCGACGCTAACTGATATTCTTTTTGCTTCGCATGAGCGCTTAGGTTATCGATAGCCTGACTGATTTCGTCATTGCTAAAAACATGAGCACCACTGTTGGTGCTGTAGATGTTCTGGCTAGAACCGTAGTTCGAAGCAGCAGAGATATTAGTGATGGTATGAGTCAAGGTATTATTTGATTGAAAGGTCGTTTCTACAGCACCACTTGTTTGTGCTATGCCCATTCCCAGTACTGACAAAATTAATAAAGCTTGTTTCATAAATTTACTACCTATTGTTAATACAAGATCGCTCGTCATCCATAACGAAGCATCAATTAATTTAAAGGATATAACCATCAAACAATCATGATAAAATCCTAGGTGTAGCAGCTAACCCTCTAGTCTTAAGCGCCTGACACTAGCATCATTACTAGTCCTGTCATCCGCCTCGTAGATTGTCCGCTTCAACCTTATATCTAGCAATGAGCAATACGATGTCAAAAAAACAACCCAATCGACTTGCCCAGCTTATCGATCATCAAGCATTTGCTGGTAACGCGCTACCTCGGAGCTTGAGCGATAATATGCGTGTGTTTATCCAAGCAACCACTGAGATAAAAAAACTATTGGTAGATTGTCTACCAGAAGAGATTCTTAATACCTGCTGGGTTGTCGGTCTGACTAATGAGCAACTCACACTCAGTGTAGGTTCAGTAACTGCTGCTAATCACATTCGCTATTTACAAAATGCTTACTTATCGGTGTTAACAGAGCAGTCAATTACATTTCAACAACTCAAGCAAATCAACGTCGTGGTAGCTCATACTGCCGCTCATAATTCTAAAGTTTCAGAAAAATCAGTGGTCTCAAAATCCGATCAAACCAATATACATCAGGCTCTTAGCCAAAACACAAAACGGACTATATCACAGGCAGCAGAGCATGTCACCACAGATAAAAACCTACAAAAAGCGCTTTTACGGCTGGTAAATGACTGAAAATCTGTAGTTTACATTGTAAACTTATGTAAAAAAACCCCTCAAAAATAATCAAGACTAACTCATTCTCCAGAATTTTTGACACAAAAAAAAACGTCCAACGAAGATTGTCTTTAACTTGACATCGTCATTGGACGTTTTCTGATAGCTGTTAGCTTTTATACCATCTAACTTTCAGCGATTTAATCTAGCTTTAACACTCTAATATAGTCAAAATTATGAATGTTTTACTTCGTAAACTATGTAATATTGCGTAAATGTTGCGATACATCCTGTATGTTCGTGTATTTATCCTTCAACAACTAGCCCAGAAAGAGGTAAATATTCGATAGGACAAGTTACATTGTCATCAAATGTTACAATTTCAAAGTTATTTGGATCAGATAATATCTCGCGAACCAATAAGTTATTTAGAGCATGGCCTGATTTGTAAGCACTAAACCGACCCAATATAGGATACCCGATGAGATATAAGTCGCCTAATGCATCCAATATCTTATGACGGACGAACTCATCGTTGAAGCGTAGGCCTTCAGCATTCAATACTCTCGCCTCATCAATGACAATAGCATTGTCCATGTTGCCACCTAAAGCAAGGTTGTTTTTGCGCAGTGCTTCGATATCTTTCATAAAACCGAAAGTGCGCGCTTCGCTTAACTGCTCAATGAAGTTATGAGTAGAGAGGTGAAACTGGGCATGTTGAAAGTCTTTGTCGAAGGCAGGATGATCGAAGTCAATCTCGAAATTCATTTCAAAGCCATTATAAGAGCGAAGTTCAGCCCATTTGTCATCGACCTTAACTCGTACTGGTCTGACGATTCTTAGGAACTTCTTAGCCGCTTCTTGCTCTTCAAAGCCAGCTTGTAGTAATAAGCCTACAAAAGGTGCAGCGCTACCATCCATGATAGGAATCTCACTTGCGGAGACTCGTATCAGTAAATTATCCACACCAAGGCCAGCAATAGCGCTTAGCAAGTGCTCAACGGTACCTACGCGTGTACCCCCAAACACTAAGTTAGAAGACATCATAGTATCTTGCACCAAAAAGGCGCTGGCTGGAATCGGTTCTGAGCCTAGTATATCGGAACGCTCAAAAACAACACCGGTGTCAACAGGCTGTGGATGAAACTCGAGATCCACTGGCTGACCACTATGTAAGCCGGTACCAGTGACCGCTAAAGCTGTTTTTATAGTTCTTTGATTCATGGCTGTAATCCCACATATTTTGTTACAATTGCCCTAGTGTACCATTACTACCCCTTAATTCGCTATAGCCAAAAAACACTAATTTCCATATTTAAGCTATTAACAATACTCATTGTCATAGTCTTTTTAACTATATTTATTCATCAAAGGCTAGCTAAGAGTAGATAAATCAAGGTGTACAGCTTTGACATTGATTATAAACAACCTTTCTCTAAACCCTTATTTTTACTCAATAATATTAACCACTCACAACATATTTTCAACGATTAAACCCAATATTGAAATTTAATTTTGGGGTTTATTAATACTAATCGTCATATTTTTAAACAAAAAAACCAGCGTTGATACGCTGGTTTTTCGTTGCAGGCTCAAATGAGCAAGTAATTAAATGCAGTCTATTTATTTTGCTGACGCTTTAGGTAATCTTGGATACTGTTGGTCTTAGTTTGCGGCTGTTCTTGCGGCACTGTACGCGGCGCAGTGTCTTGATATTGCTGTGCTTGAGTTTGTTTTTGACTATTTAAAGCGCTCGTATGTGTGCTTGGGTCTACTGATTGAGTGCTAGTCACGGAAGGCACTGGCATTTCAGGGATGTCTTCATTCAAAGTCAGACCGGTTGCGATAACGGTAACATGCAAATCATCACCCATCTTCTCATCGATGACCGAACCATAAAAGATATTGGCGTCGTCATTATCAGTGATACCTTCGACGATTTCACTGATTTGACTGAACTCGTCTAAAGATAGCGACTCAGAGGAGATGACGTTGACTAGCAAGCCTTTAGCGTTTTCTAGGCGCAAATCATCAAGCAGAGGTGATCTGATCGCTTTCTCAGTGGCTTGACGCGCACGGTCATCGCCGCTAGCACGGCCGATACCCATCATCGCATGCCCTTTAGCGGTCATCGCCGTACGGATATCATTAAAATCGATATTGATAAGTCCTTCACGAGCGATAGTTTCAGCAATACCTTGCACGGCATGTAATAGAACATCATCCGCTTTTTTGAAAGCGTCTTGCATTGAGATATTACCGTAGATACTCATCAGCTTATCATTAGGAATAGTAATGATAGAATCCACAAAGTTGGTCAATTGCTCAATGCCTGCTTTGGCCGCTTTGATGCGTTTGCCACCTTCAAACTTAAAGGGTGTTGTGACTACAGCGACAGTCAGCACTTCTAACTCTTTAGCGATACGAGCGACGACTGGAGCAGCGCCTGTACCCGTACCACCGCCCATACCGGCAGTAATAAATACCATGTCAGAGTTCTCTAGCATCTCACGGATCGCTTCTTCCTCGCTTTCCGCAGCCTCACGTCCGACTTCTGGGTTAGCACCAGCGCCGAGACCGCGATTAGTCTTAGCGCCAAGCTGGAGCTTATTAGGAGCGGTTAGCCGATCTAGCGCTTGTCTATCGGTATTGGCACAGACAAAAGTGACGCCTCTGATACCTTGCTGCACCATATGCTCCACTGCATTACCGCCACCGCCGCCTACCCCAAATACAGTGAAGCGCGCTTGGCCATTGTCTTGAACTTGACTATCATCTGGCATGGTATATTTTGACATAAAAAGAGTTCTCCAGTTGCAAATAGCGTAAGGGTCGACACGTCATAGTGCAGGCAGGTTCTGTCATATCGACTGACTATATATAAATGTATTTAAATAAAATGAGTATAAGTATATCTTAGTTTAGTTTTCAAACTATCATAGTATCTTTTTGAAGACGTTAGTAAAACGCTGACCGACTCTTTGGAAGGTGCCTTTTACTCGGCTTTCTTGAATAGCTTCGGGCTCGCTTTGTTCACTATGACGAAACTGCTCGCTCTGACTATATAATAAAGCCCCAAAAGCCGTATGATAAGCTCGATCATTAATCTGAGTATTAAGCTGTTTAAAGGTATCTTCATTGTCAAAATGATTAAAAGCGCTGATGGCCGGATGAGTATTACTCATGACGACAGGCATTTTTAATAATTTTTTGGCAAAAGGCACCATACCTTTAATCGTACTACCACCGCCTGTCAAAACGATGCCGCGATCGATAAAACCTATCAAATCCGCGTCATGTAGCTGACGCGCTACTTCGGTAAATATCTGAATAAACCGCGCCTCAATAATGCGGGCTAAATTGTAAATGCCGATATTGATCTCATCATTTGAGCCTTGTGGCTTAAACAAAAAGAACGCGCTAGGGTCTATACTATTGGTATCGACGGTGCCATAGGACTTTTTGAGTCTCTCAGCTTCTATCATCGAGATACCCACATCGGCTGAGATATCCATAGTTACTTCATGACTACCGCTAGCGATACAATGGGTAAAGATAAGCTTGTTTTCTTTATAAACACAAATACTCGTGGTGCTCGCACCGATATTCACCAAACAGACGCCCTGTTGACGCTCCTCGCTCATCAAGCTGTACTCTGCACTAGTGACCGCATCAAAGACGATATGGTCGATACCTACATCGCAGCTTTGCAAGAGTTTTTGAATATTTTGGCGGCTAGCCACCGGCATCATCATCATGTGATAAAGCACAGTGATGTTTTTGGCAATCATCTCGATAGCATCATCGACCATGGAGTCCATATCATCAATATAGATACCTTGCTGACAACAGTGCATCAGATAATAATCAGAAGGCAAGTCTTTAGTTTTTGCGTTGGACAATGCCTGTACCATGTCTTTAGCTAGCACCACCTCTTCTTCAACAGCAACCTGTCCGGTACTATTCTTACTAAGTAACTCAGGGGTCGCTAAAGTCAGCCAGACGCTATGTACACGGCAATTTGCGGTATCTTCTGCTTCTTGGATGGCTTGTTTAATCGCACTTTGTAGACGTTCGCGATGCTTGATTCGACCTTGATAGAAGTCATTGTTTTTGACTTGACCGACACCCATGATACGGATGTCTTTTGCAGAGACAACACTACCAATCACAGCATAAACTGCAGTGGCACTAAGATGGACAACAACTAGATTTTCAGTATTTTTCATGTTACCAGACAAATTATCGCTAATCAGGGAACGATTTCACATTCCCATTAATCATTAAAAAGTACTTGCGAAGCAATCTATCTAACGAGTTTCGTTAAATTATCCTTTAGAAAACTCTAAAGTAAAGATCCATTTCACAAAGATGAATAAAATATAAGCTAAAGATTAGCTGCACTGTCGGTGCTAGCCGTCTCATTCTCTGCTTTGACATGCCAAGCTATAGTAAAGCCGTTTTTGTAACGTAGATCTATCGACTGCATCTCACTACGACGATCATGCAATTGCGCGGCCAATAATTGGCTCAGACTTAGTAACTTCTGAGCAGTATTTTCATTATCTACAATCACACGTAAGCCATTATCAAAACGAACCAACCACGTCATACGCGGCGTCAAGATAATATCTTCAACTTGCATTTCAAGCGGCGCATACCAGTCGTTGATCTGCTGCATTTGCTGCATGATGACCGGTGCTTGCTCGATAGCGCCTTGCAAGGTTGCAAACTGAGGTTGGCGCAAGTCGCTACTATCAGCAGGTACAAACACCTCGCCTTTAGCGTCTACTAGTCGCTCAGTACCAAAATTGGCAATCGCTTGTTTTGGGAGCGCGGTTATAACAATCCCGCGTTGCCAATCTCGAGTCACACTCACCTGATCAACCCAAGCGGGTCTCATTGCGATATCACGTAAAGACTGCAAATCATTGGTAAAAAAGCTGCTAACGGTTTGCTGACTCATCGTCTGTTGCAAGCTCTGATACTGAACCGCGCTCAGTCCTTGAGTGCTGACCTGTATCGTAGCAGGCGGCGCGTCGCGTAAAGCCTTAGCACCCATAGCTAATATCAATAATAACAGGGCAACTACGATAGCCGTAAAAAAATATTTAGCCGAATTTGGGAGTGGTAAGCTTCGTTTCGGACGATCCGGTTTACTATTCATGAGCTCAGCCACATCATCGACAGTTTGAGCCATAATTGCATCCGTCCCTATACTCGATTGATTTTACACTTAATATGTACTAAATCTTACTAAATACTGGCGTAACGAGCTTCAGTAGTCCGTTCATTTACAAAGGTATTTTAAAGTTGTTTTTAACAGTACGATTAGTGAGCGCTTGACTGAGTGCTGCTAGGGTTAAAATGCGACAATCCTAGCAAAAACAATACAATCACTGCAATATTAACGTATTTTCTAGCTAAACAATAGCCTAACCCGAGTTGTGATTAAGGAATTTACACAAGTTTACACTAAGCTATGTTATAGCAAGTTTAGCTCGGGTTATTGCATGTCATTTGCTTTGATTAAATTGAGCCTACAAAGCTACAAAGTCTGCGATAAAATATGCCAACATAAGCTATCAAAATCCATGCCGCGAGCTTTGGCAGCCATAGGTACTAAGCTATGACTAGTCATCCCAGGTACGGTATTAATCTCCAGCAACCAAAAGCTCCCGCTATTGTCCTGCATCGCATCGATACGACCCCAGCCTTTAGCATCTACCGCTCGAAAAGCGGCTAGGCTCAGCTCTTGTAAATGCTGTTCATCACTAGCACTCAGACCACAAGGGATATAGTAGCTGGTATCGTTGCGATTATATTTAGCTTCAAAATCATAAAAGTTGCTAATATCAGCAGGCTCTAAGCGAATGATTGGATAAGCTTCATCATCGACAATAACGATAGTGAATTCGCGCCCGGTAATCCAGCGCTCAGCCATAACCGCATCACCGCACTGTACCGCAGTAGCATAGGCAGCTGGTAGCTCATCTAAATGGTTGACCTTAGTCATACCGATGCTAGAGCCTTCGTGTACTGGCTTAATGATTAAAGGCAGACCGAGCATATTGACCACTTGCTGCCAGTCGGTATCCGCGGTCAGTAATGAGAATGGCGCTGTCGACAGACCACAACCCTGCCACAGCTGCTTAGTACGTACCTTGTCCATGCCAAGCGCCGAAGCCAATACCCCTGAGCCGGTTTGCGGAATATCTAACCACTGCAATACGCCTTGCAATAGCCCATCTTCACCGCCGCGACCATGTAAGACATTAAACACACGGTCATAAGCACGCAGCTCAGTGATGTCTTGATCTTTTGGATCAAAATGCTCGGCATCAACGCCCTGATTTTGTAGCGCTTGTAATACTGCTGCGCCACTATCTAAAGAGACCGTGCGCTCATTACTGTTGCCGCCATATACTACCGCAACCTTGCCAAACACACTGGCGTCTTTGACTAGCGGAGCAGCGCTTAAAGCTTGGTCATTATCGACTGGTTCGTTATCAAACGCTTGCTTATCATTGGCCTCTTGCTCACTTTGAGCTGCCGCTAATGCCGGTTCTGGGTTTTCTATATTGGCTTCATGAATGTGCTCGTTACTATCTTGCGTGAGGCTTTGACTATTTTGACGATTCATATATAAATTCCTAACGTTCTTTTGAAGGCTAAGCGCGGCGCTCTATCATGGTAGAGCCGACTATTTCAGAGGCTATTTTAAATACAATTGATTAGCAGCCAATTCAACCGCAATCTGCCCGACATTACCCGCACCTTGGGTGATAAGCATATCGTTAGCTTTTAGCAAACGCTGCATCACTGGCGCTATATTATCTTTATCAACGATAGTCGGTTCCACTTCACCGCGCAGACGAATGCTACGGGCGAGCGACTTGGTATCTGCGCCATTGATATGGTTTTCGCCTGCAGAATACACCTCTAATAATAATAACTCATCGACGCTAGAGAGTACTTCCACAAAATCATCGAAACAGTCGCGAGTACGGCTATAACGATGCGGCTGGAACATCATCACCAAACGGCGCTCAGGAAAGCTTTGGCGAGCGGCTTTAATCGTGGCATCAACTTCTTTAGGATGATGGCCATAATCATCAATCAATAACACATCACCCTCATCAAGGGCGACCGCTTCATGCTGCTCAAAACGACGTCCGACTCCAGCGAACTTCTGCAACGCACGGGTGATAGCTTCATCATCCACGCCCTCATCAGTTGCCATAGTAATAGCGGCAAGCGCGTTATAGACATTATGAATCCCTGGAATATTAAGGGTCAAACGCAGCGGCTCATGATCGCGGCGTAATACGGTAAAGTGGGTTTTGGTTCCTTCCGCTACCACATCAATCGCCTGTACATCATTAAAAGGCTCAAGTCCAAAAGTCAGTACCGGACGGCCAATATCATCAATCATGTCATATAACTCAGCATCATCACCGCAAACTACCGCTAGGCCATAAAAAGGCATGTTTTGTAAAAACTGAATGTAGGCGGCTTTGAGTTTATCGAAGCTATTCTCATAGGTTTCCATATGGTCTTGATCGATATTAGTGACAATGGCAGACATTGGATGTAGGGTCAAAAATGAAGCATCTGACTCATCTGCTTCAGCAACTAAATAACGACTACTACCAAGCGCGGCGTTCTTGCCCGACGCGTTGAGCTTACCACCGATCACATAAGTAGGGTCTAGCTGACCCTCAGCCATCATCATCGTCAGTAGACTGGTCGTCGTGGTTTTGCCATGCGCGCCTGCCACGGCGATACCATGACGATAGCGCATCAGCTCACCGAGCATATCGGCGCGGCGTACCACAGGCAAACGCGCTTTTAGCGCCGCTTCAATCTCAGGATTGCTACGATCAATAGCTGATGACACCACAATCACATCAGCATTGGAGATATTCTTTGAGTCATGACCGATAAATATCTCGATGCCAATACTCGCCAAACGCTGAGTCACTAGGCTGTCGTTAATGTCAGAACCGCTGACTTGATAGCCTTGGTTATTCATCACCTCAGCGATACCGCACATCCCTGAGCCGCCAATACCAACAAAATGCAAATGCTGAATACGGCGCATCTCTGGGATCTCAATCAGGCGTTTTGGCAGAGCTTTAGTAGAGGTAGGCATAAAAGGGTCTCAATAGAAAAAGTAAATATATAAAGATTAAAAGCTAAGAGTCAGAAATAAAAAGTGGTAGCAAGACTACAACACTTACAACGAACCCCAAATGATATCAGACACTTGCCTAGTAGCACTACGGTTGGCAAGCGCATGGCCTTTTTCTGCCATCTCTAAACAGCTGGCACGGTCAAGGGCGCTTAGCTCATTGCTCAGACGTTCGGGCGTCAGCTCAGATTGCGGCAATAAAATAGCGGCACCATGATCGGTTAAGGTACGCGCATTAGCAGTCTGATGATCATCGACAGCATGTGGCAGCGGTACAAATATGGCTGGGATACCAACGTTTTGAATCTCAGTCACTGTGAGTGCTCCTGCGCGACAAACGATCACATTCGCCCAATTATAAGCGGCAGCCATATCATCGATAAACGGCTGAACTTGCGTGCTATGACGGCTCAAGTCTTCATTATCGTAAGCCGCTTGGGTGGCTGCCTCGTTATTACGTCCACATTGATGCCGCACCGCAAAAGGCCTATCTATCAAAGCCAAGGCTTTGGGAACATTATCATTGAGCACTTGCGCACCCAAAGAGCCGCCAACGACTAGCAAGCGTAGCGGCGAATCATCATCGATATCATATCGATCTGTAGGAGCGGCTACCCCAGTAATCGTATTACGTACCGGATTGCCCACCGTTTCAAGCTTAGAATCTTGCTGACTGTTGCCAAAAGTATCCTCAAAAGCTTGCAAGACTTTGGTCGCCACCTTGGCCAGATAACGGTTACTCATTCCGGCAATGGCGTTTTGCTCATGGATAATAAGCGGGGTGCCGGTCATACGCGCCGCGATACCACCAGGAGCAGTTACGTAACCACCAAAGCCCACTACCATATCAATCTGATTGCTACGAATCACTTTCATCGCCGCCATCGTCGCTGACAGTAAAGTCACGGGCAGTTTTAATAAGCGCCCAATGCCTTTACCGCGTAGACCTTGCATATCAATAGCATGAAACGGATAACCAAGGGGTTCAACCAAACCATTCTCCATACCCTTTGGCGTACCTAGCCAGTGAATAATAGCACCGCGCTTAGTCAACTCCTCGCTTACGGCAAGCGCTGGAAACACATGCCCGCCAGTACCAGCAGCCATCATTAATATATGCGGAGTCTTCATGCACGTCTGCCTATCTTTACTTTATTTATATGAAGGGGTTATTGTTTTGCCGTTGTGCCCGTATCGAGACATTTTTGCACTATAAAACCTCGCATAGTATAGAGGAAATTACTATCTGATATATAGTGCTTTCTACCTGGTATATAACAAAAATCCAAGCCGTGAATAATCACAACTCGGTGTTATAGTTGACTGCTATATAAAAATAGAAAAACAAAGCTTAACGGCGCTTTAAAATCCGAGTTTTGCCCAGTAATGATATACCTTTATAACCTCGAAGTTTCAGCGTATCACCTGTCAACTCAGCTTTTCCAGAAAACGTTCTTCCGGTTTCTGGCTCAATCCCTGAACCCTTGATGTATTTATTAGCATCATTAGGATCTGTTTCCAAATCCCAAAGCACAGTCGCACCCACCAAAGGCTTGTTTTTAAACTTACCTTTGCACTCATTACAGACTTTTTTGTCTTTGGCTCTGGGGTCTAGTATCTCAACGATTTTTGCTGAAAGCTTGCCGTTGTTCTCAGAGAATCTCAATACCGCATCGGGCTGACCATTATCATTATAAGTAGTCCATTTGGTATTATTTAGCTGATCTGCTGCACTAGCGCTAAGACTAAAGGCTAAGCCAACAGTGAGTACCAATGATTTGGTAAATGTGTCCATATTACGTCCTTGTGGTTGAAAACTTAGATAATACTGCCTCAGCGTTTAAAGCTTCAATATGCCACTAGCTTATTGCAATATAGCTTAGCACAACTGCCTTTATGCAACTGTGCTGCTAAGTTCGCTATTCATCACGCTTTTATTACTGATCTGTCTTAAATATCAAATAGCCAGCTTGTTTTCAACAGCGATTATGAAATCGACACCGATATCTGTGCCGCATTGATCATCGATCTCGCGTACACAAGTGGGACTCGTGACATTAATCTCCGTGATACGGCCGCCGATTAAGTCCAAGCCAACAAACATCAGCCCTTTTTCTTTGACAATAGGGGCAACCGCTTGCGCCACTTTGCGCTCGGTGTCAGTCAGCGGCATCGCCACACCGCTACCGCCAGCAGCTAAGTTACCGCGAGTCTCGCCTTTGACCGGAATACGCGCTAAGCAGTAATCGACCACTTCGCCATCAACGATAAGCACGCGCTTATCACCTTCTTTAATCTCCGGTAAATAACGCTGCGCCATAATAGGCAGCGTCTCAAGCTCCGTTAATATCTCAAGGGTAACGCCAATATTAGCGCTATCAGCAGTGAGGCGGAAGATGCCGGTGCCGCCCATGCCGTCTAGAGGCTTGACAATAACGTCTTGCTGCTCAGTAATAAACTTGCGAATATGGGCTTGTTTGCTCGTGACAATCGTCGGGCTCATGTACTCGCTGAACCAAGTCGCAAATAGCTTTTCATTACAATCGCGAATCGCTTTTGGATCGTTAACCACTAACACACCAGCCGCTTTGGCATGATCGAGCATATAAGTGGCATAAACAAAACGCATATCAAACGGCGGATCTTTACGCATCAAAATAACATCATAATCACTAACCGGAGCAGTCGTCTTCTCGCCTAAACTATAGAAGTGCTCAGGGTTGCGATACACTGTGACTGGCTGCGAGTCTATCATCAGCTGACCCCGATCTAGCCATAAGTCATGAATCTGACAATAGCCTAATGTATGGCCGCGATCTTGCGCCGCCCACATCATCGCAAGACTGGTATCTTTTTTATAATTGACAAGTTCAATAGGATCCATGATGACTAGTATATTTAGGGGTTTTGTAGCTGTTTGGTTTTTCATATTCATAATAGGGCTCACTATTTTTATTATTGTTTAGATAAGAATTCTCTTAAACTGAGGTGCAAATGCTAGACTCCGTATTGCTCACGGTAATGCTGCATTTTTGCTAATTGCTGAGCATCTTTATACTGACTGTTATCATCGGCTAGATAACCGATCAAATCATCAATATCGACTAAAGCGCGTACTGGTACTTGCAAATTCGCGGCTAACTCCTGAATAGCAGACTGCTCATTTTGGCCTTTTTCTTTACGGTCTAGGGCGACAAGGATACCAGCAACGCTAGCGCCTGCCTGCTGTAAAATCTCTATCACCTCTCGCATCGCAGTGCCGGCGGTAATCACATCATCGAGAATCCAGACCGTTTTACCTTGCACATCAGTGCCGACCAAATTGCCGCCTTCTCCATGCGTTTTGACTTCTTTACGATTATAGCCCCAATCCGCGTTAACTCCATGATGTAGCCACAACGCTTGCGCAGTCGCTGCTACAAACGGTATGCCTTTATAAGCGGCACCAAAAATAACTAGCGTGTCATCGCGAGTATTTGAGTTATCAGTATTATCAGCCTCATTAACCGCCAACTGCTCAACCAATGCATCTGCATAACCTCTAGCTAATAATGACAGCATTTCACCTGATGCAAGCAAACCGGCATTAAAAAAATAAGGACTAATTCGTCCAGATTTGAGTACAAACTCGCCAAATTTGAGTACTTTATTCTCAAGAGCTAATTCGATAAATTGCTGCGCTGAAAAAGAGGCCTGTGTAGCGTTTTGAGCGGTGTTGGCAATGGGCATGAGCGTTCCTGTTAGTAGTTAATAATTAGTAGCAGATAATCGGTAAAGATAATAAAAAATAGACAACAGCAAATGAGTAGGTGACGCTAGCTCGACCAGCCGTTAATCGTATAGTCATTCATGTTGGCATAACGAGTTAGCAAACCACAGCGTGATGAGATATTAAAATACGCTTGACCGTCGTGGCTGACTTGCATATCCCAGCCTAAATGATGCGCTGCGACAATAATGTGACCGGCAAATAGGCGGATCTGCCGATAATGATAACGGCTAGCCGGTGCATGATAAAGCTGGCTTAGCAAGTAGCTGCGCACATAATGGCAGATTTGCTCAGCGCTATAGCTTTGATTGATACTTTTACGAGTCGCGCATTGCTTTAAGGCATGCACTGCCACGCTACAAGCCAAAATATCTGTCGCCAAGCTGCCCTCGCCCATTTCAAAATCCTGCGGCTGCAAAATCACTTGCCAGTCATCAGCGTAAAGACTACTGAGCAGCTCATCAGGATTATAACGCTTAATCAGTGTACGTAACGAAGCCGCAGTATTTGAAGCGGTATTTAAAGGCGACTTATCTGCTAAAAACCCATAACGGCTAAGTTGAGGATAATAAACAATAGCGTCTTGAATATCCGCCATATCAAGCAAATTCATATCGTCTAGTGACGACAGCAAACGATTAGCTGACGAAGGCGGTAATGGTTGTTCACTATCCTGTTTAGGATAACGACGATAAAAGCTGTCCGGCAGTTTTATCAGCTTTGCGGCACTAAGTAGCGATAAATGTTCCGCGAACGGCTTTGAGGCCATTAACTGCCACTTGGATAACGACTGTGTTTTCGGCGCACTAAAACGCGCTGACTTACCATAAAACCTTTGCAGTTGGCCGTTGACCCGCCGTGCAGGCTCTGGAATATCAGTCAAAGGCCGCGCTGGATCAAGTGGCGTCTGCCTAGGGTCAAAATTAGGATGGACAATAGCAGGCTGCTCGCAGCTCGCGGTCTGCGCGACCTCAGCCTTACTGTCTGCAAGCTTGTCCGGCTCAGCACTGCTCTGAGCATTCGGTAAACTCGTATCAGAAGTAAATGGCTGGGTCATAGCGGCTCCAAACAGTTAAGTTGAGGTTCAATAGATAGAAAAATAAAACATTCGTTATCAGAATAAAAAAACTTAGCTTTACTGATGCTGCAAAATGTCTTGATAACCGGTTTGCCAATCAGGATAGCTAAGCCAAGTTAACGGAATGTTGCTGTGCAGGCGCTTACCAGTAGCTAAGATTTTATTATCATCAATTTTTGCAGCTGTAACGCCTAATTGTTTACTGAGCCACGCATCAAGCGTAAGTGTGGTCACAGGCAGATAGTCAGTCGCGATATAAAGCGGCTTTAATAGCTTTGCTTGCTCGGCATCTGTGGTATCTAAAGTTAGCACTTTCGCAATGATCGTCACTAAGTCACGATCCATAATGCGATTGCTCCAGTGCTCCGCGGCAATAGCGTCTTTATTAGTCTCTTGCGCTTTTCGCAAGCGCATCAGCCGCTCGCGTCCATAAATACCGCTTGGACGGATAATGATAGCTTTATCTTCAAACCCTTGCTGTAGCGCTTGCTCTGCTTGTAAGATTATCTTTGAGGCCTCACGCTCAGGCTCCACGGGTAAGGTATGCTCATCAATCCATGCGCCATCATCTTGCCCGTAAACGCCCGTTGAGGAAATAAAAACAATACGATCAAGCTGAGACAATTCGTCAGCCAAAGATGCTAAATGTTTACAAATAGCTAGATAACTGTTGCTATAGCCGTTAGCAGAATACTCATCCGGAGTAACGATAATAGCAATAGCGCTAAACACTTGTAGCTGATCGCTGGTCAAACTCAAGGCATCGGCTTGCATAAACTTGGTATGATCATCCAAATCATAATGCTCGCGTTCACTACGGGCCAGACCAGTGACGGGCACACCGTCTGCGGCAAGTTGATTGGTGACCGGCAGACCGATATCACCTTGACCAATAATCAGCAAATTTTGCGTAGCCATAACGCCTCCTTTTTGGCATAACTTTTAGCCATTATTATTGCAGACAGCGGTTAAAAATAGCGCATATAGGATAGCTGAATATCCTCATTATCTTCAACGCGATCTTGCCAATCGTAACTGGCGTTCATGCGTAACGCTTGGTTTTTATCGATATCGTACTGCACGCCGATAGTGCTAATCGGTTGCCAGTAATTGGCTTGTACCTCAGACAGACTACTGTCGCCATGATACCAATATGGCAGCTGCAATTGGGCTTGCAGGCGTAACCGATTGTTAAGCTGGTAGCGGCAACCGGCATTGATACCAGCACCAATACGAAAACCCTTATTGATACCGCGGCCGCCTTGTAGCATCCCTGTCGCTAAGGTGTAGCATAACTGCTGTGGCATTTCACCTGTCAGCTTACTAGCGTCAGCGTCCACAGTCATAGCAGGCGGCTGTCCAAATACCCAGGATTTGCCATACTCAAAAGTAGCGCTACCGACTAAATGTGCCGCTCCGTCTTGCTGAGAGCCGTCGTTGATTTGGGTCGCCTCTATGCTAGCGCCCCAAGTCTGACCTTTCTTAGCGGCATTGTCCGGGTTAAACGAGCGACCCCGAAACAAAGTCAAATTCTGCAATTCAACCCGATCATTATTGGCATCATCATCTTCAGTATCATAAACC
Organism: Psychrobacter sp. 1Y11; assembly: GCF_052259045.1. Taxonomy (NCBI): domain Bacteria; kingdom Pseudomonadati; phylum Pseudomonadota; class Gammaproteobacteria; order Moraxellales; family Moraxellaceae; genus Psychrobacter; species Psychrobacter sp. 1Y11. The sequence continues at coordinate 144,388 of NZ_JBQQER010000003.1, forward strand.
CGTAGCGAGGCTTTGAGCCCCTCTAAATCAAAAAACTGCGGATAGCCGCTAGGCCGATCAAGGGTATCGTGAAAGCCTGCGCGCACGCCAAGTTCAATATAATTATTATCACCGCGTTGACCAACGCCAATATGAGCGCGCTGCAGCCGATGACGATCCAGCGGATTATTATCTGCCGTAGCAATCGGCAAGATTGGCAGCGTTTGCTCATCGGCTGACATACTGGAGGCTGAATTGACCGTTTCTGATTTAATATTATTGAGCTCATCTTTGCTGAGAGTCGTGTAGCCAAGTTTGGCCGATAATTGCGCCTGATTAAGCTGTGCTTGCCTAACGCTGCTATCTGCTGGAGTGTAACGACTACTGGCTAGTAAGTTTTCATCATTTAAAAGATTGACCACATCAGCAGGCACGACCACATAAGGCAGCTGACTTAACAGACTTTGCTGCGGACGCACAACATCAATCAGGCGTAAAATCTCAGAAGCACAGTTGTCAGTGGTAAAGTAATAAGGAATCTCTAAATTCTTAGTTTCCCAAACGTGCGCGATGATCTGCTGTACTTCCGCTGGCGTCAAATCCAACCGATAAGTCCAAGTATCGCGCTCATCGTCTTTGAGATACTTCGCTAGCTTCTCTGGATATGGGTCAATCTCAATCCGATTATCATAAGCGCCACTGACCGACTTGATAGTGTAAAGCACAAAGGGATCATCAGGATCACCATCGACAGTGTCATTGAGTGCATAAGCGTGATTGATTTTGGTAAAGTCAGCGGCGCTAGCTTTGGAGTCGATACGCAGTAGCGTATGAGCAAAGGCTGAGATGGGATTATCTAAATACTCTTCGGCGAACATAATAGATAACTGCTCAGGCGCTAGCATAGCCATCCACTCTTTTAGCTCTGGGCAGTCGGCTTGTAGAGACAACTTATCGATATCTAGCTGCTCAGCTAGCCAGTTTACTCGCGCAGGAAAACGGCATATAACCGAATCATTGGTCGCAGCGGCGGCTTGGTTTGGTGTCGTGATTTGCTTCGCTAAGGCGGCAAGCGTAGCATCGAGCTCAGCAGCTGAGTCCTTGTGGCCATTTGACGTTAAAAAAAACGAGGGATCATCAATAGTGCTTTGGTTTTTAGCCTTACCAAACAGTCCTTTTTTATCGTCTAAAAAATATAACAATCGGCGCCAAGTTTTATGCTGAGCAAGGTTTTGCGTCGCTGCTTGCTGGCGCCAAGTTGCTAATAGCTGCTCTGCTGCTAGATTTGCGCTATTATTTTGCGCATCGGCAATTAGGGTAGTAGCACTGCTCGCTTTAGTTGCCAAGCTAAGAGTAGCGCTAGGATTGCGAGCGGACGCCACTACTAAAGATTCGCTTGATATAGGTGTAGGCGCTATTGCATCCGCAGCAATCATTTTATCCTTAATCGCCGTATTAGCTAATAGTGGCTCATCCTCGACCACTGACGATGGCGTCGGCAAAAAAGCAGAGACTTGCGCGCTCAATAACAACCCAACAACGGCTAGTGGCAGGCGGGCGGGCTTGGTAAGATATTTTGAACTCTCAGCCACAGCCTTGAGGTTAGGATTTATAGACATGAAATAGTCTCTCGTATTATGCTGCATTAGCTTTTTGTACTAGCCCGTGATAAATGATGACTAATAATAAGCACTCGCTTATCTTTGGTTTGGCTAGCGTGTATGATATGTCATCTTAAATTGACTATTAAGCATAATTTTTTATAATCAACTGGCTTTAAGCGCTGACTTTATCAATAATTTTTATACCCTATTCTTATTATAGCAGAGACTACTATGTCCACCACGCCGATGACTATCTCCAGCGGTCAATTATCTTCTGCCACTTGGCTATACTCCCCTAATCAAAATAAGCGTCCCGATAAGCTTAATAGTAACGATAGCCACTCAGATACCAATGCAGATATAGATACAGCTTATATTGATACAATTGTTATCCACAATATTAGCTTGCCGCCCGATGCGTTTGGTCAGACGGATATCAGCGGTCTCCACTATGTCAAAGCGCTATTTACCAATCAGCTGGACTGGGACGCCCATCCTTATTTTCAAACCATCAAAGGCGCTGAAGTATCGGCGCATCTATTTATAGAGCGCGATGGAGCTATCACCCAGTTCGTTAATTTCGAGAAGCGCGCTTGGCACGCTGGTAGGTCGAGCTACTTGGGGCGTCCTGAGTGTAACGACTATAGCATCGGCATTGAGCTTGAAGGCTCAGACTTTAGCGCTTTTACCGATACTCAGTACCAGATGTTAAGTGAAGTTATTGTGGCACTGTATAAGGCTTATCCGAAGACCCGCCGGCATCTGACCGGTCATAGCGATATTGCCCCAGGCCGTAAAACCGATCCGGGTGACTATTTTGACTGGGCACGACTACGCTCGATGGTAGCCAAAAAAATCGATAAGTAATAACCCTTTAATAATAGACTAGATTTCACAGTCAATCCCTTTATCAAGCGTCTGAAAATGCTATAATCCGTCAATTTTTAACCTTACCTTCATCAGCAAACTAGCAAATAGGTTCTCATGGCAAAAAGTCGCTTGTTCCGCTCCACGATGGTCGTCAGCAGTATGACTATGCTATCACGTGTTTTGGGTTTAGTACGTGACATCGTGCTGCTAGGTGTGTTTGGTGCTGGCGGCTTGATGGATGCGTTTTTGGTCGCATTTAAAATCCCAAATTTTCTGCGGCGTCTATTTGCTGAGGGCGCTTTTAGCCAAGCTTTTGTCCCCGTACTATCTGAATATAAAGAGAAGTATAACCTGCAACAAGTACAACTGTTGGTCAGTCGTACTTCTGGCGCCTTACTACTGATCTTGTCGATGCTGACGGTAGTGGTCATTTTATTAGCGCCTTGGGTGGTGACCTTATTCGCGCCAGGATTTGCCGATCAGCCCGATAAGTTTGCGGTTACTGCGGACTTACTACGTCTGACCTTTCCTTATTTGCTGTTTATCTCGATGACCGCTTTTGCTAGTGGTATTCTCCAAAGTTATGGACGCTTCGCCGCTCCCGCCTTTGCGCCTGTATTATTGAACCTTTGTATGATTGGCGCGGCACTAATATTTGCGCCCATGTTTGATACGCCGATTATGGCATTAGGCTATGCGGTGGCTATCGCTGGACTGTTGCAGTTTTTGATTCAGCTGCCGCAGCTATGGCAACAAAAGCTGCTGGTCGCGCCTAAAGTTGATTTTCAGCATGAAGGTGTTAAACGTATTTTAAAGCTGATGCTACCCGCTATCTTTGGGGTATCGGTTACCCAGATTAACTTATTGCTCAATACCATTTTTGCTTCGTTAATGATCGGCGGCTCCGTCTCTTGGTTGTACGCTGCTGAACGTATGAGCGAGCTGCCATTAGGACTGATTGGGGTGGCGATTGGTACGGTGATTTTGCCCAGTCTCTCCGCCAGCGAGGCCAAAAAAGACGATGTCACTTTCAAAAAAACCATAGACTGGGCGGCGCGTCTCATTATTGTAGTGGGCTTACCAGCGGCCGCCGCGCTATTTATCCTCTCTGATGTGATGATGCAAGCACTATTTTTACGCGGTGAGTTCTTGCTGCGCGATGCTGAAATGAGCGGTCTAGCGCTACGAAGTATGGCCGGCGGCATCTTAGGGTTTATGCTGATCAAAATATTTGCGCCTGCCTTTTTTGCGCGCCAAGATGTCAAAACCCCGGTCAAGATTGGTATTGTCTCGGTCTTTGCCAATATGATATTTAGCGTGCTGTTTATTGGTATTTTTTACTTCCTTGAGATCCCTCTGCACGGCGGCCTAGCCCTAGCAACGACGGGAGCCGCTTTCGTCAACGCCGGCTTGCTGTACTACTTCTTACATAAGCGCGGTATTTTCCGTTTTGATAGTCATTGGAAAAAACTGTTTGCGCAGTTTATCATCGCTACTGGCGCTATGGTGGCAGCGCTCTACGTGATGCTGCCCTATTTCCCAACCGATTCTGCGCAGTGGCGACGCATTGTGGCTTTGTTGATTATGTGCGCGATTGGGGCAGCAGTCTATGGCGTTGTACTACTAGTGACAGGGTTTCGTCCGCGTCAGCTCAAGCATGGCTAACTTGAGGCGCAGCAGCGATATAAGTACCGATTGTCAATACTAGGCAGAATCGTCATAATGATTCATTTACCAAAGTCCTATATTCACCAATGTTGAGGTCTACCATGACAACCACTCTAGTATCAAAGCCACTATTATTGGCGACTGGTTTATTGACAGCCAGTTTATTGCTTACTGGCTGTAGTAATAATGACAACACCGATGTGGAAGCAACTGCAGATAACAGCGAACAGACAGTCGTTGCCAATACCAATGGTCCGGTGGAAGAAGCCGTAGCAGCTAATACTGACGGTGTGATTGCCGATGATAGCGAGCAAGTTAGCGCTGACCAAGTAGCGGACGAGACTAGCATGCCTAGTAGCACCATTAATCCGGTGACCACTCCCCCTGATCAGCCAAGCTTAGTCACGAACCCTACTGAGCCAAATACTCCAGAAGATACGGTCAAGCAAGCGCTTAACACGCTATATTATGGCGATGTCGAAGATGCGGTCGGCTACTATCAAGTCGATATGGCAAACTTTGAGCAAGAGCTTGCCAACACTCAAAGCGCGTTTCAGCAAACGGTCGAGAGCGTGACGATAACCAATACTCAATATAGTGTCGATAAAACGAAAGCGACTATCACAGGAGAGCTGCGACTCAAAGGTCAAAGCGAGCCGGCTCCTTTGACTTATCAGCTACGCAAAGTCAATGGTCAGTGGAAGATTTTGGGCTAGAGAACTAACAGATAAGTCAAAACTATATATACTGATACTAGCTTACCGATAAACCTTTAAAGGTTTGGAGATCTGGTAGTTTGGTTCGTTATGCCAAGCATTACTACGTCGGCGATAAAACCTTGCATATCACAAACTTGCGGCATATAGCCCCATTGCTCAAAGCCAAGCTTGCGAAACAACTTTAAGCTTGGGGTGTTATGAGCGAAGATAAGCGCCACGATATTGTGGATACCCAGACTTGGCGCTTGACTCAGCATCCATTGGATTAACAGGCGACCTAAGCCTTGTCCGTGATAATCACGATGCAAATAAATACTGACCTCACTACTGATATGGTAGGCCGTACGCGCGTATAAATCGCTAAAACTGCCCCAAGCGACGATAACAGCTGGCGAGTCAACTGATATCGCTGATCTCGTGGTTACCACATAAATGGGCCGTTTTGAATTATTTAGGTGCTCATCGAACCAACTGGTGCGCTCAGCGCTAGTGACGGGTGCTAATTGAGCAGTCGCTTGCTTACCGGCGATACTTTGATTATAGATATCCAATATTGCCGTTAGATCATCGATACTTGCACGTTGCACAACAAATTTATCATCTAATGGGACTGGGTTTAATAAGGCCGCGGTCGTCTGCGCATGATGACTGATGGCATTCTGTAACATAGCTCTCCTTGAGATAGTTCGTGGTCTATAGTTTGCAGTGTGAGTTCGACTATTTTACTTTATAATGGCAATCCTTGAAGCCCTTTATGCTCGTAGATTCATTATGTGTGTCTTTTATTTAACCGCTCCTATCATAGCTGTAAATTATGAATACCTATTATTTAGAACAACTGATCGCGCCGCCTTATATTGTTAATAAAGAGACTAACGCTAATGACTTAGCGCCTTGTGTACTGACTATTGGCAATTTTGACGGGGTGCACTTGGGCCATCAAGCGATGCTCGCAAAAGTGCGTACATTGGCTGATGAGCAAAAGCTTAGCGCAGCGGTGATGATCTTTGAGCCGCAGCCGCGAGAGTTTTTTGCCCCGAAAAAAGCTCCTGCTCGCCTGACGACTTTAGCAGAAAAGCAAGCACTGCTAGCGGAGTTTGGAGTAGATACATTAATTGTAGCCGGCTTCGATAGTGATTTTCGAGCGCTGTCAGCCACTGCTTTCGCCGATCTGTTAGCACTGCGCCTAAACGTACAAGCGCTAGTTTTAGGCGATGATTTCCGCTTTGGTCACGATCGCACCGGCGACAGTCAGTTTTTGCAGAATTATGGCTTGAAAGTGACCGATCTTCAAACTGTCACTGATGAAGAGCAGCAAGATGATCGCATCAGCTCAACCCGCGTACGCGACTTACTATTAACCGGTGAGCTTGATGCAGCCAATTGCTTGTTAGGCCGCGACTATACGATTATGGGGCAGGTGGTTGGCGGTGATAAAATCGGCCGGACTATGGATTTTCCAACTGCCAATATTGAGCTTGCTCGAATAAAGCCTGCTTTACATGGTATCTTTGCAGTCGATGTGGTCCGCCTCGATGAACAAGGTCATGTTGTAGTGGATGGTCTGAGCGCTCTTGCAGAAGAAGGGCAAACGGGCGTAGCAGGACTACGAGAGCATAGTCTATTTGGTACCGCAAATATTGGTACACGACCTTCAGTGACCAAAGAGCAAGAGTGGCGCTTAGAGGTCCATTTCCCAAACTTTAAAGCTGATCTATACGATAAGACCTTGCAAGTACGCTTTTTGCACTACTTGCACGGCGAGCGTAACTATGAAGGTTTAGAGGCTCTAAAAAAAGGTATTCACCAAGACGTAACTGATTTGCTAGCTTGGCGAGAGCAGCAGCTAGGCTAAGAAAGATTATCGAGTTTCAACTGTCAACTAAAAAGCCACTTTAACAATCGTTAAAGTGGCTTTTTCGATGGATGACTTATTAAGTTCTAACTACTAAGCATCAGGATGCATGCGGACATTTAAATCATCAATAACCTCTACCCAAGCGGCATCTTTTTTCCATTCTTCTTCCAAAAACATACGCTGACTATCCGTCCAAACATCTGCTTTTTTTAGCTCTTCATCCTTTCCTAACTGATTATCCGCAATGAATTTATCAATGGCCTCATCTGAATTCTCTAGCCCTAACTGAGCGAATAATTCATTCATATTGTAATCGACTTCACCTAACATAGTACTTCTCCTTAATGTTAATACGAGCTTTAACAGGGTTATTTTATTATATGACTTCTTTGTAGTGCTATTTTAGTACTTTTTAGCGAACGTCTTCATTGTAGCAAGCCCACTTATAAAAGCTGTTAGTCAATGTTTATCTAAGCTTACCAGTTGTGTTAACGAATCAAGCATAAAAAAGCCCTGCTCGATAAGCAAGGCTTTTGTATTTTTAATCAGAACTTACACCAATAGCGCTTATGGCAGCAAGTGAGATACCGCGTCACGCTCTTCACTAAGCTCTTGCTCAGTGGCGGCCATTTTCTCTTTTGAAAAGTCTGACGAGACATCAACATTTTCAACGATAGACCAGTCGCCATTACTGCAAGTGCAAGGGAACGAGTAGATCAAACCTTTTGCAATGCCGTATTCGCCGTTAGAGTAGACCGCCATAGAGACCCAATCGTCGCCATCCGTGCCCATTACCCATGTACGGATATGGTCAATCGCGGCATTAGCAGCTGAAGCAGCTGAAGAAGCACCGCGCGCTTTAATAATTGCCGCGCCGCGTTTTTGTACTTCTGGAATATAAGTATTTTCATACCAGTCGCGCTCGACTAAATCTAAAGCAGGCTTACCGTTGACGGTACAAGCAGTTAGATCTGGATACTGAGTCGAGGAATGGTTGCCCCAGATGATCATCTTCTTCACATCATTAACAGTGCTGTCAGTCTGTTCAGCCAACTGTGCAATAGCGCGGTTGTGATCTAAGCGAGTCATCGCTGTGAAGTTACGTGGATCTAGATCTGGTGCATTACGCTGAGCGATAACGGCATTAGTATTGGCAGGGTTACCAACGACTAAAACTTTGACATCACGGTTAGCGACGTCATTTAACGCTTTACCTTGGGCTGAGAAAATAGCAGCGTTAGCTTCTAATAGGTCTTTACGCTCCATGCCTGGGCCACGTGGACGCGAACCTACTAATAATGCATAACTCACATCTTTAAAAGCAACTTTGGCATCATCAGTTTGCACGATATCTACTAATAACGGAAAAGCACAGTCTTGTAGCTCCATAACCACACCCTTTAGGGCGTCAAGTGCTGGAGTGATTTCAAGTAAATTCAAAATAACGGGCTGATCTTTACCTAGCATCTCACCAGAAGCAATACGGAATAGCATAGCATAGCTGATATTACCAGCAGCGCCAGTGACGGCAATACGTACAGGCTGTTTCATAGAGTATTCTCCAATTGATTATTAGACAGTATCTTGTTCGACAATATCTTTATTAAGTAGTCGCTTTTTCAGTCATAATGGTTCGAATTAAACACGGCTTTTATGCAAAAGGCGCATAAAACGAGAGCTAGTGTAGCACCTAGTTTAGGGAACCGTCTAGGAACAATAGCAGGCAAGCTGAAGTTTTGCGGGCTATATTGTTACATTTTATGCTAATTCTACTGTAGTATTATCAACTAGAGTGAATATTGATAGCAGTGAATAAATAAACGATAACTCTCTGTGCCCCCTAAAAATCAATTTAAAATGAATAGAGTACAAAATGAGTCAGGATAAAAACTCTAAAAAAGAAGTTAACCACTCATTCAAAACACGCTATAAAACAATATTAGAAAAAGCTTTTAACCTTATAGCTAAGAACTTTTTAATGATAATCTTGCTGTCCATTACATTAGTCTTTTTATATTTATCGGGCACACTTAGCGGACTTTTTTATCTGCTTGTTTACGCGATTTATTATTGACCGCCGGAGATGATGAACTTTTTGCCGCAACTATCGACAACATTGCTACAACTGGCAAAATTATTGCCTTCATAGCAGATATTAATATCGGTCAAAATGGATTGGCGGCGACTACCCGCTTGGCATATCAGATCGATGTCAGACGAACTCATACCCCGATTGAGGCTCGTCATCTGCTTGAGAAAGCTCGATTTCGACACTGTATAGCTGTTACCCGTTGTCAGCTCGCTGGGTAGCTTTAGGTCTCCAGCATAGTTGATAATTTGACGAAAATAACTATTAGCGCTTAGTGGGCTACAAGTACCATAGCGATGCCACACTTGGCTGCGCACCGTCGTATCCGGCATAATACGGTTGACGACTTTAAGCTGCAGCGGGGTCAGACGCGGCTCACTACCACGGCCGCAGCGCTCACCATAGCCTAAATCTAGGCCGGATATAGTAAAAGAATAGCCTTCTAAACATTGACGCATACGCGCACGCGTGGGCTGTAGACTACATAGCGCAGGGGTCATCTCAACCATAAGTACACGCTGACCATTTTTGACTGCGCTTGCCGCTTGTGCAGGCGCTATAAAGACGCTAGGTAATAGTATTAGCCCTGCTAGCTTTGCAACTTTAGATAAATAAACCTCTGACAGTTTTTGCAGGTCTTGTCGATTACTAAAAGGAATAGTAGATGACTGTTGTAAAGCCTGCTTATGCCGTAAAGAAGGGTTTAGCTTAGGGTGTTGTGAGGATTTTGTCAGTTTTATTAGCTTTATGGACTGTGGCTCAGCTGAGGTAGCAGACATTCGGAACCAAACAGACGATTGACGGCCGTTTGCTTGATACTTTGTAAAATTTAAATATTTATTTATCATAGTCAAAAGGATATTCAACAGTTATCAAACAGTAGGAGCAAGCATTAAAAAACAAGTATTTATTATTCCAATTTTGGACGCTAACTAAATAAAAAGCTAGCAATCTATAACATTTAGACAGATTAGTCTAATACTAACAAAACACTTTGTTTAATCTATAGCAAAAACGTAAGTTAGCATAACAAACTTCTAGTCAATGATATAGAAAACAATGTAGCGACTAGTGAAAGTCTCATCTACACCTTTGTCTTTTATGAAGGTTATAAAAAAGCCATCAACATTATTATGTTGATGGCTTTTGCTATAAAACTGCGCTACTAATCACATCAAACGCTATTCTTAAGCAATGAACCTGCTAAAAAGCAGCTGGTACTACTCCCATACGGTCAGTAATCGCTTGCGAACGGCCTAACAAACTACCATAAATAGTCGCATTTTCCATCACGTGCTTGACGTAATTGCGAGTTTCAGGATAAGCAATAGACTCCACATATTGATCGGCAGCGAGCGAGCCATAGACCGGCTGCCAGCGTTTGGCATTGTTAGGGCCGGCATTATAACCAGCGGTTGCAAGGACAGGCTGATAATTGAGCTTACCCAAGATATCACCCATATACCAAGTACCATAACGAATATTAGTATCGCCGCTATTGGCGCGGCTGGCACTATAGCTCTCGCCTAGATTGCGTGCGATGTACTTAGCCGTATCAGGCATGACTTGCATCAGGCCACTAGCGCCAACGTTCGAGCGTGCCGAGGTCACAAAGCGGCTCTCTTGACGCATAATGCCATAAGCCCATGCCGGATCAATGCCCGCCTCGCGGCTATAACGTACCACTGCGCTTTGGTGCGGCATCGGATGCGATAGCGCTAAGTTGTCCACTCTATCGGTATTATCCACCGCATAAATCGCGCGATCGAGCCAGCCCATATCATGCGCTACCCGCGCGGCGGCAATGATCAGATTATCATCACGCTTATCACGAGCTTGCTTGACCGCCCAGTTCCATTCGCGGTTGGCAAACGAGCGATTGGCATCTGAGTTATAAAGAGCAAAGGCACGCGCAAAGTTTGGCTCTTGCATCACACGAGCGCGATCGGCGCTGCTAATGTTAGGTAAGTTATTGCCGCCTAAACGGCTGGCATCGAAGCGTTGACCGATTTTGTCTTTGGCCATTAGACCATAGTAGTCATTACTTTTTGCTAGCTGCTGATACATTCTTTTGGCGGTAGTACGCTTATTAGCATCGCTCGATTGCTCGTAAGCGCGCGCCAGCCAGTATTGCCATTGATCTGATCTTTGGGTCTCGCTATCCATCTTAGAGATGGCTTCAGCGACATCATCCCAACGACTAAAGCGGATAGCAGCCATCGCATAATCTTCGGCTTCTTCAAAATTAAAATCATCGTCTAGGCTGTTACGGAACCAGTCTACTGCCTCACTATTAAAGCCATCATCGGTATTATAATTCATCCTTTTGACGCCAATAATACGATAAGCATAGCGACGCGTGTCATCATCTAATAAACGGGCGCTACGCTGATTGTCCTGCTTGATATCGAAGTCTAACTGTAGCGCGGCTTCGCGATAGGATTTATCCGCGAGGCGACCCATCGCGTACAGATAGAGGTATTGGTTGGTTTGACTGTTGGGCTCTCTAGTGAATCGGCTAAGAAACGAGGAAGGATTGAGCTGAATCTCGCTCAGTGCTGAATAAGGAATAGGCGTCCCCAAGCGTGAAGATAGCGCCATAATATCGCCTGTCTTGCCGACACGCAGCATACGTTTTAGTCTTGAGACTCGGTCACTATTGCTAATAAGCGCGTTGTTATTCATCTCCATTGCCAACTGCTCGCACAAGGCAGGCTGTTTTTTGGTGGTTAACCAAACTTCAGACTTCTCTGCCAAGGCGCGCATAGTATCGCCGCCATTATTGAACCCAAGGGCAATCGCACAGCGCTCAGATCTATCAGCATTGGTAATCAGGTTCGCCACTTGACGCACTGAGGCATAATCATTAGCGCCTGCTTTGGTCTCTGCAAAATCAGCGACGAGCTTTTCGGCCATAACGGTACCTGGGTATTGGCGGACGAACTGCGAGACGGCCGCTGAACTTTGCGAATTAAGATCCAAATTCATTCGCCAATAAGTCGGATACATGGCAAACAGGCTACCACTCATCAGCTGCTCATAGTTGAACAAGCCGCTGATATCGCCTCTATTTTCCGCTTGAGCGGCGGCATTAAAATAGTCCACGCCGCTACTGCCCTGCTGATAGCTATTGCCTGAATAGTAGCTGCCTTCTTGCTCAAAGCTCTCGCCATCACCCCAAGTCAGCTCAGCACAAGCCACTTGTGATAATCCAAGCGCCCCCATAGCGGTCGCTAAGCTCAATGCACTCACTCGCAGCTTGCTATTTTTGACGCTCTTTAATGTTTGTAGACTTAGAGTGTGCTCGGTAGTCGTTTTATCTTTGCTGTTATGAGCAACGCGCAATTTTGTCATACGGATTCTCTTTATATTCTTCAGTGTCAGGTAAGTTAGTAGCAGGTGAATTACTGGCATGTGCATAGCGATTTGGTGCATACCGCTGCGATAAGACAACTTATCATACTATATTTGCTTAACTTTCAACCAATAGCTTTACCATTTATCCATAATTAGGACAGTGCCCAGTAACAACAAAATGATATTGCTCGCCTTTTGATAGCTCGTATTAATAGGATACAGTTGCAAGCTAGCACCACTGCTTTAGCCTTGAGCGCTTAAACAATGGTAAGTCATTAATGAGCGAATGATAAGCAATTGATACTATTATAAATAATTTAGCAGATGAATGACATTCGCTGATGCTTACTTTTCACTTTACAGACTGATTATGATAAAATACGCGACTTATCTTCAGTGCTTGGTCTGCAGCGTTTAGTCTTCAGCGCTTAGCCCCGCCAATCTGTTTAACCATGGACTTCTTGTTATGAGTGTTACTGTATTTGACCCGCGTATCGATACTACCGATACGAGCTCTACTGCTGAAACGACCCTTGCTGCGCAGGCAGCAACAGCGCTTGAAGAGTCCCATTCTGCAGCCGCTCCTGTCAAAAAAGTCTTTGTCACCACCCAAGGCTGTCAGATGAATGTCTATGACTCTGACAAAATGCTCGACGTGCTCGGCGATTCGCACGGTATGCAAGTCACTCATGATATCGATGAGGCTGATGTGCTCCTGATGAATACCTGCTCTATCCGCGAAAAAGCGCAAGAAAAAGTATTTTCAGAGCTGGGCCGTTGGCGTAAACTCAAAGAAAAACGTCCTGACTTAGTCATTGGCGTTGGCGGCTGCGTGGCCTCACAAGAAGGCGATAATATCCAAAAACGTGCGCCTTATGTCGATATGGTCTTTGGTCCGCAGACCTTGCACCGTCTGCCAGAGCTGTATGATCAGTCAAATGAGCAGCGTAATATCGCGCCCAAAAACCGCATCGGTACTATCGACATCTCTTTTCCTAGCATTGAGAAATTTGACTTCTTGCCTGAGCCAAAAGTCGAAGGCTATAAGGCCTTTGTCTCTATCATGGAAGGCTGCTCAAAATATTGCTCATTTTGCGTGGTGCCATATACCCGCGGTGAAGAGTTATCGCGTCCATTAGATGATGTACTAGCAGAAATCGACAGCTTAGCTGAGCAAGGCATTCGTGAAATAAACCTACTAGGCCAAAACGTCAATGGCTATCGCGGCGAAAAAGACGATGGCAGCATTTGCCGTTTCGCTGAACTGTTACATTATGTCTCACACATCGATGGCGTTGAGCGTATTCGTTATACCACCAGCCATCCGCTAGAGTTCACCGATGATATCATTGATGCTTACGCGCAGTTGCCTGAGTTGGTCTCGCACTTGCACTTGCCCGTTCAAAGTGGCTCAAATGCTATCTTAGCTGCGATGAAGCGTAACCATACTATCGATGTTTATATTGATCAGATCAATAAGCTTAAAGCCATTCGCCCTGATATTCATCTATCAAGTGACTTTATTATCGGCTTCCCTGGCGAGACGGATCAGGACTTTCAGGATACGCTCAATCTTGCTAAAGAATTAAACTTTGATCATTCGTACAGCTTTATTTATTCTAAGCGTCCTGGCACGCCAGCGGCAGAGCTGCCAGATGATGTCAGCTTCAAAACTAAAAAGGAACGCTTGGCTGAATTCCAAAAGGTCATTATCGACTCCACGCTAGCTAAGTCGCATGAGATGGTCGGCACTACCACTCGCGTATTAGTTGAACAAGTCGCCAATCGCCATCCTGATTGCTTAATTGGTACCGCGGACAATACGCGTACGGTGATGTTCAAATACGATGTCGATAAAATGGATGAGCTACTGGGTAAAATCGTCAGCGTAAAAGTGACTGATTTTGTCAGCCCGCATATGGTTAAAGGTGAGCTAATCGAAGTGTTAGCTTAGATTGATTGCACTTCAGTCGTAGGGTGCTTTCTAAGCAAGGCATACCCAATAATGTAAAACAAGAAAAGCCGTTTGCTATCATTAGCGAGCGGCTTTTTTGTAAGTGACTATCAGTCAGTATTCTAATGAGTAAATAATAGTGTTATTTAACTTATAAAATGACTAGCCACCTCAGCCAATAAAGCGGCGGCAATCAACATAAATATCACGCCGCAAGCACGATTTAGCCAAGCCAAACGATCGCTAACATCGAGCCAGCCAGCCAACTGCTTCCCACCAAGCGTATAGATAATCTGCCAAATGGTTTCGCTTAAGAACAAGCCAAAAGTCAGCATTATATACTGCGGCCAAAGCGGCGCGCTAAAATTGATAAACTTCGGAAAGAAGGCGGCAAAAAACAGAATCGCTTTGGGATTAGATAACGAAACCCAAATGCCGGTACGAAATAGCTTTGAATTGCTAGGAATGACCTTGACCGCTGCACTAGATAAGCTACGCGGTTTTGGTTGCTGTACGTTATATGAGCTGTCAGATGTTTCAAAATAATCAAGTTTAGCGACTTCCTCACTCACTGCACTGGCTTCTGCCATCAAGCTGCTATGACCCGTATCGCGCCATGAAAGGACACCTAAATAAATGAGATATATTGCCCCGACGGTTTTGATAACTTCTAATAACCAAGGCTGTTGACGACTAATCACATCCAGTCCAAGCAAGGTTGAGAGCAATAAGATAAATAAGCCAAGACTTAATCCAGCCAGCGTCCACAGCGTACGCCTTACACCATAATTTAGCCCGTACTGAAAGGCTAACAACATATTAGGCCCTGGGGTGGCGGAGATAAAAAAGGTACTGACAAAGAATATCGTAAATAGATGCCAAGACATCAACAACCCCTACTATTTGCAACTCTATTTATTAAAATTCAGCTTATGAGCGATAAACCAAAAAATAAACACCGCCATTAAGACGGTGTTTTATTAATCATGATTATACTCTAAACGCTTCCAACTTATGAACGTAAGCTACAATTGTCTTATCATTAAACAGCTAGTTAACCGTACAACTGTCTAACAATTTCTGCAAAAAACCATCACAGCGCTCAATCTCGCTCAGCGCCACAAATTCATCAGCTTTATGCGCCTGCTCGATACTACCCGGGCCGCAGATGATCGTTGGAATACCGCTATTGGTAAATTGACCGCCTTCGGTAGCATAAGCGACTTTGTGACGCTCATGATCGCCCGTGAGCGCGGCGATGAGCTGTTGTAGCTCATCATTGGTATTATCGGTCATTGCCGGTACACCCTCTTCTTGTAAAAGCTCAATACCCGTCTCAGGAGCGCGCTGCTGCATCTGAGCAGTTAATTCAGCGATTTTAGCTTTGATAGGCGCTAACATATCGTCTTGAGTCATATGCGGCAAGTTACGATAATCAAAAGTAAATTCGCATAGGTTCGGCACGATGTTAGTCGCAGTGCCGCCTTGTATGGTACCGACTGATAAGGTCGAATACGGCACATCAAACATCTCATCGTTATCTTTACGGCTGGTGAATTCATCCGCTAAGCTATCGACATAACCGATCAAGCGACTAGCATAGCTAATGGCGTTGACGCCTTTATGGGTCAAGGATGAATGCGCAGATTTGCCATGGACGCGACAACGATAGACCGCAATGCCCTTATGCGCGACGACCATTGTCATATTCGTGGGCTCACCGACGATGCAGTAATCAGGAGTGATATCGCATGCTTTTAGATCGGCCAATATCAAAGGGGCTCCTAAACAGCCGACTTCCTCATCAAACGATAGTGCCAAATGTAGCGGGCGACGCAATTGACCGCTATTAGATAGTTGTACCGCTGTGGGTAGGATAGTTAACGCACAAGCAATAAAGCCTTTCATGTCACAAGACCCGCGCCCATAGAGCTTATCACCGCGAATCTCAGCTTTAAACGGATCAGAGCTCCAGTCTTGACCATCAACAGGCACCACATCAGTATGCCCTGACAATACTAAGCCGCCATTTATCTGCTCAGCATTACGACCCGCTGGCACAGTGACAAATAGATTGGCTTTGTTTTTTTCGTCATTAAAAGTTAGTTTGACATTCAAACCCAACTGCTCACAGTAGCTTTGTACGTCTTCAATCAATGCTAAGTTTGAATGGCGACTGACCGTATCAAAGCCAATCAGGCGCGTCAGCCAATCGATACTTTGCTTAGGATAATGAGTAGCATCTATTTGATCGTTACTATGAGTAACTGTCTGGGTAGACATGGGATATCCTTATCTTATAAAAGCGATTTTAGAAATAATATAGTTGATATACTTTAAAAGTGCCATAGCGATACTGGAATGAATTTTGCGCAGCCTCTGGCTGCAACAACACAACACGCAAGTAAAATTTATACCAGTAGCGCGTTCCATAAAGCCATGACAATTTTATTTTCAGCTGACTATAGTAGCAGCCACTATTCCCCTCTTTGCTGAGCATGGCGCTGCAATTCTTTGACCTCTTGATCTAAGCCTTCGACTGGCCCATCGACAGGGATATCAGGGGCAACCTCTGAGATAGCTAACGCATTAATTGACAGGGGCGAGTCTACGCCCATCTCCGCCATCCACTCGCCCAATTGCTTAGCGGAACTGACATATACAATGCGGCCTAGCCCCGCTAGCCCATGTGCAGCAGAGCACATCGCACAGTGTTCGCCTGAGGTATAAACGGTGGCTTTGGCTCGCGCCTCTTCAGTCATATTTTTTGCCGCCCAGCGCGCTACCGCAATCTCCGGATGGTAAGTGGCATCGACACTGTTAATACGGTTGCGATCTTCTCGTAATACCTTACCATCACCATCGACTAATACGCTGCCAAATGGCATATCGCCGGCTTCGAGAGCCTCAGCTGCTAGCTCAACGCAGCGTCGTAAATGAACCTTATCTTCATCCGTTATCATATTATTTCCCTTGTGTTTATTAATCAGCATTTATCGCTAAACCTTGCAGTTATCTTATCAACGATAAAAATATTAACAAATCTTCACTTTGCCTATGAAGGATTGTTTTGATTCATAACATCCATGACCGGTGGCATGGGCTTGGGCAGCTTACCCTCAGCTTGTAGCTCTTTAGTGGTTTTAGCATCTATCGGCAGGCCAGCAATTATCGCCAACTCTTTTACCGATTTACGTTTGCGCGTGGCAAAGCTGACGGGCACCATACGTGCAAACTCATAAATATAAAGATAGGATTCCTCACCGCCCTCAAATTCGTCATCTTCTGCCAAACGAATCGCGCCGATCTTAGCCAAATCAGAGAGCATCTCATTTTCCTCAGAACTGAGGCTACAATCAGTAATGCCAAAACCGGTCATAAACCCATTTGCCCACTGTTTCAGCGCTATTACACGCTCGTACAAATCATGTTCATCATCGGGAACTAGAGGCGTATAAGCGTAAGCATCATCTTTATCTTTTAGCTGAAATACCGTGTCTTCGCTTTCTTCGGTCAATAAAGTTAGCGCCTCTTCGGGCAGAGCTTCAAAGCTAAGCTCGCTCAAGATAGCCGCCCAACCTGCCTCATCAGGCGCGTTACAGGCGGTCATCAAGCCGGTCATCAAGCCATGTATCTCACTGATAGTCACATCCGTCCAATCTGCAAACGCATCCGACCAAGTGTTCCAGCCTGAGATATTATCATTCATAAATACATCCTGATTCAAAATAAATTAAGGTTAAATAATGGCTACAAAGTATAAATTTGCATAAAAACGCCCGCTTAGACAATCAGCGGCAATTACTTTGTTGATATAGATATTATGAGGTCACTTATGGCATTATTAAACGCATAAAGACAATTCATTCACATAACGTTTATTAGGGATAAAAACTGACTATGTATGATCAATTAAAAAATTTAGAAAAAATGATACTAGATATAAAAAAACAGCATCAACTGGTCAGTCGCGAGCTCAGTCAATTAAAACAACAGCCCCATCCTGATCCAAAAGAGCTGTCCGCTCTAAAAACCCAGCTCAGTAGTAGCACCAATGAGCGCGATACTGCCAAAAAACAGCTGAGCGATCTAGACAAACGCTATCAAAGTCTGGCCGAGGCTCATCACATGATAGGAGAAGAGCAAGACAAACTACAGCAGCAACTGAGCGATTTAGAACAAAAAAATAGTGAGCTTGAACAGATCAATCAGCGCTTAGAGCAGCAAAACCAAGAAGCGCATCAGCAGCTTGACGATATCAAGCAACAAAATAGCGATTTACAGCAAAAAAACCAACTGGCTGCTGAGCGTACTCAAGTGGTACTGCAGCGCTTGACCCGTATTGACCAGATGGATAGCTAAGCGCTTTAACGTCAATTTCAAACCTTTATTTTGTAGGATTTTTTATGACTGATAACCGTACTGACTCGCAAAAATCAGCGCTCGAAACGATTAGTAAAAGTGGCGACACTAGTAATAAGAATAGTACTGTAAAAACTGATAATAGCCCAAATATACCGACGACTCAGCCTCAAGACGCAAACACGCAAAGCCGAGTAGTTGAAAGCAAAGCGGCACGCCCATCGGCTAATGCTAATAACTTGACTAAAACAACTGACCATAGCAAAAGTAATGATATGACTAATAGTAAATCCGTCAACAAAACCACAGAGCTGCAAAACAAAAAACCAGAGAATAAAAATCCGGAAAGCAAAAAACAGGAAATCAAAAAGATAGATATCGTGATCGCTGGTGCCAGCTACCCTATCTTTTGTCCTGCTGATGAAGAGCAAGAGCTAAGAGCGGCTGAAAAGTTTATCAATGACTTTGCCACTGCTATCAAAAAAGACGCGCCTAAGCTGAACCAAGAGAACCTGTTAGTCTTGTCTTGCTTGAATTTATATGAACAAATCAACGCTCATAAAACCTCAGCAGCTGAGCGTCAGCAGCAAAGCAAACAAAACGAGCAGTTATTAAATAAAATCCTGCAAGAAGCGCAGTCGGTTCTCTAAACCAAAGCACGCCTAGGAGTGAGCCTTATAGACTTTACCGGCATGAAAGTCGGCCTGATGTTCGTAGTTACAGAAAAATAGCGGTTGATTTTTTTTAGTAGCCGTATCAGCCGTCATGTCATCTGCAGCTAGCGTAGCTTCGGTATTAGGCTGAGTTTCGAGCACGCCGCGATACTCAGCAAGACTATGGCCACAGAAGTTACAGGTGCGCGGGGTGGTGATATCGCCTGCTTGCGGCATCATGCTTTTGGGCGGGCGCGGATACATGACTTTATAGAACAGCCACATACAGATCCAAATGATAATAATAGTGGTAATAACAGCGAACACGGCAAGGCTCCTTTGAGTAGCGGGCAACGCTCTGGATATTAGGGTCTTAAATCTTCATCTCTAGATTTTACGGTAAGTTACGCGCTTCGCATAGGAATCATTCACAAAAAAACTGGCTTAATAAAGCCAGTTTTTGGTTTATATTGATTTAGTAAGTAAAACGATGACTTTTAGAGTTGTAGCTCGCTAATATCAGCAACCGTTAAAAACAGCGCGCGGACTTGCTTTAATAGTGCTAAGCGATTAGCTTTTAGCGCGGCATCCTCACTATTGACCATGACGTTATCAAAAAACTGCGTTAGCGGTTCATCTAAGCTGGCTAAGGTTTGCAAGACTTGGGTATAATTCGCCTGCTCTAACAGCGGCGCGATTTGCTGCTGCGCTTGCTGCACTTTAGCGTATAAGTCTTTCTCAGCGGCTTCAGTCAGTAGCGACTCATCGACATTATCAGCGACTGCACCTTCTGACTTAGCAATGATATTAGCTACGCGCTTATTAGAATCAGCTAATTGCTCTGCTTGCGGCAATTCACTAAAAGACTGTACCGCGCGGATACGCTGATCAAAATCAAGCGGCATGTGCGGATTGATAGCTTGTACCGCCTGGATAGTATCGACGCTGACGCCTTGTTCGGTATACATCGCGCGATAACGCGAATTTAAAAACGCCATCACTTGGGTAAAGGTATCGCCCATCTTCGCAATCTTACTACCCTCGCTGCTGCTATAATTTTTAATCGCTTGCTCAACCAATGCCACTAAATTAATAGGTAGCTGCTTTTCGATTAAAATCCGTAAAATACCGATAGCCGAACGGCGTAAACTAAACGGATCTTTTGAGCCTGTTGGCGCTTGATCGATCGCAAAAATACCAACTAGCGTATCCAAACGATCTGCCAAAGCTAAGCAAATACCGATCGGCGTTTTTGGTAATACGTCACCACTAAACTTAGGTAAGTACTGCTCCTCGATACTAGCGGCGACCGCCTCCGGCTCGTCATTTAGACGCGCATAATAAGTCCCGGCGATACCCTGCAATTCTGGAAATTCCCCGACTAAAGAGCTTGCCAAATCGGCTTTGGCTAGTATGGCTGCGCGTACCGTCTCATCAAGGTCAATACTCTGTCCTTGCTCTTGCATGAGCCCAGCGATAAAGCCAGCAAGCTTGGCAATACGCTCAGACTTCTCCCAAATCGTCCCAAGCTGATCTTGGAACACGCGCGTCTTCAGGCTCTCAGTCATCGCAAATAAGGGCTGCTTTTGATCTTGCAAAAAGAAAAATTCTGCATCGGCTAAGCGCGGACGTACGACTTTCTCGTTACCTTCGATGATTTGATTGGGATCTTTGGACTCGATGTTAGTGATAAAGATAAAGTACGGTTGCAGCTTGCCATTTTTGTCGGTCAGACAAAAATATTTCTGATCCGCTTGCATGGTCGAGATAAGCGCTTCTTGCGGCACTTGCAAAAACCTGGGCTCAAAGCTCGCTCTTAGCGCAATTGGCAAATCAACCAACGCCGTCACTTCATCTAATAATTCTGCCGGAACAATAGCATTGGCATTGACTTGATCGGCTAAAGTTTTAACCTGATTGTTGATCAGCATCCGGCGCTTATCAAAATCAGCGATCACTTTTAAGCGCTCAAGCAGCGACTCATAGTTATCAGCATGATCTAGCTCATAATAGTCAGGGCTATGAAAGCGATGACCACGGGTTTTTGCGCCAGTCTGATGGCCTTGAATGGTCGCATCGATGACTTGATCGTCTTGCATCAAGACCACCCACTGCACCGGACGCACGAACTCTTCTCGGCCGCTACCGGAGCGCATACGTTTAGCAATCGGCAGATTATCGAGCGCCGTTTGAAAAATATCAGGTAACAACTCAGTCGTCGCTTGACCGTGAATGGTTTGCTCATAGCCGACGTAATCGCCTTTATCAGTATTGATAGTCGTCAGCTCGCTGGCCTCTATGCCTAAGCCTTTGGCAAAGCCCATAGCTGCACGAGTGGGATTGCCTTCGCTATCATAGGCCGCTTTTATTGCAGGGCCGCGTTTTTGCTCGGTGCGATCGGGCTGCTTATCGCTAATACCTTGAATCTGAATCGCCAAACGGCGCGGTGCGGCGAAGGCTTTAATACTATCGAAGCCAATATCAGCCTCATCTAGTTGCTCAGTAACGCTAGCTTGCAGCGCATCGCGAAGCGGTTTTAGGCTCTTGGGAGGCAGCTCTTCACACCCCAGTTCAAATAAGATGGTACTCATGGGATGCTCCTATTTATTAGCGTCAGTATTAGTACTGTCATTGTTATTAGTACTGGTAGGCTGATTTTCAGCAGAGTTTTCAGTAGCCACTGCCATGTCTTCTTTTGGCAAATACTTATCAATAGCGGCTTGACGGTGCTCCGCGTCTGCTAATGGGAAACCTAACTTAGCGCGTGCTTCGACATAACCAAAAGCGACCTTGCGCGCCAGCGTACGTACGCGCAAAATAAAGCGCTGACGCTCAGTGACCGAAATCGCGCCGCGTGCATCGAGTAAGTTAAAAGCATGCGAAGCTTTTAGCACCATCTCATAAGCAGGCAATGGCAAGCCTGCAGCCACCAGTTTGTCCGCTTGCGCTTCATAAAAATCAAACAGCTCGCCCATCTTCGGCACATCAGCATGCTCAAAGTTATAAGTCGACTGCTCCACCTCATTTTGATGAAACACATCGCCATAAGTCACGCGGCCAAACTCACCATCTGCCCAAACCAAATCATAGACGCTATCGACGCCTTGCACATACATCGCTAGGCGCTCAAGCCCGTAGGTAATCTCGCCGGTGACTGGGAAGCACTCGATACCGCCAACTTGCTGGAAGTAGGTAAACTGAGTGACTTCCATACCGTTGAGCCAAATCTCCCAACCTAAACCCCACGCACCAAGAGTAGGCGACTCCCAGTTATCTTCAACAAAGCGAATATCGTGTACTAAAGGATCGATACCGATGGCCTTTAATGAGTCCAAATACAGCTCTTGGATATTGGGCGGATTGGGCTTGAGCACCACTTGAAACTGATAATAATGCTGCAAACGGTTTGGGTTATCGCCATAGCGTCCATCGGTTGGACGACGTGAAGGCTGTACGTACGCGGCGTTCCAGCGCTCAGGCCCTAACGAGCGCAAAAAAGTCGCGGTATGAAACGTCCCTGCTCCGACTTCCATATCATAAGGCTGCAATACCACGCAGCCTTTAGA
The DNA here is from genome assembly GCF_052259045.1 of Psychrobacter sp. 1Y11. Taxonomy (NCBI): domain Bacteria; kingdom Pseudomonadati; phylum Pseudomonadota; class Gammaproteobacteria; order Moraxellales; family Moraxellaceae; genus Psychrobacter; species Psychrobacter sp. 1Y11. Next base: position 167,067 of record NZ_JBQQER010000003.1, read on the forward strand.
TGCCCAATAGTTTTGTAGGGTTAAGATCAAATCTTGAAAGCTCAAAGGTTTAGAGTCTTTAGGGGAATTTTCATTATTAGAAGTACTATCTTGGGAGGTCATAAAAAAATCACTATGAAATAAGTAGGATTAGAGCGAGCTTAACTAAAAATAGTTAAGCTCTGCTAGCTTGTTGGGCTACGTCTCTATTAACTTGCTTACCTTACTAAAAAATGGCCATTTTATCCATATATACAGTAACTATATTTATAGTATTTGATTTATAGTATTTGATTTATAGTAACTATATTTACAAAGATATTTATACTGACTAGATTTAGCGCATGCAGAGCCAAAGCTGTCTATATTTGACCAAAAAGAATAAGCTCATACCTCAGCAGACGCTACAAAACAAAAAAAATACCCAAATGCGTAAACATTCGGGCAGGAGGAAAAGTGTGATACCGGTATCCTGTTGCGTCAGGCTTTTTGTTTTTTATAAGCTACTATTTCTAGAAACTGTTTTTATTATTATGTATTTAAGCTTTACAAATTATTTTAAATTTAATACTTCATTTATCACCGCTGACTACTGGTAGGACTGGCTATTTGCTTTTGGCATAACGATCCACAATATGATGTAAATCAAAATCCCTGGGACTGCAGCACTTAGTGAAGAGATAATAACAAATAATACTCTTACCCAAGTTGGTGACCATCCTAAATACTGAGCGATACCACCCATAACTCCAGCGATCATTTTATTATTTTGCGAGCGGTGTAACTTAACTAACTTACTCAAAGTTTGTACTCCTTCTCGAGCGATTTAACTTATAAATAAGTATAACAAGTATTTACTCTTTATCTGTTGATGCTTTAAGCGTGCTTTGTGACTTTATGATAATCAAAGTTGCCGTAACCTGTCGTAAAGTGTGGTAACTGCCTGATTTTAAATAGTTATTTCAAAATGTTTCAAGGGAAGCGATGTTACTGGTTCTTTTCGCTCAGTTTACTAAGACCCTTACCCCTGACAATCATTATTGATTTCAATGACTTGCCTCCTCCCGCTGTTGTTTTTTTAAACTTTTACAATAACTCACCTGTATCTACGTCCAAAGCTTTATACCATGCTATTAATTTAACGCACAAACAGCACCGTTTGCATAACGGAGTCATGCAGGAGAGATTATGATTGATACGGGTTTAATGATTGGGCATTTTCAGCCGCTACATTTAGGTCAGATGCGCAGTATCTTGGCTGCAGCGGGGCAAGCAAAAAGTCTGCATATTGTCATCACAAAGCATCCTGAGCCGCATCCAGATTTCGATATCACCTTAAAAGATAAAGCACGCTGGCTACAGATAGCTTGTGCTGACTTGCCCTTTATTCACCTGCATATTAGCCAAGAGATTGCGCTGCCTATTCATGATAGCTTTGCCGATGTTGCTATCGATATAGCCACAACTAATGCCAAGCTCACCCATATCGTCAATGAGTTAGAGCTTGCTAGCGATACCGCGTTATTCGTCGCGGATAATCACCCTATAGCGCAAAGCGAGGTCAAATCCCAGCTCAACATGCCCATATTAACTACACCGCTACAGCCAGAGTTTGACTCTCATACCATCGCAAGTAACCCTATCGCGCATTGGGCCGCGATTCATCCAGAGGCGCGCGCCAACTATACCAAGACTGTCGCTATCGTCGGCGGCGAGAGCTCAGGCAAGACCACTTTGGTACATAAGCTTGCTAACTATTACGGCGCTAGCTTTGCTTTAGAGATGGGTAGAATTTATGTCGGCACCGATTTGGGCGGTAGTGAGATCGGCCTGCAATATAGCGATTATGGCCCTATCGCGCTCGATCATGCTGAGGCTATCCGCCAAGCTAAGATCAATGCGACCGCACCTGTGACTATCGTCGATACTGACTTTGTGACTACCCAAGCTTTTTGTGAAGAGTATGAAGGCCGTACTCACCCTTTCGTTGGCGCTTGTATTAACGAGTTTCGTTTAGACTATACGGTGATGCTCGATAATAATACGCCTTGGGTCGATGACGGTATGCGCACGCTCGGTAGCGCAGAGGCTCGCGGTCGCTTCGAGCAGCGTCTTTTAGATATTTTTGCTCGACATAATATCGAGCCGCACCTTATCGACGCGCCAGATTATGACACGCGTTATCGACAGGCCGTTGAGTTTATCGATAAGCATATCTACGGCAAAACATTTTAGAATAAATAAAATAGCAGCAAGTATCATGCATAACGCTTAGACATCGATAACCCCACAACTCCAATAAACGCAAGACTTAAAGGATAACTACCCTATGCGCATTCAGTTACTAGACGACATCACTGGCAAGTGGTCGCTACAATGGATTATTATCTGGTTTATCTCAGGGGTCATAGCGCTAAGTACAGGGTTTTGGCTCACCACTGAGCATAGCACTCTAGATTGGTTTTATTTGGGCGTCTCTTTTATTGGTCTGATCTGCGTGGTGTCTTTATCGTTTCGCAAAAACGTCGCCGGTAATGGTTTTGGTATGGCGGCAACCGCCGGTGAAGTGGTGGTACAAGGCACAGCAGGTTCAGTCGGGCTGATGCTAGCGCCTTTGTTTAACTTTTTCACTCACCTTTATGGCCTATTTTATTGGTCAAAGAATACCGACGCTGACGGCAACATGATACCCAAATCAGCGAACAAGTGGGTCTGGCTCATTACCATTACCTTTATGGTCATTGGCCTAGCGCTCTTCCCTACTGTCAACAGGCTACTGGCAAGCTACGGTTATGCAGTTGTCGAAAACGATAGTAGTTTATTTTTGGGCGTGATCTCTTTTTTCTGGATTAACGTTATCGCCTTTATTCTTTCTATCACCGCGCAAGCAGCGATGATTTTGCGCTACTCCTTTAACTGGTGGTTATGGATTATCTCCAACTTCGTATGGCTCACGGTGAATCTCATGACGGGCAATTACATCTTTGCGATTCAAACCATGGTCTATCAAGTCAACTCCTTTGTCGGGCTTTATGAATGGTATCGCAGCGAGCAAGACTTAGTGAAAGTACAACGTAAATAGGATCAACTTAAATCCAAAACTAAAGCTTGTTGGAGCTAGAAAGTGGTGCATCACTTTGCGATAGTTTTGAGATGATAACGCTTAAAGCATCTCCTTATGACGCTAGGGTTTACTCGATAAAGTGGTAGCGCGCGCTAAATAATGCTAAAACTAAGGGTATGGTTATCGTTTTACCTCATAAACCAACGGTATTTTATAGACAACAACAAGGAGGTTAGTATGTCTCTTAACTCTAAATCTCATAAGCAGCAAAAAATGTCAAAACGCTCGCTTGAGCAATGGCTTAGCGAATATGCAGTCAGCCATCAAAACTTAATCAATAAGAAGATCCACTGGATGGCAGTACCGACTATTTTTGTTAGTATCTTAGGCATGGGTATGTCGCTATCGGTTTGGATTACCTTAGTACTAAGCGCTTTAGTACTGCTGTTTTATATGCAGCTGTCAACGCCATTATTTTTAGCGATGGGCATATTTATCCTGATTTGCTTATCAGTAATGGCAGCGCTACCTATCGGCTTTAAGGTTTGGGCCAGCATCTTCATGGTCGCTTGGATCGGCCAGTTTGTCGGTCATAAGATCGAAGGTAAAAAGCCCTCTTTCTTTGAAGACTTACAGTTCTTATTAATTGGCCCAGCTTGGGTGGTCAATAGCTTAATGGGTGGTAAGAATAAGCAAACGGCTTAGAGCGTTCTATCTTAGATACAAAGCTACGGCTTTTGCTTTAGCCCAGCGTCTCATCTTTGCAAAGATTTTATTACGGCTAAATAAGCAAAAAAGCGCGATCTTGCTAGCAAGATCGCGCTTTTATTTGCCTTAACATCAGCTACTGTAGTTTTAAATATAGGAGCTGATAAAGTGTCATTTATTTAACTCAGAGTCTGCACGCCGCCGCCATTGACAAACAAGGTCTGACCGCTGACCCACTCTGAGATTGGCGCAGCAAAATAGAGCATAGCGCCTGCGATATCGTCCGCTTCACCTAAGCGCTTAATTGGCGTATGTGAGAGCATTTTTTCTTCAATTTCGGGCGTCAGCACTGATTTTAGCGCATCGGTACGCGTGGCTCCCGGCCCGACCGCATTAATACGCACCTCAGGGCCGAAGTCATGTGCTAAGTTCGCAACCATATGGTTGACCGCTGCTTTGGAGGCAGCATAACCACTCATATTAGGATCTTTATTGACACTCGACATTGATGTGGTAATGACAATAGAACCATAGCCTGATTTTTTCATATGCGGCACGCATAACTGACATAAGCGCCAGCCACTAAAGACATTTAGCTCAAAATCGCGGCGAAAGTCATCTACCGAAATCTTAAATGGATTTTCTTTACCGCCACCACCGCCGCCCGCGTTATTAATCAAGATATTGACCGTGCCAAACTCACTGACCGCTTGCTCTACCATGGCTTTTAGGTCATCATCTTTTAAGATATTACACTCGATCGCTAGGGCTTTAACGCCAAAGCCTTCAATCTCTTGGGCAGCGGCTTTGGCATCGTCTATTTTTAGATCAGCGATGACAATGTTAGCGCCCGCTTGCGCCAGTCGTAGGGCGCTTGCTTTACCGATACCGTTAGCGCCGCCGGTGACGATAGCGATCTTGCCTGATAGGTCAAATAGCTCGTTAAACGTTTTATCTTTAAATTTTGGCATAAAAAATACTCCTATTTTAATTATGATTTGTTATTAGGCTTGGGTAAACTTGCAGTGACGATTATCTTAATTTTATTAGTCTAAAACTTATACTTTAAGTATCGCTTAAAGATTACACAATTCATTATGCTGTGCTAACCTCAAGTAGATATGGCAAGTTGACTGACTTTTTGTAACCTTATTACGTCACAGCGCAGCCTTTTAGCATGCTGCAAACGCGATATATTAAATTTTTACCCTAGTATTTGTGGCAGTATGATAATTAGGGCGCGTTCAACACGCTCTAGCATGAGATTTTCAAGCGTTCCATAAACTCACCGATGAAACAAGGATGTAAAATGGCAAACTGGTCAGAAGGCTATATCAGCGATATCAACTATACTTATGGCTATTATTCAGAGCTCAACCCTAATAGTGTCAAAATCCCCTTTCTAATGGCGGGACTAGATGCACCTAAGTTCACGACTGCTTGCGAGCTGGGTTTTGGTCAAGGTATGTCTATTAATGCTCATGCCGCAGCCTCAGACGTCGAATGGTATGGCACCGACTTCAATCCCTCACAAGCCAGCTTTGCCAAAGAGCTCTCTAATATCTCAACAAGCAACGCGCATCTGTTTGATCAGTCTTTTAGCGAATTCTGCAACCGTGAGGATTTGCCCGATTTTGATTTTATTGGCCTGCATGGGATCTGGTCCTGGGTCTCTAACGAGAACCGCGAAGTTATCGCTGATTTTATTCGCCGCAAATTAAAGGTTGGCGGCGTCCTCTATATCAGCTATAACACTTTGCCAGGTTGGTCAGCCGCTTCTCCTATACGTCATATGCTCACCGAGCACGATCATATGCATGGTAGCCGCGGACAAGGAATGGGAAAACGTGTCGAAGCTTCCATTAAGTTCACCCAAGAGCTATTGACGCTTTGTCAGCCGCTCGTTCAACAAGTGCCTTCTATACCCAAGCGCTTAGACGATATCAGCCAGCAAAACCCCAATTATTTAGCTCATGAGTACTTCAACCGCGATTGGCAGCCGATGTATTTTTCTGAGATGGCAGATTGGTTGTCTCCGACTAAGACTAGCTTTGCTTGTTCTGCCAATTTTTTGGAAGACTATAAGCCTAGTAGCTATAACAGCGAGCAGCTCAACTTTATAGAAAGCTTAGACGACCCTATGTTCGCCCAAAGCGTCAAAGACTATATGCACAATAAGCAGTTTCGGCGCGATTATTGGGTAAAAGGCGCGCGTAAAGTGTCTACGGCCAAATTAGAACAAACGTGGCACCAATTACGCTTTATGATGATCAGTAGCGCCGAAGATATCAAATATGAAGTGAATGGCGCGGCTGGTAATATCAGCCTACGTGAGGATATTTATAAACAGATCATCACCTTACTTAGTGACTATCAAATTCACCAAGTAGCGTCGCTACAGCAGCAACTGCCAGATGACTTTCAGCAAAGTTGGCTGTTTGAGTCTTTGGCGATTTTATACAGCCAAGGCGCTATCGTGTTGCTACAAGATGACGATACCATCGACAAGGTGCGAGAGCGCTGCAATAAGCTTAATGCCTATGTCATGCAGCAAAGTCTAGTGAGTCCCGAGCTCAACGCCTTAGTAAGTCCATTGACTGGTAGTGCGCTGACTTATAGCCGCTTCCCTTTGATATTCTTGCACGCTTACACTCGAGGTAAAAACACGCGGGAACAATGGGTTGATTATGCTTGGCAAGCGCTGAAAAAAAACGGCCAGCTGCTGCTCAAAGACGGTAACACTCTAAGAGAAGAAAAAGATAATATTGCGGAGTTAAATCGTATGGTTGAGGACTTTGAAAAAAACACGCTACCCCTCGCTAAGCGCTTGCAAATCGTTACTTAATGCTCAACCTCAATGATTAACGCTCAAAAAATGCAGACAAAAAAAACCCTCACTATCGATATAATAGTGAGGGTTTTTGCTATGTATCTTATAGATAATATCTATAAGATACAGTAGCCATATTTGGAGCGGGATAAGAGATTCGAACTCTCGACCCCAACCTTGGCAAGGTTATGCTCTACCACTGAGCTAATCCCGCATAGATCAAAGCGTATCATTAATTTATATTAATTACTACGTCTCGATAGGTTGGCTATTTTAGCAACTATTCTGCCGGTGTCAATATATTTTTTTGAATTTTTCTCAATTTAATAGCTTTCGCCGCTGCAAAACTATCAGGTATTCGTTTATCTATTTGATAATTTGGCTTTTATTGAACCATGTACTATTGAGATTTGGCTTTGATTTAATTTATAAATTTAAGCTCTGCTGTCAAACATTGCTTACGCTAGAGATTTACTTACATTTGCACGTAGTAATGTTACTTTTACTGCACTGGTCTTGTTACGGTAGGCTTATTATACTATTGCATATCTTAGACTAGATATGCTTGGCTTTATATTTGTTTTATTTTGATTTTAATCATTAGTATTAATTATTAACAGCGAGGATGTTTACCATGAAAAAATTGCTTACTACGTCACTGATGGCGGTTTCATTATCAACACTTGGGCTTGTCGGTTGCACGAGTACCACTAGTACAGGCGCTGTTGGCGTCGATCGTCAGCAGTTGTTATTAGTATCTGATGAAGAGGTTCTGCAACTTTCTGCTAAAAGCTATAATCAAGTGCTGCAAAAAGCGCGTCAAGAGAGAGTTTTGGATACCAATCCAGCGCAACTTCAACGTCTAAAAAGAATTGCCAATCGTTTAGTAGGTCAAGTGAGTGTTTATCGTCCTGACGCTGCTCAGTGGAACTGGGAGGTTCATACTATTAAGTCAGAACAGCTCAATGCTTCAGTGTTACCAGGTGGGAAAATCCTATTCTATTCTGGCATTATCGATCGTCTCAACTTAACCGATGATGAGATTGCTGCCATTATGGGGCATGAGATATCGCACGCGCTGCGTGAGCACTCGCGCGAACGTATCTCGCGGGAATATGCCACGCAGACAGGTATCGGACTTGCTGCCAGTGTCTTCGGTCTTTCGCAAGGTCAAGCACAGCTAGCTGGTCTCGCAGGTGATCTAGGTTTGAGCCGTCCGCATAGCCGCACCCAAGAGTCTGAGGCGGATCAGATTGGGCTTGAGCTAATGGCACGTGCCGGCTACAACCCGCAAGCCGCTATTACGCTATGGCAGAAGATGCAACGCGCTAGCCAAGGCGAGCCACCTCAGTTCTTAAGCACTCACCCGACTAGTGGTACACGAATCTCGCAGATGCAAGCGTTAATGCCTAAAGTGATGCCACTGTATCAAAAAGCGCGCCGCTAATTACTAATATTAATAGCCTCAATAACAGGGTTTGGATATATATTCATGCCCTGTTTTTTATGGCGAATGTTTTTTGTGATAAAGATAAGCATCCTAAGGCTCTGACAACGACAGCGTTTAGCACTTGCTAGCTTCGCTCTGTTATAATAGCTTTCTCTGTTTTTTGTTATCCACTTATCAAGTCTATACATTACTGACTGTTGAAGGACTGTTATGACCACTACCGGACCTACTGCTATCGAGCTTAAAGAAGTTTTGCAGGATTTACAGCCGCAATATCTGGACTTGATCAATGAATCTATGAATCACGCCGGCTACTTTGAGGGTAAAGAAAGCCACTTCAAGCTAACGGTAGTTAGTGAGGCCTTTACAGCTAAGCGTTTAGTGACGCGTCATCAGCTCGTCTATCAGCTAGTAGATCCGCTACTGACCTCTCAAGGCGGCACTGTGCATGCGCTAGCGATTCACGCTTATACTCCTACTGAGTGGCAACAGCAAACCCAAAGCCCTGAGAGTCCCCTGTGTGCAGGACAAAATAAATAGACGCTATCACTGTGATAAATGAGCTTAGACTGACTAGTGCTGAGCGTTACTCTACAAGGAATAGGATTAAATGAAACATCTGCATACGCTACTGGTATTTATACTAATCGGGCTATTTATATACCAGAGCTTTTTGGTGTTAAGCGCTAATCGTCGCGCCCCGCGTCCGGTGAAGATTGCCAACCATATTTTATATGCCTTAGTGATACTCTCAGGTGCTTGGATGCTGATGCAGCTGATGAGTGTTAACGCGCCTGTACAGTGGGTATTTGCCAAAATTATATTGTTAGTCGCGGCGATCAGCGCTAGCGTCAAAGCTTTCAACGTCAATGCTGCACCAAGTCAAAGTAAAATCGGTATTCTTATCGCCGGTGTCGCTTATATAGGTATTGTTATCTTAGCTTACGCAAAACCCAGTAATTTGTTTTAATATCAGTGAGTGCGCTATTTTTAATATCATAGACGCTTTATATTTGCTATCTTAAATACCTCCTACTGGTTCAACGGAGTTTTTATGAAAACCTTTACCGCAACGGCTATACTTGCAACCGCTGGCATCTTTGCTCTTTCAGGCTGTGCAACCAGTGGCAACCTAACCCCGCAATATGTACCGCCAAGCACTTATCAAAGCTACGACTGTCAAGCGCTGAGCCAAGAGTACAATCGCGTTGAGCGCTACGTTAACGCTACGCAAAAGCAGCAGTCGACTTTATCTGCCTCAGGAGTAGGCGTTGGCGTCTCTGCAGGACGCTGGGGTATCTCACCTAATATCAGCTTTGGCGTTGGTAGAAGTAACGATAATAAAGCGCGTGATGCCAAGCTATCGCGTCTATACGGCGAAGCGGACGCTATCATTCAAACCGCGCGTATAAAACGCTGTAGCTTCGCGAATGGTATTAAGATCTATGGTGAGTAGTACTAGTACTTATTAAAAAACCCTAAAGCTGCTTTACTTTCATAATGAGCTTTAAAGCTAAAAAGCCAATACGCTATCAACGTATTGGCTTTTTTATTGTTATTCATCTAATTATGAACCTTATTACTGCAAGCTTTTCACCCACTGCACGATTTGATCCCTAGGCAGCGCTCCTGATTGCCGAGCGACCTCTTTACCCCCTCGGAAAGCTACCATCGTCGGTAGACTACGAATATTATAAGGGGCAGCTGCTTGTTCGTACTTGTCGGTTTGCAGTTTAGCAAACACCACTTGCGGCAGTTGATCAGCCGCCTCTTTAAATTGCGGCGCCATCATCAAGCACGGCTGACACCAGCTGGCCCAGAAGTCTACGATAGTAAGCACATCGTTCTTTTGAATCGTCTTAGCTACGGTTTGCGCCGTCAGCTCTTGCGGACTTGCTGTCAATAAAGACTGTCCACATTTGCCGCAGTTAGGCGCGGCACTGAGACGATCGCTTGGCAGACGATTGGTCGCTTGGCAGTTGGGACAGATGATATGCAGATTTTCAGTACTCATAAAATTAGTCCTTCTTTATTTATTATGTTTTCATTGATTTGTTTATATTACCAATGCAAAAACTTAGCTCAATTTATTATTCTAAGTTGTTTAAGCAGTATCTTCTATAGCTTTTTCTTAGCCGAGCCGCTATAAACGTAGCTCATAGGTTTTGGCCCAGGTAAGTATTCTTCGCTCAACTCCTCGATACTAAAACCACCCGTTTTAATCAGCGCAGCAATGTCACGGTCTAAATGACAGCCGCCCGCCATAGGTTTCCATAGCGGTGTCAGACGGCGCTGCCAACGCTCTACGCTCGCCTCTGGTGCGAGACCATGCTCACAAAACAGTAGCCGCCCCTCAGGCTTGAGTACCCTTGCCATCTCTATTAACGCCGGTATCGAATCATCAATGCTGCACAGGGTAAAGGTCATCACGATGGTATCGAAACGCGCACTTTCTGCATCAATCTCATATATATCAGCGGCGATGATCTCAATCGGAATAGCAATTTGCGCGGCCCGTTTATAAGCTAATGCCTGCATTTGCGCGGCAGGGTCAATACCGATGATAGAGCTGACTTGACTGGCATCATAAAACTCTAAATTAAGACCGCTACCTATGCCGATCTCTAGCACCTCCCCTGTCGCTTGCGGCACAATTTTGGTACGTGCTTTCATCACTTGTCCGGTACCGCACGCCATATCGATCATCTTCGGTAGTACATATTGCTGATAGATATTCATGACGCTCTTCCTCAATTTAGCTTTGGCAAGTTGTCATTTTAGCGATTAGCCTAGCGCATTAATAGGCACTTTTAGATAACGAATGCCATTGGCCTCAGGCTTTGGCAACTGCCCTGCATCAATATTGACCTGTACTGAGGGAATAATCAGTCTTGGCATGGCAAGGGTCGCATCGCGGCGCTCACGCATCTGTACAAACTCCGCTTCATTGATCCCGTCTTTGACATGGATATTGCCTAGCTTTTGCGCAGCAACGGTGGTACTAGGACAATGCTTGCGGCCTTGACTAGGATAGTCATGACACAGATAAATCAACGTATCTTCTGGTAGAGACAAGAGCTTTTGGATAGATCGGTAGAGCGTCTTGGCATCGCCGCCTGGGAAATCACAACGAGCCGTGCCTACGTCTGGGGCAAAGATGGTATCGCCGACAAACACGACGCTCTTTTCATTATCAGTAGCCACATAAGCCATATCTGCAGGTGTATGCCCTGGTACATGTAGAACGCTTATTTCGATACCACCCAACTGTAAAACACTATCTTCATCGGTCAAGATATCGAATTGGCTGGCATCAGTGCGAAAACTGGTATCGAAGTTATAAACTTGCTTAAATATCTTTTGTACTTCAGTAATATATTTGCCGATGACCAACTGGCCGCCAAGCTCGTCTTTGACATGGATGGCTGCGGATAAATGATCGGCATGAGCATGAGTTTCGATAATATAAACCAGCTGCCAGCTCTTATCGCGCACAAACTCAAGCACCTCATCGATACTGTCTGTGCTCGTCCTACCCGACTTGGCATCGAAGTCCAATACCGGGTCGATAATCGCACATAGCTGCTGATCGCTATCTGCTAAGATATGAGTATAAGTTTCGGTATCCTGATGTAAAAAAGAATGTACTTGCATGCTTACCTCGTTTTATTGATGATTCAGTTATTCTAAGCTTAGAATTTATTGTTTTTATAACGCTTAACTCTATAGCCCTAATATAACATCTATACTACTATTTATAAATTTATATAATGTAATTTATGATAATATAGTTTATTATAAAGCGTCTTAGCTTATTGAATGTTAGAATACTGATAATTAATCTTTGAAGGCGGTTAGTCATTGCCAAATACTGCCAGCCACTATTAGGGCGTGCCCTAGTAATAGGGCCAAAATTTATATCAATAAGATAACCGTGATATTCCAAGGAGATTACTCTGACTACTTCTACCTTAGATAAGAGGTCATCGACCCATACAGGGGATGACACCACGCAGGATTTGGCAGCTATTGACTTAGCCAAGCAAATGCAACAGTCCTCACAGCAAGCCAGCCAGTTGCTCAAGTCACTATCGCATCCTGATCGCTTATTATTACTTTGTCAATTAACCCAAGGCGAGTACTGCGTAAGCGAGCTTGAGACTTTAGTCGGTGTCGGTCAACCGAGCCTATCGCAGCAGCTCGGCATCTTGCGTAAAGACGAGCTAGTAGCGACGCGCCGCGAAGGTAAGCAGATTTACTATAGCATCGCCAGCGACGATGCCTTGGCAGTGTTGCAGCTGCTATATCAGCGCTTTTGTGTCAAATAGCTTTAAGAGTCTTGATGAATTCTAAGCTCTTTATAGCTCTCATTTGCCACTGAACAAGCAAAACTGTATTAGGATAGACGTACTGATATGTCCTCTATTGCCACTCGTCTGATACCGGCTTGGCTGCGTCACTACCAGTTGGCGGCTCTGCCTGCTGATGTGATTGCTGGGCTAGTAGTCGGTATCTTAGTGATACCGCAAAGCTTAGGTTATGCGGTGCTTGCAGGACTACCACCTGTTTACGGTTTGTACGCGGCTATTGTGCCCGTTATCGTCTATGCGTGGATCGGCTCGAGCAATGTACAAGCGGTCGGCCCCGTGGCGATCACTGCGATTATGACCGCTAGTGCTTTGAGCACTTATGGCGATCAAGGAGCTGAGCAATATGTACTGATGGCAAGCCTGCTTGCCCTAATGGTAGGCGCGTTATTATGGCTTGCAGGCGGGCTAAAGCTTGGCTGGATTATGCAGTTTATCAGTCGCGGGGTCTCCGCAGGCTTCATCAGCGGCGCGGCCGTACTTATCTTTGTCAGTCAGCTCAAATACCTCACCGCTATCCCAGTCACTGGTAATAGCTTGATAGGTTACTTGTCCAGCTTACAGCAGTTCGCGCAGCAGCTGCACCCGCTGACCTTGGCTATCGGTATCGTCTCTTTTTTATTACTAATCGCCAATCGTTATGGCGGCAAATGGCTTTGGCGCTCTTGGCTATCGGCGGCTTATGCCAAGTGGGCTGAGCGCCTGTTTCCGCTTATTTTATTAATGATCGCTATTTTACTCAGCGTGGTCAGCCACTGGTCCGCTCATAACGTCGCCACTATCGGTAGCATTCCACAAGGCTTGCCCAGCTTGACGCTACCGCATCTGCCAGACTTGCGCGAAGCGGCAAACCTGCTACCCACCGCAGGACTAATGGCGCTGATTGTGTTCGTCTCTAGTAGTTCAGTCGCTAGTACCTATGCCCGACTGCGCGATGAGAGCTTCGATGCCAATCGCGAGCTGACCGGCTTGGGACTGGCGAATATTGCAGGCGGTCTATTCCAGAGCTTTGCGGTAGCTGGCGGTTTTTCGCGTACAGCGATTAATGCCGACTCAGGGGCTAAGACGCAGTTGGCAAGCTTCGTCACAGTAGCAGTCATGGTCGCGGCTTTGATATTCTTTGGTCATATACTTGCGCCCCTACCCTACGCGATTCTTGGCGCAATCATCATGGCCTCTATCATCGGTTTAATAGATATCGCAACTTTGAAGTCGGCTTGGCAGCGCGATCGCTTGGATGCCGCTAGCTTTATCGCTGCGTTTGCAGGGGTATTGATATTTGGTCTCAATACTGGTCTAGTCATCGGTCTAATGGTGTCTTTTGCTAGCCTGATTTGGCAATCGAGTCATCCACACGTGGCTATTGTCGGTCAACTGGCAGAGACCGGGCACTTCCGCAATATCCATCGCCATAGCGTAGTCACTTATGAGCATCTGTTAATGATACGTATCGATGAGAGTTTGTTCTTTGGTAATACTGACTCTATTCATCGCCGCATTCTGCAAGCGACCAAAGACTATAGCGACGCTCATGAGATCATCCTGATTATGTCAGCGGTCAATCACATTGATCTCACCGCGCAAGAGATGCTGATTACCTTAAATAGAGAGCTTGCCGCCGATGGTAAGCATTTGCATTTTAGCTTTATCAAAGGCCCGGTGATGGATAAGATTGAGCATACGCCGCTGATCACGGAGCTATCAGGGCAAGTGTTTTTAAGTACCAACGCGGCGGTAAATGCTCTAAAAGATCTGTAACCACTCAATTTTTTAGTAATGACGATACTTTATTGTTATTATAGTCTTATCTCTTATGTATCTAGTGCATATCGTTTTACAATGAACCGTTACTTACCACGTTTAAACCCTTTTAACTTTCTTGAGATAACCGACTGAATTTATGACTGACAACCTCACAATTTATAAGCAAATATATCCATCGCAATGCGCGAAGCTTGCGGAGCTTGGCTATCGCTCAGTCATCAATATTCGCCCTGATGATGAGCATATCACACAGCCGACGAGCCTTGATTTGGCAAGTGCTAGTCAGCAAGCCAATTTGGCCTATCAGCATTTGCCATTCTATGATGAGCGTCTAAGTAAGATGACGGTTGAGCAATTCGCTAGCTTTTATCACGCCTGCCCCAAACCAATATTGATGTTTTGTGGAACGGGCGCGCGCGCCAAACTCTTATATCAAAGCGCCCTGATGCAAGGTCTGCTATAAACTTTACATAGCTTATCTTTTATTCTAAAGCGTTTCATCCTACCCTACTTATTGAATGTTTCACCTCCCAAACCCTTTGTATCAATAATAAAAAAGGAGCTCGTATGAGCCATCAAATCAGTATTACCGGTCAAATCACCCCTGACCAAGTGCCAATGATCGCCGAAAACGGCTTTAAGACCATTATTAACAATCGTCCTGATGGCGAAGAACCCAACCAGCCCGTCAACGCTGATATCGAGGCCGCGGCAAAGGAGGCAGGACTGGCTTATAAAGAAGTGCTATTTGCCGGTAATGAGCTCAATCAAAATCACGTCGAAGAATTCGCGGATTTCTTTAATCAAGCCGAGCAGCCGATCTTGATATTCTGCCGTACCGGTAATCGCTCAACAGGCATTTATGAAGCCGCTAAGCAGATGGATTTATTAGATGACTAATGTTTGATGATTAAGATAGCCTTACTCTATTACTGATAACAAAACGCCCTTTCAAATCTGAATGGGCGTTTTTTATTACTTGATACCTATTTTATTGTTTGATAAACCTTAAGTAATTAAAGATTAGACAATCAAAGCAAGACTACTTAAGATCACACACACTTTTCATAGTACCTAAGATAAAATTTGATACATGCTATAAAATTCAACAACTAATAAAACAAGGATAGTATTAGTAAAATATCATTAGCTTGTGTTATCTTCAGTCGCATACGATAAGTGATCTTACAAGGACTGTTTTATGAATAGTATCGCCTTAGCCCTACTCCCTCTAGCGCTTGCCTATATTATGTTCACCTTGGGTACAGGACTAAAATTAAGCGATTTTAAAGTGATTGCCGCCCATCCCAAAGCCTTTTTTGTCGGGTTAGTAAATCAAGTTATCTTAGTGCCGTTAGTGGCTTTAGCAGTAGTCTTAATCACTATGCCGCCGCCAACTATCGCCTTCGGCATTATGCTAATCAGCTTCTGTCCAGGTGGTGTGACCAGTAACATGCTGACCTTTTATGCCAAAGGTAATGTGGCGCTCTCTATCGCATTGACCGGTGTCGTCAGTCTGCTCTCAGTCATCACTTTGCCTATCTTAATTACTTTAGCATTTGATCACTTTATGCAGGACCAAGCAGGCACGGTTAGCGCGGTAAAAATAGGTCTAGTAATGTTTTTATTGACGGCGCTGCCTGTGACTTTGGGTATGCTCGCTCGCCGCAAATTCACAGGCTTTATGGAGCGTAAAAGTAATATTCTAAACGCTATAGCTAGCCTCTTATTTGTGCTGGTTGTCCTAGCGGCAGTAGCGTCTAACTGGGAGTTACTCAAATCACAAGCGACGGCAATCGGCTTCGAGCTTATCTCAATTATTATCATATTATTTGTGCTAAGTATGGTAATAGCTAGAGCCTTCAAACTGAATTGGTTCGATACTAAGACCATCTCGATAGAGACCAGTATTCAAAACAGCACTACCGCTATTACTTTAGCGCCCATTATTATGGCAGCAGCAGCGGGTCTACCTGCTATCGCGCTACCTGCTGCTGTCTATGGCGTGCTGATGTATTTAGTTGCTCTTCCAGTGATTGCGGTTATTCGCAATAAAAACTAGCTTAAATCGTACTAGAGCGACCTTCCATAAAAAAAGACCACCTCATATGTGAGATGGTCTTTTTGAGGCTTAATGAATAAAGCTCTTATTGCATTACTAAATATTCAAAAGCACTTAGCGCCGCTTTCGACCCTTCGCCCATAGCAATATTAATCTGCTTAAACGGCACAGTAGTCACATCACCACAAGCAAAAATACCTTTGCGATCGGTACGGCATTTTTCATCGATTTCAATCTCGCCAAAACGGTTTAGATCGACAAAGCCTTTGATAAACTCCGTGTTCGGTACTAAGCCAATTTGTACAAACACCCCTGCCAAATCTCGCTCATGGGTCTCACCTGTGCTGCGATCTTCAAAGACGATAGAGCTTACTTTACCGTCAGTCGCTTTGATCTCTTGCGTTGCCGCGCTAGTGATGAACTCGATATTTGATTTCTCTTTGGCTTTATTAATGAGCACTTGATCGGCTTTTAATTCGTCGGCAAATTCAAGAACGGTCACGTGTTTGACGATACCGGCCAAATCAAGCGCCGCTTCGATACCTGAGTTACCACCACCAATCACTGAGATGTCTTTATCTTTAAAGAAAGGACCATCACAGTGCGCACAGTAAGCTACGCCTTTACCGATATTTTCTTCCTCGCCGGGGACGCCAAGCTTACGCCACTGCGCACCAGTCGCAAGGATAATACTACGGGTTTCAAACTGCTCGCCAGTATTGAGATGGATACTGTAGTTTTCTTCCTTAGTCTCATCAATCTCTTTGACCGTCACATGCTGCTTAAGGGTGATATTATACTCTTGCAGATGCTTTTCAAAGTCCGCTGATAGATGAGTACCTGTGGTCAAAGGTACCGAGATTAAGTTTTCGATATCCTGTGTATCTTTGACTTGACCACCAATACGATCGGCAACCATGGTCACTTTTAGACCCTTACGCGCGGTATAAATCGCCGCTGCCACTCCAGCAGGACCGGCACCTATAATAGTGACATCTTGCTGCTCTAGTTGTTCTGCGTCATCATCGCCTTCCGCTAACAGATCAGGGAACTGCTCTTGTAACTTTTCGATCAGTTTAGCCGTATCGATAAGACCATTAGCAAAAGGCTTACCGTTTAAGAATACAGCCGGCACGCCCTGAATATTATTGGCTTCGACTTGTTCTTGGAACAGCGCACCATCGATCATCTCGTTACTGATATCGTCGTTCAGTATGGCGAACTGGTTCAAGGCTTGTACCACTTCTGGGCAGCTGTGGCAAGATAACGACACATAAGTCTGAAACTGAAGCGGTTTATTAAAGCGCTTCACTAATTTTTGGATGCCTTCATCGAGCTTGAGCGTATGACCGCCAGCCTGCAAAATAGCTAAGATAAGCGAAGTAAATTCGTGACCGCCTGGAATACCACTAAAAACAATACCGTTATCAACGACTTCGTTATCGATATGGCTACGCACAGCAAAGCTGATTGGGCTTGGTAAGCTGCTGTCAACATAGTCCGCTTGGTCCAGCTCAAAATTAATCTTATCTGTCGTTCCAGCAATCTTTGTTAAAAAGTTGACTAGCTCGCTACGTTTTTCGTGCTCGCCTGACCCTAATACGAAACTAATAGGACGAGTCATGTTTTCGCTATAGCTTTTTACTGCGTCTAATAAACTTTGGTCAATCATAATCAATCCTTATTTTTATAATACAAAAAATACTAAGAGAGTAAATTCGGTTTAAGTTAGAGTATCGGGCTTAATGTAGCTTTAATTTTAGCTCGCTAATACGCTGTGGCCCTTAGGCTACCAACTTTTGATAGAGCTATTATCGGACGTTTCAGAGCTATGAACAAGCGGATAAATCCAAACTATACGTTTTATAAAACAAATCATAAAATCAATATAATCTAGTAATTTAAACCTATTATTAATAAAACACCCTAGAACCTAGCCTTTTATTTCGCTACAATCGAGAGAAGTGGTAAGAAAAACAACTGGTTTTAAGAGCAATTACTCTGGTAAATAAAAGGCTTTTATAACCGTAACTCTTAGCGCTTTAGAGTCTTAAATTCATTAATAGTTTTAATCACTATGCGTCGCTAGTCGTTCATGACGACCTTACGCTTACTAACAAGGATGAAAACATGAGAAAGACTGATACCCTGCAAGATAATAGAGAGATTGTTGACGAGCTTAGACAAAAAGACAGCCACTTCGCGGTGATATTTGATGAACACACTCAGCTTGATGAGCAAATTAATAGGCTAGAAAAAGACCGCGTCACACAAGCGAGCTGGGACGATGAGATCGAACAGATGAAACGACGAAAGCTACAGCTTAAAGATGAGATTTATAGAATCATTGATAAGAACAAATTACAGTCACATGCCTAATCATGACTCAAAACCAATATTGATTTTTATGTAGACATAAAGAACAGTAGATAATGATAAAAAAGCCCTCATCAAACAATGCTGATGAGGGCTTTACTATTTGTAGCTTACTATTTTAAATAGCTAATCAGCTACTTTTAAACAAGCAATGACTTAGATTTTACCAACTAAATCAAGGCTTGGTTTTAGAGTTGCTTGACCTTGCTCCCAAGCGGCTGGGCATACTTCGCCGTCGTTGTCACGAACGTACTGAGCTGCTTTTACTTTACGTACCATGTCTTTTGCGCTACGACCGATACCAAGGTCATGAATCTCAGCGACTTTGATAAGACCATCTGGATCCACTAAGAAAGTACCACGAAGAGCGGCGTTGTCTTCTTCGATCATGATGTTGAAACCGCGAGTGATTTTACCTGTACCATCACCTAGCATTGGATATTGTACTTTGCCAATGGCTTCTGAAGAATCGTGCCAAGCTTTGTGTACGAAATGAGTGTCAGTCGATACTGAATATACTTCTACGCCAAGGCCTTTTAGCTCTTCGTAATGGTTTGCCATATCTTCAAGCTCAGTTGGGCAAACAAACGTAAAGTCATGTGGGTAGAACATAAAGATCGCCCAGTTGCCTTTGACGTCTTCTGAAGTGATGGTTTTAAATTCACCGTTTACATATGCTTCGGTTGAAAACTCTGGGATTTCTTGATTAATAATAGCGGCCATGAGTGGCTCCTTTTTTGTTAAGTTTGTGGTTATAAAAATAATAATGATTAAATCGATAGGTTACTATAAAGTAGCTAAAATAATGAAGCTGTCTACATTAATATTGCCTACCACGCTAACTGCGATTAATTGCCGTTCTTGATGGTGCAATAAATCTTGCTATAGGCTTTACCTATCTGGGTTACAAGACAAACTATACGCGAATTCTATGGTTAATCCAGTTAAAAGTTTTTAATTTGATGTTTTGTTTTATTAATCTTGTTAAACTATTCTATCGCTATTACTCATTAAATAATAATACGTAAAGCGCCTATCTCTATCGATTTGCGAGCGATAAGATAAAACCAATACTTTTACAAAACTTCTAAATTGCATTAGAGAGCTTCTATGATTACTTTACGTCAACTCGAATTTGCCTTGGCCGTTGCCAAGCATCGTCACTTCAAACGCGCCGCTGAAGATTGCAATATCTCGCAATCAGCTTTGAGCTTAGGTATAGCGGAGCTAGAAAAGCAACTCGATACACAGATTTTTGAGCGCAATAACAAGCAAGTGCTGATCACCCCTATTGGCCAAGATATCTTGACACGCGCACAGCGTATATTTTCTGAGGTCAATGATCTCACGACTCGCGCTCATAGCCATCAAGCGCCGCTGGCTTACCCGATGACGGTTGGTATCATTCCGACTATCGCGCCGTACTTGCTGCCTAAGGTCTTGCCCGCGCTTCGAGCACACCACCCTGAATTTCGCATGACCATAGTCGAGCAGCAGACCGAGCGCTTACTCGAACAAGTGCGCTACGGTCATATCGATACCGCTATTATTGCGCTGCCTTATGCGGTCGATGGTTTACATAGTTTTGAATTTTGGTCGGAAGATTTTTTTGCCGTATTCCCCAAAGACGATGTACATGCCAAGCTTGATAGCATTAATTCTGATGAGCTAGCGACCGCTAATCTGATGCTATTGGGCGAAGGACACTGCCTAACCGACCAAACTTTATCCGTCTGTCATTTCGATCGTGAACAGATGAAATCGAGCTTTTCTGATGCCAGCTTGAACACGCTTATTCAGATGGCGCTAGCTAATATGGGCACAACACTAGTCCCCGAGATGGCGCTAGATCAGCTGCATCTGCACAACCAAAATGCGGTCGCTGTTCCATTAAGCGAAGCAGGTCCGCATCGTCATATCGCCTTTGTCACTCGCCTAAATTATGCCCGTGTCGATGATGTGAATTTGTTGGGCAGTGTGTTTAAACAAGCGTTAGAAGAGTCGGCTGATAAGGGCTAGAGAAAATATGACAGACATCTCGCCGGCCTCCTCTAATCTTAGTCACTGCTTTGAGCAGCATTTATTATCGGTTACGAATAGCGATATCAAGCCAGCGCAAGTTAACGGGCTTTGGCAAGATATCGCTATTCGTTATAATGAGCTTAGGCGCGCTTATCATACGCTAGAGCATTTACAGCAGCTTTTTAGTCAGTTTGAGCAGATTAAGCATAAGCTACAGCAGCCGTCTATCATTGCCTTGGCGCTGTTCTATCATGATGTGATTTATGAGCCGACAAGGGCAGATAACGAGCTCAAAAGCGCTGACTATGCACAGAAGGTATTAAGTCAGTATTTAACAGATGCTCAAGTTGAAGGTATTTATAAGCTGATAATAATGACCGCAGATCATCAATTAAATGACGCTGATATTAGTGACCCTAGTAGTAGCAATAATAGCGACGCCGCCTACTTATTAGATATGGATTTATCTGTTCTAGGTGCGGCTTGGTCTGAATACGAACAGTATGCCAAAGCAGTAAGGCAGGAGTATAGTCAGGTTGCAGAAGCAAAGTATCGCATGGGACGCACTGAGGTATTAGCAGGCTTGCTCGCTCATCCAAGACTGTATTTCAGCGATTATTACTATCAGCGGTTAGAAGTTCAGGCTCGTGAGAATATTGGACGGGAGATTACTTCGCTGATAGTTTGATAAATAGCTCACTACCTTGGCGCGCGGGATGTGAATTATAACAAGGCTCCATGATCTCGATATCAAAGTGCGACTCGAAGCGTCGCTTATACTCCTGCTTATCACCACCAAACGGTGGATGACTATTGCCAAAATCCTTATCAAACAGCACACCTACTAACTTGCCTTTTAGCTTTAATAAATTTGCCATCTGCTGTACATACTCATTACGGCGCTGCGGGTTTATCGCACAAAAAAACGTCTGCTCCAGTACCCAATCGAACTGATAGCGCTCAGGTGATAATGCAAAAAAGTCCGCACAGACTAGCTGCTCAGACGGAAAACTAGGATAGCGCTCGGCAAAGTCATTAATTGGCGCAGGCGCAAAATCAACCAACGTGACATTGGTAAAGCCTTGCTGATAGAGATAACCGACTTCATAAGCATTGCCCGCTCCTGGCACTAAGATAGCATCATGCTTGGCAGATTCAGGCAATTGGTCGATATAAGCTTTGAGCGGTGGCGATACCTCGCCCATATCCCACCTAATACTGTCTGACTGGTAACGCTGCTGCCAAAATTCGGCTTGGCTGACGTTGTCCATAACTTATCCTTTTTCATTTAAAAAAAGTTTTGGAAATTAATCCAACTTCCCATCTTTACCCGCTAACTTATCATGCCACTGCTTATACTCCGGCATCGCTGTTTCTACCGTTTGCCAAAATGCCGAGCTGTGATTGGCGTGATGCAAATGACATAGCTCATGGACAATGACGTACTCGGTACATTCGATAGGGTAAGCAGGCAGGTATACCGATAGCCAAACACGGCCGACGCGCATATTACAACTGCCCCAGCGCGTGTGCATCTTTTTGATACGCGTCTCTGTCGCTTTAGTCCCGACTATCGGCTGCCATTTTTCAAACAGCTCAGGCATAACTTGTAATAACTGCTGACGGTAAAGAGCGATTTTTTTGTCATGATTAAGCGTAAAGGTTTGCTTATCTCCCCATAACCAAAGCGGTTCAGCTTTTTTTACTGAGTTAGATTGTGGGTGCTGGTTTTGTTTACGCTGATAATTCTCTAGCACTTGCTGATGGTGGGCCAGCGCCCACGAGACACGTCTATCGATAAATTGCGCCATTTGAGTGGTACTGATGGAGGTGGGAACAGAAACGGTTAGTAGATTGGGCTTTAGCCGGAAATTAATATTTTTAACACGTTTTTTGCTGATCTGCAGCTTAATATTAGCTGCCGCCAAGCGCTCGATAGCGCTCTGTAACAAAGGCGTCATATTCATATTTTTAGCAGCAAGGTTTTGGCTAGGCATAGAGTGCTCTCATCAAAGCGCCTGCAAATGATTATCAAAAGACATTTTATGGTGTCGCTGATCGCTGGTAATCATTCTATTTTGCTTATCGACACTTAGAGTTGTTAACTGCCCTTGCCCATCGCTAACAATAAAACCGCCTTGCTCGCCTACACTCACTGAGGCTCCAGCACAATCAAGCAAAGCAATCGAATCAATAAGCTCATAAGTGTTTAAGTCGTAGATAGCCGCGCAGCCCCCAATAGGTGTGGTTACACAAAGTAGATCACGCTCGCTATCGACCGCGACGCTTGCGATATATTGATGGAAACGCTGCCATTGATTATTTGGCATAGTTAGCGGGGTAAATTCAATATCACCGCGCTGATGCGTCAGCACTAATGGCACATTAATATGCTTCTCGCCTTGGAACTGAATTCCCATCATCACCGTACCATCATCATGCATAGCCAAGTGCCGAATACTCATCTGATTATGCTCAGGTGTTATTTGTTCTAGTAACTCTCCAGTATGACGCTTGAGATAAACTAAAGATGGACGCATGCTATCTAGATTCAGCTCCTCACGTGAGGCCTGTTCGGTTTTGATACCGCCATTAGCAACGATCAAAGTCTCGCTATCAGGGTGCATAATTAGCTCATGCGGACCAATGCCATGTGAGTCGAATTCAGCAATTTTTTGGTAGTTATTAATCGCATCGTATATACCAATTTTACCGTCTAAACTGACAGTATCGTTTTCGGTAATATATAGTTTCGTACCGTCCAAACTATAGCAAGCATGACCATAAAAATGGCGATCGGTGGCGGCTTTGATAGCATACTTTACTTGACCAGTAGCGGTATCTAGCACCCAGAACCTTTCACTAGGACGGCGACCCATGACCACGACATCGCGAGCTTCAGTTTTCTCACGACTGCTAAAAAGAGGCTGCACCACGATGTCATGCACGCGCTCGGGCATGGTCGTTTGCCAAACGATTTGCCGATCGGCATCGATACCGACTACCCCAAAATCATTCTCGTTATAATTGTCGTTACCGTCATTCGAGATCAAACGCTTGGGTATAGCCGCCACCCCGCTCACCCAGCAGACCGCACGCGGTAACATAGTAGTGGTATGACGCTCGGCTACCCCACTGACCTTACCCTGAATAACAGCAGCATTAACAACCGCATCATGAACACTATCTTCAGGGTAATTTTGATAAGCTAATTTAGCTTGTTGATAAGCGTGCTGTAGTCGTGGTAGTGGTGCTGATGAATTCAGCTTAGCGTTGATGCCAACCACGTAGTCTTGTAAACGAGCTTCTGGCTGTTGCTGCTTGCGGTAATAATGATGAATAGACACTAAAGCGACTGTGGCAGTCACAGTCGCTGATAGAGTACTTAAAAAAGCACTAGAAACATCGTTTGACGTTTTACTTTGCATCGATATTTTCTCGTATTTTTTATGGTCAGCCATCATAAGCCTTTGAGTCACCATTTATACAAACTATAATTTTCTTATCTAAACACCAAGAATAACTTTTTAATCACCATCGGTACTATTAAAGCCGACACGGATACCCAGCGTCGGAATTAATTGACGTTTGATAACTCGGGTAATCTCTGCCATTTGCTCAAGCAATTGCTGTTGCTCGGCTTTATCCGCTTGTGTGATATCTTCCGGCATTTGCGCTAGTAAGGTCGTCGTCTGAGCTAGTATAGTCGATAAATTATTACCGACGACGCTCTCCTGATTACTATTTAAGATAGCGCTCAGCACAGGATCTGTCAGTGCTTTGTTTAAGGTCGCAAGCTTAGCATTGATAATCGCGCGGCTTTGTCCAGCCGTAGCGGCAGGTACGTGACCTTTAGCTGTACCGGTGAGACCTAACGGCTGGTCAATAGCGCTCGATTTGGTGGTCTCAATCATTGATAGTAAAGAGTTAAACCATTGATTGAGGCCTTGGTCGCTATCTGCAGTTTTATCAATAGCGAGCAGCTCAGTCGCATTATTTTGCCAATTATTCTCAATTTCTGTTAGGCGCGCGCTTAGAGCATCGCTGGCACTCAATACATAAGCGCACTGCGCTGCATTTAAGCTCTCATTGGCATACAAGGCTTCTTCTAGACCAGGGACGCCTTGCACAATAGCACTCTCGTCAGCGAGCTGCTCTTTGGTGAGATTAGGATTGGCAGCGATAAGATCGGCGACGCCACTATGCACTAAGCCGCGCTCATCGGGGTAGTAGTTGATATATAAGTTACTCATGCTCTCACTTGCTGGGCCGAAGTTGATCATCTCAGCCTCTGCCCACGCTTGCGCTAACACTAACCACTGATCACGAAGCTGCTGTAATGCTTCACCGCTAACAGGAGCGCTTTTGCAATGCTTTTGGGCTAAATCATGCAAGATAGCACTTTGCTTAGCAGCATTAGCGTAAGCGGGAATGATAAGATCATCAGCGACATGAGTTAGATAGGTTTTTTCGGTCTCTACGCTAATATTTACAGGCACAATGGCAGCTGTAGCACTAGCATTTGCATCGGTTGTATCTGTAGTCGCGCTATTTTCTTCTACCACTTTTGGACTATCATTATCAGTCGCTTGCTTTTCATCAGCAGGCTTAACGCAGCTGATAAGTAGACCCGCGCTCAAAGCAGATAGAACCATTACTAAAGTAGGATTAGCTTTGTTTTTTTTCATATTTTTCTCGGTATATTTAGTTCAATTTACTGTATTTATTATCGACTATAGCGATTTTAAAAAGGCATTAAGTTCAGCTCGGCCTTGTTTATCGAGTTTCAGCACTTTTTGTTGTTGCGTTTGTGCCTCACCGCCATGCCACAGCACCGCCTCCATAAGTGTGCGCGCGCGCCCATCATGCAAAAATGTTGCTTGCGGATCGACAGTTTGTGCCAGACCTATGCCCCATAGCGCTGGAGTACGCCATTGATAAGAGTTGGCAAGGAATTCTACTTGTAAGTCCTTTGGTGGCAGCTTGCTGGCGATAGTACGATCGGCAAGATCATCGCCCATATCATGGAGTAATAAATCGGTATAAGGATAAATCACTTGTCCATGCTGCTCAAGATGATCATCGTCCGTTTTTGGTAGCTTATATCTGGGTGTATGACAGCTTTGACAACCCATCTCATAAAAGCGCTTTTTACCCGCTAGTACTAGCTCGCTATCAGCATCACGGCGATGCGGTACGGCTAAGTTGCGAGTATAAAACTCTACGAATTTTGCCACTTCATCACTGACTTCGACAGGCGATTTACCATCGCCTTGGTCATCAGCGCCAGTGGTGGCATTAAGACAGGCGGTTTGTAGCGGTGTACAAGACTCAGTAGGACGTATCCTTGAGGTGAGACCCATATCTTCATTAAAGGCGCTTTGGTTTTGCGTTAATAGCTTAGTTTGCCCTGCTTTCCAGCCGAAGCGACCTAGTGCCGTCTTGCCCGTTTGCGGATCCATAACCCAGTTAAAAGTGCCGCGAATACCATCGTTGTTTTTGTCCTCGCTATCGGCTTGTTTTTTGATATCTGCATCAGGGATTTGTTCGAGCAATCCTAGCCCTATCATAGGTAAAGCCACCCTTGGTGAGACCATTAGCTCATCATCAAAATCACCGTAGCCTGGATGGGTCAGCTTAAAGGTTGGCGCACGCAGAGTCTCGATATGACCATCGGCGAAAGTGACTGGTTTATCCGCCCAACTCACCGATACTCGCGCCTCAGCAGGCACGCCTTGAATACCGCGATCTTGCAGCTGACCGCCGTACATAGGATGAGCAACTTTTTCGATAAGGGATTGATCTAAAAGTTGCCGCTCCTCATCAGTAGTCGCTGGCATAGCTAAGCGTATCAGCAAACTATCGGCGTCATCTTCGCGAGTCATCGGCGCGTGACCGCGGCCATCTTTGACATGGCAAGACTGACAAGCGGCGACATTGAATAGCGCCCCAAGACCATCGCGGCTATCAGTGCTAGCAGGCGCTATCACCCAAGGCTGTTTAAAAAAAGCATTACCAATAAAAAAATCACCTTTACGTGAGGCGCTCAAATTAGATGACGGTTTTGAATAGCTCTCGCTACTGGTGATAGTGATACCGGTGTCACCGCCTTGCTTGATCTCTTGTGGGTCAAAAGTAGCCAGTGTCTGCATCGGTACACCAGCGATAGCTTCTATGGTTTGCGTGCGCTCAGCAGATAGCGCTGATTCTAGCTTTGATTCTTTGGTATTAGCGTCTTTATCTGAGACGCTATCAATAGGTTGGCAAGCATTCAAAACCATTACCGATACTAAGCTTATCGCTATTTTTAATACGGTTTGCTGAGATAAAGCATTAAGAGTGAGCCGTTTAAAGCGCAGAGACTGTACTGATCCAAGCTTAGAGGATGAGAGGATGACACTCATAGAGTTACCTTGTGTACTATTTATCTTTAGCAGGACAAGCTTACTGTGATATAGCTGATAAGCGTTTGATAGAAAAGAATAATAGAGATATTGGTAATACCTTTAATTATCTGATTGTCTAATTGTTTGATTAACAATTTCTTTAAAAAAAAACACGCTGCTAATAGTCATTAACAACGTGCTTGTTGTATCGTCAAAATATATAAAACAAGTATAGCAAAATCTTCTCTCTAAAACTGTGAGCCTGCATCCGCATCTAAATTATCGATACCGACGGCTTTGGCCGCGCTTTCAATACCAGCGGTCAGCTCTTGTAAGCTATTAATACCATTCTCAATCCAACCACGGCGCTTGTTTTGCTCTTCAGCAGTGACGCCCTGTTTAGTCGCTTGACCAACAGTAGCTATCATTTGATCGACTTTGATGCCTTCGTTTTCGCCTTTTTCAACTAATACATTAAAGGCGTCTTCTACGCGCTTAAAGTCAGCAGTGAGTTTGTCTGCTTCGGACTTATGACCTTTATCAATGAGGTACTGTTTGACACCATAACCACCAACTGATTTGCCAGCGACGGTTTTATAGCTACCATTGAAGACATTTTGGATACCACGAGCGTTATTGGCGTAGCTCAAATGAGTCAAATCACTGAAACACTCATGCTCATCTTCGGTGGAGCCAGTGACAAAGGCAACTTGCATGCGCTCAGAAGCCAGCTCACCAAGCGCTAAACTGCCCATCTGATACATGATTTGACGTAGTGCATTGTCGCCTCGGCGCTCTAGTAAATCACTGCGTAAAGTATTCTCGCTCTCAGGCTGCCATTCGGCTTCCATCGCACTCAAATCATCAACTAATAACTGAGTCGCTGCTTTTAGATACTCACCACGGCGCTCGCATACACTAGCATCGGCATTGACAGCATCACCGTTGGTACATTGACCCTCCGCAGTTAGATAGTCGCTAACAGGACGTATACCTTCTCCTTCGCCAACGCCATTGATATCTTGACCCCAGAGTAGAAACTCTATCGCATGATAGCCGGTAGTCACATTGGCTTCGCTACCACCAATTTCACTCAGCTCAGCAAGCAACTCAGGAGTAATGGTACTAGTATCTTGTTTGACACTCCCTACCGCGATGCTATCGCTATTAATAATATTGTCTTTGCTATTGTACTCGCCTTGATAGCTGTCGCTCACATAATCGATTAGCGCTTCATCAAGTGGCCAAGCATTGACTTGCCCTTCCCAGCTATCGACGCTACCTATTTCACGCTCATCATTAGCGCTGACAAAGCCCTCATCGAACCGAAAAATCTCCGTCTGCGAGTAAGGTTGACGTGCTGCTTTATAGGCCGCTTTTGCCGCTTCTAGGTTGTCCTCAGTTGGCGTCTCAACATAAGTATTTACTGCGTTTTGTAAGGTTTTTGCAGTCTCTAGCGAGTCTTTATAAGCGGCATGCGCCATATCTGCATAGCTGACAAGTAGTCTATCGATACCCGCTTGCTCTGTCGCTGCTTGTGAGCTAGTGGTCTCTGTCTGCGTCGTTTGCGCATCAGTCGCTACAGCTTCCTCATCGGTCTGCTTTGTGCAGCCCGATAGCAGCAATAAACCAGCTAGAGTCGCTGCTAAAGTTGTAGGCAGGATTCTACGGTTCGGCACAGTATTAATAGTCATGGGCATCCTTAGTAAGACCTAGTAAATATAAAATAATTCTGTTTGCGAATTATATTGTTATTGATAACTATTATCAACTATAAATTAGCTCGATTTTAATCTCCTCTTATGCTGCTCTCATACAAAGCCCATGTTCT
Organism: Psychrobacter sp. 1Y11; assembly: GCF_052259045.1. NCBI lineage: Bacteria > Pseudomonadati > Pseudomonadota > Gammaproteobacteria > Moraxellales > Moraxellaceae > Psychrobacter > Psychrobacter sp. 1Y11. Next base: position 195,906 of record NZ_JBQQER010000003.1, read on the forward strand.
TTAGAAATATTGTTTAAACAAAAAAAAGCCAGCGTGAGCTGACTTTTAAATAATGATTTTAACTGTATACGCTAGCCATGATATTAGCTATAGCTTTAGTTTATGGCTTAGTTAATGCTCTGTGGAGAGTTAATAGTTAACTCAACACGGCGGTTTTGCTGACGGCCATAATCAGTGTTGTTATTAGCGATTGGACGCGATTCGCCATAAGCCACTACATTGATACGGCTAGAAGATACGCCACGAGCGCTTAAATAGTTCGCTACTGAATACGCGCGATCTTTTGACAGACCCATGTTGTAAGAAGCAGCACCGCGACTATCTGTATGACCTGCGATGTTTACAGTAGTTTGGTTATATTGATTCATAGTAGATGCAAGTTTATCAAGCGTAGGCTTGAATGAAGGGCTTAGAGTCGCATCATCAAATCCAAAAGTAATGTTACCTGGCATGACTAAATCAATATTACCTGTCGTTGGATTTTGCTCAACAGTCACGCCAGTCCCTGCCATTTGCTGCTCAAGCTGCTTGGCTTGACGTTCCATGTAATAGCCCACGCCTGCCCCTAAAGCTGCACCGATAGCTGCGTCACGACCTGTTTTGTCGCCGCCTGTCGCTTTAGAAACTACCGCACCGCCTGCTGCACCGGCTAGAGTACCTAGAGCGGTTTTATTCAAACGCTGTTGCCCAGTATTTGGATCAGTAGTACAACCACTTAAGGCTAGACCTGAAGCTACTGCTGCAATCATAAGTTGGTTACGCATAATTGTTTCCTCTCAAATTAAATGAATAGTTATAATATAATATATAGTAGCACTTGAAAACGTTGCTATTTTATTCTGATAACTAGTGATTAAAAAGCTAGTTCAAACAGCTAAACTTTTCTGAAAGCTATATTCCTAGTTAATTATATTTTTACCTTATCCTTAAGCAAAAACCATAGCAATTACAAAAAATAGCTTACTAGTTATCAATAACAATCGATACTATTATGACCAGGCGGAGCTCTCTATGTGTAATATTTTGTCATACCTCTGTACAAGAACTGCATGAATTGTCTTTGATTGATTCCATTTATTACTGAACAAACCTAGATTCATCGCGTAGAGTCAATAAAATAATACAAACTTAATGACTTCTCGACTATTGGCATAGTTACCGATAGTAGTAATTGAGTCATTGTGCCGACAGTTTTTGTATTATTATTTACGTTTACACTCGTACACTCAGCGAAAAAACTGCTAGAATCGATGCTATTTTTTAATCATCGTCACTGAGTAGGCGCTACTTAAGAGCAGTAAGGATACTTTATGAAATTAGCAACACTAATGCAAAAGCTCCATCAGCGCACGCCAAAGCTTGGTAAAGCGATTTCTTTGACCACTGCTACTGGCGTGATTACTAGCACTAGTATGGCAGCAGGCTTACCAGTATGGTTTATGGGGGTCGCCAAAGTCATTACCGGCTCAAAGATAGCTGATAAGACAGTCATTAATGTGACCAATCGCTGGATCCATAGTAACAACGCGCTGATAGATAATATCCTACCTAAAAAAGATTGGCGTATCAGCCTGCCTAAGGATGTCAGCCCTGAGGGTAAGTATCTGCTGATTAGTAACCATCAGTCGTGGGTCGATACCAGCATTGTGCAGTATATTAGTGAAAACCGTTTGCCACTGACGCGCTTTTTTACCAAGTTTGAACTTATTTATATCCCAGTTATCGGTCAGGCCTTTTATTTTTTGGACTTTCCTATGATGCGCCGGCACTCTAAAGAGGCGATTGCCAAAAACCCAGCACTTAAAGGTAAAGACATTGAGGAGGCCAAACGCGCTTGCGCTTTGCTAAAAAACAAACCCTTCACCCTACTCAACTACATAGAAGGCACTCGCTTTACTCTAGCGAAGCGCGATGCCCAAAACGCTCCTTATACGCATTTGCTCAAGCCGCGTGCAGGAGGGCTATCACTTGCTATCAATGCTTTAGGAGATGAGATTGATGGGATATTGGATATGACCATTGTTTATCCCGATGGCATACCGACTTATAGTGATTTATGGAAAGGAAATATCAAGCGGTTAGGAGTCGATGTGCGCTATATCGACATACCCAAACAGCTACTGAGCGATATGCAAAGCGAGGATTATCAAACCAACACCGCGGTAAAAGAGCAGTTTTTTGCTTGGGTTGAGCAGGCTTGGCAGCAAAAAGATCAGCGAATTACTGATATGCTCGCCGATTTTGAAAAAAACCCTGAAAATGATTTTGTGTCTGCGGCGCAAACTACGCTAAACTCTTAATACATAACTTGCTTTGATTAGATTTTATAAGGCAATACTAAGTATTAACCATCGCAGATTTTATTCACTCACTACTTAACAAAAAGGGATAACTGTGTCCGCACTTCATAGCGCTGAAAAGCCAACTATAGACCCAAAGCTATCCCCAGATCGTCCCAAGCCCAATCGCTTCAAGCTGACTTACGATATCATCATGATTATCGTTATCAGTATCGATCTGTTTTTGATTAGTCTCGATGCTATCTTGATGAGTAGTTTTAGTAGTAATGTTGCAGGATGGCTGTCACTAACGGAAGCGCTGAGCTGGTATAAAGAAGTGCTGCACGACCCACTACGTACTTTGGGTGGATTTTTTACGCTGTTTTTGATTTTTGAGCTGCTAGTGCGCTGGGCTATTGCTATCAAAGAAAAGATCTATTATCGTTGGTTTTTCTTCCCCTTTGTTCACTGGTATGAAGTGCTTGGTTGTTTCCCGCAATTGCGGGCGCTGCGTTTGTTTCGAGTCGTGATTATCGGTCGTCGTCTCTATCAGCTTGGCTATCAAGTATTGCCTCAGCCTTGGTTGAATCGAATTAAGTTTTATATCGACTTAGTATTAGAAGAGTTGTCAGATCGGGTGATACTGACCGCTATTGACAACTATCGGCAACAGCTCACTAACCCGACTACCCAAAAATCACTTATCGAATCAAGCCTAGGCAGCAATCGCGATGATATCGAAGCGGTACTACTAGATTTGCTGCGCTCTGAGCTGGTACCACAGCTACGCAAAATTAATAACCAATCCACTGGTGAGGATATTATAGCCAAAGAGGTCGGTAATGCTATCCAAGACGGCATCGCCAATACTCCTGAGCTGCATCGTTTGCTACGTTTAATTCCTATCGCTGGCAGTCTTATCGAGTCGCAACTGCAAAGTATCGGGCACAATATTGGCGTCAATACAGCCGCTTCACTCAATGCGCGTCTGCTTGCTGATAAAAACCTAGATCCTCTCATGGTTGCTATTGCCAAAGGAGTGGCACAGCTTGATATTGACCATCCCGCTCTAAACACCCTGATAGCAAAAATTATCAGTGACAGTTTAGTCGCCTTTGAAGCACAAGTAAAAGTACAGCAATGGAAACATCAGGATATGCTGAGGTTTTGATGGGTACTTTTTTTATTAATGCTGTTTTTTATTAGTAGTTTCTTGATTGATACTTTTATAAAAATGCAGAAATGGGCGCTTTTATAGCAAGAATAATCGAATCTGTTGAACCTGCTAATTTTTATACGTAAAGGCTTGTTAATCTCTAGCTACCCTTAGTACACTGTCAGCTTAATAATAGTAAATGTCTGACAACTACCAAAAACGTCATTTTACTCTGTTACTCTTACCCTGTAGTGTTTTAAGCTTAGTCTTTTAAGGATTTATATAATGACCATGACGGATACTGATAGTCAAACGGCTGCTCCTGCTATGACTTTGTATGGCAAAATGCTGACGTTTTCGCGCTTACAACTACATACTAACGACTTGAGCCTGATTGACGCACAACTGGCTACTACGCTTAGTAATAAGACTAGTAATATACCCGTGATTATCGATAGTAGTGTCGAACAAGACTTGCCTGCTTTGGTTGAGTTTCTGTGGTCATGGGGTATACAGCCTATCGGCGTAGTCACTGGCATACTCGAAGAGCAAGCGCGCGCGCAGCGTCTGGCCATATTTCCTGCTGACGGTAAGCGTATTGAACGGATTTTACCTGTTAAAAAGCCCGTCATGCAGCCAGTAGCCGACAGCAGTGTTGAAGCTACTGATAATTCTAATAATAGCACTAGCAATGATGCAGATTCGGTAACACCTGATCCTCAAGCTAGTTACTCTATAACAGCGACAGACTCCGAATCTTGGCTGCCTACTGAACATATCACCAGTATGATTTATGATCAAATGCTACGCTCAGGTCAGAGCCTAAATCATGTTGGTGGCGACTTAATCTTGACAAATAGTATCAACAGTGGCGCTGAAGCTATCACTGATAATAGCTTACACGTGTATGGCCGTGCTCAAGGGCGCCTGGTCGCTGGGGCAACAGGCGACAAAGACGCTCGTATATTCTGCCAAGTATTTAACCCATCGTTAGTCTCGGTCGCCGGCACTTATTGTTTACGTGACAACCTACCACAAGATATCATCGACAAATCAGTGCAGGTGCGTTTTGTAGAAGGTGAAGGCTTAGTATTTACGGTTATGGATGGTGCCTAATTCCTACTGTCAGTAAGTGTTTAGAAGAGAGTATTGACTCATAAGAAATATAACGGTAATTTACAGTAACAAAATTGCGCTATCATAACCTTATTAATCCGCCATTATAGTTAGTTGTTTTTATATACTATTTATAAACATTGAATTAATATAGCTTAAAGGATAATAACGGTAGCAACTGTAACTCTCTATCGATTTATGTTAGGGTTACGAGCGCAGACTGTAAATAAATCTTAAGTTTCAAACATTATTAGTGGTTCCAATAACTGTAAGCGCGTGGCGAGTTAAAATTTATTCAATAGCTGTTTTATTAGGGTCTAGAGTGGACTCTAGCTTTCATTCATTCATAGGAGTGTGCCACTGTGGCAAAGATTGTTGTAATCACTTCAGGCAAAGGCGGTGTCGGCAAAACCACGACTAGCGCCTCTTTTTCCGCCGGTTTAGCATTACGTGGCTATAAGACAGTGGTCATTGATTTTGATGTCGGCCTGCGCAACTTAGACTTAATCATGGGCTGTGAAAACCGCATCGTTTATGACTTCGTTGATGTCATTAACGGTAACGCCCGCTTATCACAAGCTTTGGTCAAAGATAAGCAGCTTGAAAATTTATATATATTGCCTGCCAGTCAAACTCGTGACAAAGATGCGCTTACTGATGAAGGCGTCGCTGAGGTGATGGCTGAGCTGTCTAAACAATTTGATTATATTATCTGTGACTCTCCCGCCGGTATCGAGCGCGGAGCACAGTTAGCCATGTACTATGCCGATGAAGCCATCATCGTCACTAATCCTGAGATCTCATCAGTACGCGACTCTGATCGCATCATCGGTATATTGCAAAGTCGCACTAAGAAAGTTGAAGAGAATCAAGGAACAGTGCGCGAGCATCTTATCATCAGTCGCTATAACGCTGAACGTGCGGCGGCCAATGAAATGATGGACATTGATACTATCTCAAACGACATTCTAAAAGTGCCTTTACTTGGCGTTATTCCTGAGAGTCATTCTGTACTTGAAGCTTCTAACCACGGCGAGCCGGTCATTCACTACACCGATTCGGTAGCAGGTCAATGTTATGACGATATTGTTGCGCGCTTCTTAGGAGAAGAGCGACCACTACGTCATATTGATGTGAAGAAGAAGAGTTTATTACAGCGCTGGTTTGGGGGTTAAGGATGAGTAAAAAGAAAGGATTTTGGAGCAGTTTATTTGGCACAGAAGACAACCGCAATGCCGGCAGTGCTAATATGGCCACCGAACGATTAAAAGTAATCGTTGCTAGTGAAAACCGCTTAAATAGTCGGTTGACTACAGACCGTATCGAAAAAATGAAACGTGAAATACTAGAAGTGGTCAATAAATACGTCAATGGCGTTCAGATAGATGATGTCAATATCAATCACCGCTCTGAAGACAGCCTTGATGTCTTAGAGATGAATATTAATTTGCCTGAACACAAGCGCTGATCTTGTTAGCTGACTTACTCTAAGCATTCTGTAAATAGCGATAACAGCGCTAACAATAAAGCCCTAAATACAAGTATTTAGGGCTTTATTGTTAGCGCTGTTTTTATCAATTTTTAAGTTTATTAATTCTAGACTTATCATCCTTTCGGTTCTCTGTTAGCGTTGTTACTGTCATCACTCTACATAGATTAAATAAAATAGACGATACTTTCAAAAGACTTACTGGCTGACAATGACTAGCTGATGCGCGATTTTGTCTAGATCTGGTACGATATAGGCCGTCTCTTCAATGACAATCGCTTGAAACAAATAAGAGGTGATTGATTCTTCACTTACCTCCCCATCTTTTGCTTCTGCGCTTTTATCCATGACGCTATCTTCTACATACTCTGTGGGTAACTCGCTATCTTGAACCTCGGAGATACTGACTTCAATACGGCGTAGCTCACCTCTGATATATAAAGCTAAACGCTCCTGTACCGTATTACCTTCCAATATAACCACCTTATCTGGCACTTGATCTTTAGCGAGCAAATGAAATACCGCAACTGACTGCTGCTGCCAAGCATAAGTCTCAACAGACTCCTCGCTGCTGCTCTGAGCTGCATCACTATGATCCTCATTATAATCTACGCTATCTAGTATCAGTGAGCTTGGTACGATCCAGTCTGGTTGATTCATCGCCGGGATAATAGTAGCTTCAAGCATACCGTTAGCGGCAGTCAATAGACTAACCGCTTCGAAGGAATGTTTCTTTATCTGACTCATACATCACTCACAGTAGATAGGTTACTTAATAAGCGTCAAATTAAGCCTTTGGAGGCTTAACAAAGGCTCTGGTTTTCTTCAGTTATTATCGCTAATTATCAGTCGTTAAAGCTGTAGATATAAGCCTTATACCTGTTGCTTGTCATCGATTTTTATATTTAGCAATGTCTGAATTTTTTCTAGTAGCTCGCTTTCTTGGAAAGGCTTACCCATATAGTCATTAACGCCAGCCTCGAACGCTCGCGTGCGATGCTTGTCACCAGTACGCGAGGTAATCATGATAATAGGAATCTGCTGCAAACGCTGATTATTGCGGACTTGGGTCGCCACCTCAAAGCCATCCATGCGCGGCATCTCGATATCGAGCAATATCAGATCAGGCGTAGACTGTTGCAGAATCTCCATAGCATCGACCCCGTCTTTGGCGACTACAGCGCTTAGACCTTGGCGCTCTAAGAATCGAGAAGTCACCTTACGTACCGTTACAGAGTCATCGACTACTAAGACAGTCGCTTTGCGCTCTGCCGCCTCGAGATCAGCCTTTGGCTTAGCAGCTTTAGTTGTCGTCACTGTTTTAATATTCGATTGACGTAACAATGCAATAATATCTAATATCAGCATGACTGAGCCATTACCCATAATAGTAGCGGCTGAGATTCCTGCTAAGTGCGACAGCTGTTGACCCATAGGTTTAACCACCACCTCGATACGGGAGCCGGCAATCTGATCGACTTGTAAGGCTAAATTCTGACCTGAGCTATTTTTTACGATGATCACCGGTAAGCTAGTGTTAGTGTTCATCATCAGCTCATTGAACTGACTACCTGATATTAGCTCATTGAGATAGCGAACACGGTAGTCTTTATCTTCAATCTGCATGGTGTCTTTAGCGGAGTGATAATAGTCGTATAGCACTTCTGGATTAACCCGGACTACCCTCTCGATTTGAATCAGCGGGATAGCATAGTAGCGATCCGCTGCTCGGACGACTAAGGCATCAGAGACCGCTACCGTCAATGGTATGCGCATAGTGAAGCGTGTGCCCGCGCCGGTCTCAGAGCTAACAGAGACGGCTCCACCTAACTGGCGAATTTCGCTGGCGACTACATCCATGCCGACCCCGCGCCCAGAGATTTGAGTGACTTGTTTTGAGGTCGTTACCCCAGCATTGAAGACGTACTGCATAATCTCTAGATCAGTATATTGATACTCGCTTGGGTTGATTAAACCCTCTAAGACTGCTTTTTCGCGAACCTCATTAACGTCGATACCGCGGCCATCATCGGTGAGATGAATAACCACCTCGCTACCTTCACGTAATACCTCTAGGGTAATATGACCGCTACGATCTTTACCTGTCGCTAAGCGCTCTTGTGGGCTCTCAATGCCATGATCCACCGCGTTACGTAGCATGTGCTCTAAAGGCGAGGTAATACGTTCTAAGATGGTTCTATCTAGCTCATCATCCGCAGTAATAATCGATAGGTCTACCGACTTATTCAGCTCATTTGCAGTTTGCCTTACAATTAAATCTAAGCGTGGTTTTAAGCGTAGGAACGGCACCATTCGCGAGTTCATAAGACTATCTTGCAGCTCAGTTTGGGTACGAGATAATTGCAGCAGCAAGTTTTCGTTATCTCGGGTTTTTTCGAGCAATGTATTATTAATATCGATTAAATCTGAAGCGGACTCTGACAATGATTTTGATAACTGATTGAGTGAGGAGTACTGATCCATCTCGAGTGGGTCAAAATCCTCAGACTGGATTAACTCTTCATCAATTTGCGATAAGATCTGTGCCTCAAGCTCAATCTCCATACGGCGCAGCTGATCAGCTAAACGCTGGACCGTAGCGCTCATCTCGCCGATACTTCCAGTCAGGCTGCTCATACCCATATCGATACGTGCGCGGTTGATGGCAGACTCCCCTGATAGGTTAATCATATGCTCAACTAGACTACCAGAGATACGGATCATCTCATCACTACTATCCATACTACGCTCAGGCTCAGCAAAGCTACCGGACATAGCAGGCATCTGACTGATATCTATGTCGCCGCGTACCTCTCGCTGCTTGGCTTGCACGGCTAATATCGCGCTAATTTCTGTCTGTAACGACTCGGCGGGTATATGCCTAGAGGACAGTGTGTCTTTACTAAAGTCTTGTAACGCGTCAATCAGCGCCGTTGGCATAGGAGGATTGACGTGATGTTTGAGGATAAATACCGCATCTTTTAGCCAATCATGACAGCTAATCAACAGCTCAGAGATAACCTTGGTCGCTGGACGACGCCCAATCGCTAAAGACTCATAGACGCTTTCCATCTGATGCGCAAGATCAGCGATACCATTGGCCGCTACCATACGCGCGCCACCTTTGATGGTGTGCAAGTCTCGCTGTAGGGTCTGTACGGCTGCCACATCACTAGTGTTATTTAAGAATAATTGCAGATATTTTTGACTGTTTTCGACCAGCTCTTCTGCCTCTTCTAAGAAAACCTCCAAAATATCAGCATCAGGTAAGCCCTTTGACCAAGACTTGACTATTAACGACTCTAAGCTGATAGACTCAGCGGCGGTGGTTGGATCTACCTGTTCCTCACTGTCAGGCGTTGTCGTCTGCGCAGGATTCTTGAGAATCGGTAGTTTTAGAGTAACTGTTTGCGGTAGCACGCTATGTTGCTCAAACTCATTTAGCTGCTCGATGAGCTCACGAGTCCAAAATGACTGCTGATAACGCGCGACGTATTCGAGCTGCAATGACAGGGTATCTTGTATCATTTGCATGACATTGACCCATTGTAGCGTCGCTGCTACTTTATCAGTGATAAATGCTTCATAGATACTTTCAGCAGCGTGCGTCAGATCGCCAATACTACGGATACCCGCCATCCGTGCGCCGCCTTTTATGGTGTGCAAATGACGCTGCAGTACTTTTAGCGTGCTAATATCAGTGACGTCTTGACGCCATTGATTAAAGGTTTGGGCAATAGCGCTATCAAGCTCCTGCGCCTCTTCTAAAAAGATTTCCAATAGTTCGACGTCGGTATTGACTGCCTCTAATTGTAACTCTTCCACCGAGATGCTTTCGACGACAGGTTGTACATCCAAAGTCTCACTTGCTGCTGATAACCGCGCTTTATTATCAGTAAAATTCTCGCTAGTAGCGGCGATATCACCGGCATGATGCTGACGATGGCCACTGATAGCAGCTTGTAAGTCATCGAGTATTGAGTGATTCACCTTAAACGACATACGGCCCGCAAGCGAATCAAATAAAGCCACTAAATGAGTATGAGCGGCTAATAATGCAGCTTGAATATGGGTATCATTACTCGCTTGGGGTGAGCTAGTAAGATAGCTATAACTGGCGGCTAGCGCGGTTAGTATCGCTGTAAATTTTGGCGACTCCGAGGTACGGTTTGCTAAGCGTGCAATCTGCTGTGCTATTTGCTCGATATAAGCCTTAAGCGGTTCTATGCTAAGCTCAGTGAATGCCTCTTCTAATTGCCATTCCGCATCTAACAAAGTATCAATATCTAGTGCTAGTAGCTGCTCTATGCTCAACTCGTTATCGGTTTGTGTGCTTGGCTCTTCTGAGATATCTAGCATCGCTTGTAGAGACTCTACATCTTGCTTACTTTGGCTAGTCGCTGCCGAAGAATGCTGCTGAATATTTTCCTCATAAGCCTGTAGATAACCTTTAATTAGCGCTACCGACTGCGCTAATGCCTCTATATGCTGAGCATTGAGCGGGGTGTCATGCTGCTGCAAATGCTCTAAGCTTTTTTCAATAGTTGCACTAACGTCACTAATGGCTGCTAATGCGTTAGAACCCGAAGCGGCACGCAGCGTATGAAAAGCCCTAACGATCTCTTCACTTACCTGTACGCGCGGCTGGTGTTGATGAGTGCTGATAAAGTCATCAATTTGCTGCAATAACTCTTTAGCTTCTTCTACAAATATATCCAATATTTCGCGCTCTTCGCTGCTTTGTGCCGCTATAACGATAGGCGTTTCGGTCATCATATCGTTGATAGAGTGGATGTTTTTTAACATCGTCTCAGCGCTACTGACCTCATGAATAGCCAGCTTATCTTGAATATTCTTATCATCAATATCATTCATAACAACAGGGCCGTCTACCGCCGCGACCTCATCAGTAGCAGTATTGTCTATAGCTGCAGCGCTTGTCGCTGACACTCCTTTAGAAGATAGCGCACTATAACTGAACTCATCGCCCAACTGCTGACTATAAGCGTTTGCAGCAGCGATCCATAGTGGCACCATAGCCGGATATTCCTGTTTGCCTTCCGCAAAAGTGTTAATGATCTCAGGATAAGCAGCTAAGACATCAGCAACCAACTGCTTCATATCTTTCGATGGTGTCAGACTCTTATCTAAGAATCGATTAAGCATAGACTCTAATGCCCAAGCAAGCTCAGCGCTGTAGTTAGCACCTACCATGCGACCTGAGCCTTTTAGAGTATGAAAACCGCGTCTAATATCAGTTAAGCTAGCGATATTTGTATCGTCTAGTTGCCAATTATCATAAAGTGGCACAATCTCCTCTAAGACCTCATAGGCTTCCTCTATAAAAATCTCTTTGATATCGGGGTCAGCGTCATCAGCGTCCGCAGGCAACTGTTTTGTTTTTTCTACAAAAGGCAGAAGCACAGCCGGTATCTCTATCGCCGCAGTCTGGTCAGCCTCGGTGGTTACTGGTTGCTGTGATTGAAATTGCAGCTCTGACTCAAGAGCAGATGACTCTGTCACATTGGCTTCGTTAAGCTCATCTTGCGCTTCCATACCATGAGATAACGGCAAGCCGGCAAGTAAGTTATGGCTTTGCAAAATAATCAAAGCAGGATCGAATTGCGGCGGCTGAGCGGCGCTAAAGTTAGCAATCAAAGTCGGTAGCTGCTCTACCACCTGCGCCACTAAGCTGACGACCTCATCGTTCACTGGCAAAGACTGGTCTAGTAGATGAATCAGTAGATTTTCGATAGCATACGCCGTCTCACTGATGCTAAAAGCGCCAATCATCCGTCCTGAGCCTTTGAGGGTGTAAAAGTTATAATGTATCGCTGTTAATGGCGTCAAGTCATCGATATCTTGTTGCCAAACAGGTAATAAGCTCGTTAACTCCGCCACACTTTCTGTGGCCTCCTCGATAAAGATCTGGCGGATCTCTTCATTCATATCGAAAACATCAGGCTGCACTTGCGCTCTTGCCATTTGCCAAGCTGTCAAGGCTACTGAATCATCGTCGTCGAAGCGGTCCTGATTAGCATTTGTAACATCAGTATTAGCAAAACTAATATCAGCGTCATCGCTCTTAGCGTTATGCATCATCGTCATTTGCTCGGACAACTTGTCAATCAGTGCGCGCGATGAGTCATCTAGTGTGGCAAGAGAACTTATATTAATATAAACCGTCACCAATAGCTTATCGAGTAAAGCATCAAAAGAGCGATTGTCTAAGCTTTCTATTGCGCTAGTGCCTTTCTTTTTCGCATTCTCTTGCTGGGCGGCAGTCTGCTGATAGCTCGTCTCAAGCAGCTGATCTAATCCTGATAATAGTGGCACGTAGTCTTGTGGTAAGGGCACTTGGTTGTTAGTTAAATTATGTAGCCAAAGCTCCGTTAAATACCATAAGCGCTGCTGTTTACTATGATGCTCTTGAGACAAGTCCACACCTTGCCATAAGTAATGACAAGCTTTTGCGAGCGCGGCTAAGGCTGCAGGCTCGTTGGTGTTGGTATTTAATAGTTGCTGTACTTGCTGACGCCATCCGGTCAACAACTGCTGATAGTGTTTCGGCTTTAGAGGTTCAGTTGGCGAGTATTTAGGGAGATAGTTAGGCGCATTAGCCTCAGTCAAAAAAGAGCTGATCGTCTTATAAAATTGGGTGATTTGCTCAGCAGTAGCATCCGTGCTGCTCTGCCAGCCATCAGACAGCTGTGATAATTGCTCTTTTGACAAAGGCAGCAATGATCCTAGCGCCGCGATATCATTAGGCTGGTTTTTCATAAGGTGGTCCCAAATCGTTTATATTGCGAGTCTTATCAAGTATTGACTTGCTGACAGCGGCGAAGCCACAAAGATTGGTTATCACACTATGATTATAATGACCAAAGTCGTTATAATCATAGCTCGATAACGATAGATTGTGACTCATCCCTGATCCTGAGCAGTGGTCTAGCTAGCAAATGCTTGTAGTGCCATTTAACATCAATAAGGTATTAAACAATCTCTTCGACATCTTCAAAATGCTCGTCGTCATTAGAGACTTTGAAACCAGTGACTGATTGCTGCAAGGCGGCTGCCATCTCGTTTAGCTCACCGACTGAGCGCGCGGTTGCCATCGTACCTGAAGAGGTTTGTGAAGTAATACCTTGAATAATCGTCATAGTGTTAGAAATGTGACCGGCAGAAGCGGCCTGCTGCTGTGCGGTATTTGAGATACTCTCAATCAGATCGGCCAAAGTATTCGATACTTTTTGCACTTCTTCTAGTGCCTCACCAGCATCTTTTGCTAAGCGAGCACCGCGTACTACCTCTGAGGTCGTTGACTCCATTGATGTCACAGCCTCACTAGTATCGGCCTGAATGGTATTGACCAAGGTTTTAATCTGTTTAGTAGCGTTGGCTGAGCGCTCTGCTAGGCGCTGTACTTCATCGGCAACGACCGCAAAGCCTCGTCCGGCCTCCCCTGCCATCGATGCCTGAATAGCGGCGTTCAATGCCAAAACGTTAGTTTGATCCGCAATATCATTAATCAAGCTGACGATATCACCAATCTCTTGCGAGGACTCACCTAAACGCTTAATACGTTTAGAGGTTTCTTGAATCTGATCTCGAATGACGTTCATACCTTCTATCGAACGCTGAACCACTTCTGCACCATTATGAGCGATAGCAACCGAGCGCTGGGCAACATTCGCCGACTCAGTAGCGTTGTCAGAAACTTGGTCAATTGAGACGGTCATCTCACTGATAGCTTTAGAGACGCTAGCAATCTCTTGCGTTTGGTTTTCAGAAGCTTCCACCAACTCTACGGCGTTGACCTGAGTTTGTTCGGTAGAGTTTGTCACCCTATCCGCCGTCTCGTTAATGACCAGTACCAGCTCGCGTAACTGCTCGATGGCAAAGTTAACAGAATCAGCAATCGCCCCAGTGAAGTCCTCTGAGACCGTAGCATTTACGGTCAAGTCACCATCTGCCAAGTCAGCGAGCTCATCAAGCAAGCGTAAAATAGCCATCTGGTTACGCTCATTTTCTTCTTGAATTTGACTTGAGCGTTCTGATTCGATATTGGCTTCTTGACGACGACGCAGCGTTTCTTGTTCAATCAATAAGCGCTCGTTGGCACCTCGTTCTTTAAGCAGCCGTGACAAAGCGTAAGCTGCCCCAATAAGCCCTACTATAAATATAATAGCAGGCAAAGATATCAGCTGATTAAAATCGTTCACATATTGGCTGATCGACGCAAGTGAGCTGATCAGCCATATCAAACAGGCCACACTCACTAAAGCAAAAACGGCTAATACAACTCTCCACCTGCTTGCAGCATCTTTTACAGCTGGTGTTTGGTTACTGGCACCAGTACTAGGACTTTTTATAACATCACTCATCGTGCTTATTCCTTTCAAACAGTGGTCTAAGTTATATCATGACTGAATTGATTAATTGTGCGTGCTGGGTCTACTCTTTGCTTTATTTATCTAGCGGTTATCATAACGAGCGTACTCAAAAAACTACAGTCGCAAGCTTTGATTGCCAAGGCTTGAGACAGAACTTATATAGCGGCGTCTATATAGCGCTTATCTTGCGCCAGTAAGCTTGGCATAAAGACAAACCAATCTTCTTCATCTTTGTGAAACTTACCATGGTTATAAGGCGCGAAAGCCGAATCACTAGGTAGGGCTTCAGGGCGATATTGATCTTGGGTGAACTGCTCAATGCCTAAGACTTTGTCGACAATGAGTCCTGAAAACACCGTATGATGATCGATGACCAATACCTTTCTTGAGCTGTCTTGGGCTGAGGTGCTCGGTGTCTGTAAGAACTTCGCTAAATCCGTCAGTGGCAACAATCGGCCACGTACATTAGCAATACCCAGCAGCCAAGGCTGAACTAACGGCATACTCGTATACTCGGGCATAGTCAGTATCTCCGCCACCTCGCCTAGAGGCGCAACTAGACGTTGGCCACTACTCTCAAAGACTACTCCGCGCCAGTCGTAGTCTTTTCTACCCTGACGACCGCTACTGCGCGCATTAGCCAAATCAGCCAGACGCAAAAGCTCAATAAACCCTCTAGAAGCCACAACTTACTCCATAACTTTACGAATAATGCGCATAAGCTCAAGCTCGTTGATAGGCTTGGTCAGATACTCAGTAGCGCCTTGACGCTTACCCCATACTCTGTCTGTTTCTTGACTTTTGGTGCTGATAATTACCACTGGGATGTGCTTGGTAGTACGATCGCGAGTGATTTTACGAGTGGCTTGAAAACCATTCATTTCAGGCATGACTACGTCCATCAAAATCACATCTGGTACATGCTCGGTAGCCATCTGATAGCCTTCGATACCATTGGTAGCCTCTATAACCTGAAAGTTATTTTTAGCCAATATATCGCGAAATTTTGCCATCTCAGACGGCGAGTCATCAATGACTAAAACAGTGGTCATGATTGTTTCCTTTGTATTAAGTATCCGTAGGATCTGTTATAAAAATATGCCAAAACGAGTAGCGAGTATAATCTATAAAACCCAAAAGCAATTAGCGATAATGACTGATAGCCTCAAATAGCTCGTCTTTACTAAAGGGCTTCGTCAAATACTCATCAGAGCCAACAATACGCCCGCGAGCTTTATCAAATAACCCATCTTTGGATGACAGCATAATGACAGGCTTATCGGCATAATTAGGATTATTTTTTATCAAAGCACAAGTCTGATAACCATCTAAGCGTGGCATCATAATATCGACAAAGATAATATCCGGATTGTTATCTACAATTTTTGCTAACGCATCAAAGCCATCAATAGCGGTAATTACCTCGCAGCCTGCTTTTTTTAATAAGGTCTCTGCGGTACGGCGCATGGTTTTTGAATCATCAATCACCATGACGGTTAGCCCTTCAAAATTACTATCCATTCTCACTATCCTATAAACTTTAAATTTACTATCCATAGCTAAGGTACTATAGAAGGTACTATAAATAGCTAATATTTTGCCCTATTATGCTTCTACTATTATCTACTTTGTTATTTTGTTTATAATTAGAGCAATATCAGTCGCATAACATCTAAAATTCATCCAAAAATCAACTATTGCAATATGACGGTAACCTAACAGCATTACTATAATCGTGTAAGATAAGTTACCTATATAAGACGAAAGTTATAATTATTTTAATAATATACTAAACAAAGTATTAACAATACAAGATTGATTTGCAATTAATAAAACCGCTCAAGTCACTTTTTAGACACTTTACCCTAAAATATGGTTATATATTCCTTCTAACTTAGCTATTTGCTGTCCACGGTGACTGATATGATACGTTTTTTTTATAACAAAAATACTGCTTTATTCATCGGTGTATTGTTACTGACAGCATGCCAACCACCTGAAGATACGAGTCAATCTGCGATAGCGCAAGGTGAGACGGTGACTAAGGACGCAGATTTATCTTTCATCATCAGCGACGATACCGTTACGTTATCCTCTGATAGCATCTTAAACCTCAAATCTTCACGCTATCAGCCAAGTCTCGGCCTACAAGGTGAGATAGAACCTATCAGGCAGTCGCAATTTGTCACTGCCAAAGCAGTCACCGTACAAAAAGTGCTGGTTCAACAAGGGCAGTGGGTAGAAGAAGGTTCGCCATTGTTCATCTTAGAAGCGCAGGCTAGCAATGAAGATAAAACTGCTAATGGTGCAGAGTCATTGTCACATAATAAAAAAGCTGAGAAGCAAGCTGATGATATTGCAAGTAATAATATAAACGACAGTGCCAATGAAAATATAAATGACAATACGAGCCGCGAGACCGCAAGTAGCGATAGCGCTGACAACCAGCAGGCACAGAGTATTGAGCAAGCCGCTAAGCAGACCAACCCACAATCCGCCCTAAAAACACAATCAGAATCACAACTAGACACACAGACCCAGACAAAAGCGCCAGACACCACTATTATTGTTCGGGCCAGTTTTTCTGGACGAGTGAATAAGCTGCCTGTGGCTAGTAGCGATAAGCTTGCAGCCGGTACGGCGCTTTTATTTTTAGCGGATGATACTCATTTGCAGTTCATTGCAACCCTACCTATTCAGGCTGAACCGCAGCTTTCTGTCGGTCAGACCGTCAACTTCAGTACTGACAATAATGCCAAAAAAGCTACCGGCCAAATCAGCAAGCTTAGCGTTGGCGATAACCCGAACCAACTAAAAGTTCATGTGCAAGTATTAAAGAACGATGCCAGCCGCGAAGGTAGTCTTAAAGTAGGTACGATTGCTACAGGTCGCGTTAATTATGGTCAAATAGCGGTAGGTACTATCGTGCCTGAGCTCGCCATACATGATGCTGATCTGAGCGCTTTAAAACGCCCTCCTTATCAGCCGTTAGCGCCGCTTACCGCAAACGTTTGGATTATCAAACAAGATCAGCGCTTGACTCGCCAACCTATCGAGATCATCGAATATAACCCAAATACAGAGCAATACCTGATTGCTGGAGTCAATAACGACAGTCTGATCTGCTTGGCTGATTTACCCGTTGAGTCAGCAGGTAAAAAAGTAGTTATCTCTTAACGTGTAACTACAGCATAATTGTCCTGCGCTATCTTTTTTAACGCAGCTTCGTTTATGTAGGTTTAATACTTTGTTACTTTAGTTCTACTACGGTCTTAAATAGCGTCTAAATTCCTAAATAGACAGTTACATTGTGTAGAAATATTAACAAAGCGCGTCTTGTTTGCTTAGGTGCTTTTTTGGCAAACTGATGACTAAATACAAAGATTGAGCACAAAAGATTAAGCGCAAAGTAACTTATCTCAAAATAGCGCTCACTTTAAAAGGCACTAAAAAAAGGGATCGAAAAGCTCAATATAAATAATAATGACGTAGCCCTTATAAAATAGTACTTATTAAGATGATGGCAACTATCTATCACCGGAAGTATTTTTAGGAGATGAACCATGAGTAAACAGATTTTATTAATAGAAGATGATCCAGATTTGGCTGAACTTATCAGCGACTATTTAACGATGAACTATTATGACGTTCATCATGCTGGTCTTGGTCAAGAAGGCTTAGATATTTTAGACACCAAAGAGCGCGACATTGATCTGGTCGTGCTTGATCTTATGCTACCGGACATGGATGGTATGCAAGTCTGTCAGAAGATTCGCGGTAATAATAGTATGACCAATAAGGTACCTATTATTATGCTGACTGCAAAAGGTGATACGACCGACCGCGTGTTAGGGCTAGAGATGGGCGCGGATGATTATATTGCTAAGCCGTTCGAACCCCGTGAGCTATTAGCTCGTATTCGCGCAGTGATTCGTCGCCATGAGCAACCAAACCAAGCAGATAGCCAATCAGATAGTTTGACCTTTGGCCGTTTGAGCGTCTTTCCCGATAGTCATGAAGTCACTATCGACGACCAGCCAGTACGCTTGACAACACATCAGTTCCAATTATTGCATTATTTTGCCACTCATTCAGGCAAGGTATTAAATCGTGAGCAGCTCTGGCAAGCGATGCCTAACGATGATAGCTCAGATAATATTGATCGTGCCATCGATGTGCATATCTCGCGCCTGCGAGCTTTGATCGAAGACAATCCACGCCAGCCCAAACGCATTATTACTGTGCGCGGCGTTGGCTATCAATTTGCCACTGATCAGGTATGATAGTGCTTAATATACTAGTATCTAGTATGCTAATGCCTATACGTCTATGACACATATGCGCCTGATAGTAGAGACTCTTTGATGCAGCAGCTCGGTTTTCGTTCTGTTTTTGCCAAGTTATTTGCCAGTGTTATGCTGGCACTTATCTTGTTTGCAGTCGCTATGGTGCTTTTGACGCAGCTGGTACACGATAAAGATGCGGGTATCCGCTCAGAAGTTTTAGCGACGCAAATCCTGGGGCAGATAGATCCTTTTTTAAATGATTTAAACATCGCTGTCAGTAAGGATAATCGTCTGCAAGCTCGCTTTATGCTAGCGGTCGTCAAAAAAAGCTTCGATATCTTTGATGAGTCCTTACAGGCGAAGATGGGCTTATATGACAACGAAGGTCATCTGCTGATGCAGACCGACAATAGCGATTTGCCGTTACTACTGCCTGACGAGCCCTCTTTGATGACTCGCGTTTTCCCCTCCTTTTCTGATACTCCGCCCAATCAGCAAGCGCAAGTCTACAGCAGTACAGGCTATACCTTATTATATGAGTCTCGTTTACCGCCAAAAAAACCAGTATTCTCCGCCGTCCTTAATCTCTTTACAGGAACGCTGCTACTACTTTTGATTATGGCTGGTGTTCTTTGGTGGATTGCCCGGACAATGACTTGGCGAATCAATCAGTTAAGTCAACAAATGATTCAGTTGGGTGACGGCGACTTTAGCGTACGGGTCAATGCTCGCGGCAATGATGAGATTGCTTCTCTGGCTCATGGCTTCAATCAGGCGGCGCAAAAGATTGAGCATCTTATCGATGCCAATAATTTACTATTAGCGCATGCTTCACATGAGCTGCGCACTCCTATTACCCGTATTCGTTTGCAGATCGAAATGATGGATATGCTAGCGAACGTTATGCCTCCAGACACCAAAGAGAAGTTTGACAAACGCGCGCAAGCTATCAATCGCGACCTATCGGGCCTTAATGATTTGGTTGAGAGCATCTTATTGGTCAGTCGCTTGGACGCCGGTCACGTGCTGCAGCAAGTTGAGCGTCTAGATTTGTATGACTTGATCAATCAGGAGCGCCAGCATTATTCTGAAGCCACTTTGATTGGTGAACACCTAATCATCGATGGTCAATCGGCGATGCTGACTCATTTGATCCGCAATCTACTAAATAATGCGATGCTACACGGCGTCCCTCCTGTTACTGTCTTTCTGTATGGCGTACAGCAGATTGAAGAAGCGGGCAATGTACCTGATTATCTGCTGCAATCAGTACTCAATAGTAGCTTTGCTGATCATGATAATTTGGAGTATAAGGATTATGAGACGTTAGACACTAACAATCAGCCCTTAAGTAATGAGCTCGATCTGTTTATGAGCTCGCCTGTTGAAGACCATACTTTTAATAATACAGCAGAGGGACAAAATGCGGCAGCACCTCTGCCACCGATTTATCGTAACGGTGAGAGTATCAGTATTGATCCGGCCAGTGATGATGAGCAGTCTATAGACCTTAATAGGGTCGCTGATATAAGCACTAATGTAACCACTAACGAAGCAACAGACCCCTTAACGCAAAGCCTCAAACAAACATCAGCACTAACCCATTCGTCTGCTACAGCTAACGTTTATACTGCTCGCTACCCTATGCTCACAGCCGAGCGGATAGATAGTATTAAAAAAGAGATTTGGCAAGCTATTCCTACGCAGTTCTCTGCTAGCAATCTCATGAAGCTTACCGCTGACTCTACTCATTCAGTCACTAACGATAGCTCTGCAAAAAAGGCTAATGATAAGACAGACGTAAAAGCAGACGCTGACGAGCGTAAGAGCGAAACGACGATAGCACCAAAGAAAGAAGGCTTATTCAAAAAGCATCTCAAAAAAGCAAAAGCCGACCCTGTGCGCCCCGCTCCTAAATACGCTGTTCTTGCAGTAATTGACGAGGGCTCGGGTATCCCTGAAGACAAGCGCGAAGAAATCTTTAGCCCCTTTGTGCGCTTACAACAAAAGAAAAAAGGCTCAGGCTTAGGGTTATCGCTAGTTTCACAAATCGTCACCGCGCATCAAGGCCACATTCTAACGGATACGATTAATGGGCATACTCGCTTCTTGGTCGTGATACCGGTCAAGCATGATCCGCATTATAGTTATAAAGAAAGCCAAAGCGTACAACCTAACTCTAATCGCTGATTGGCAGATCTAATGTCAGTTTGTGAGATTCGTCTACCTTAAACATCCAAAACCGCTGCCGTTTTATTGTGGGCTTAACAGCGCTTACCTATTCTTATCTTGTTTGACCTTGTCGCTCATCTGAATTATTCACTCTATTTCTACTGCTCGATTGACAATTGCCTGTGCCATATTACTCAATAATATGCTATATTACCGCCCCTTATTCTATCGTTAACGCTAGTCCTTATTTACTTTATTCTCTATCAAATTTTGAGCATTCCATGAGTGACATGATCGTCCTAAATGATGTGACCAAAAGCTTTATGAGCGATCGCTCCATAAAAGGAGCAGATGGTAAGGCGCATTGGTTTACCGCTGTTAAGCCGACCTCTTTGACGGTCAAACAAGGTGAGATATTCGGTCTCATGGGCTATTCAGGCGCGGGTAAATCGACCTTATTACGTCTAATCAATATGTTAGAGCGTCCCGATAACGGGCAAGTCATCATCGATGGTACGGACTTGACCACCTTGACAGCTAGCGACTTACGCATCGCGCGTCATAACATCGGTATGATCTTTCAGCAGTTCAATCTGATGTCGAATCGCACGGTCTTTGACAATGTGGCGTTTAATTTGACCGTATCAGGCTACCCTAGTCGTGATATTCACAAACGCGTCATGGAATGCTTAGAGATTGTCGATCTCACAGACCGCGTCAGCCACTACCCCGCGCAGCTCTCCGGCGGTCAAAAGCAGCGCGTAGGTATCGCCCGCGCTATCGCCCCGAGTCCCAAAGTATTACTTGCCGATGAGCCTACCAGTGCGCTCGACCCTGCAACTACCCGTAGCTTACTCACCTGTCTGCGTGATATCAATCAGCAGCTTGGGGTGACTATTGTTATTGTTACCCATGAAATGAGCGTCATTCGTAGATTGTGTGATCGCGCCGCCCTACTGCACGAGGGGCAGTTACTTGAAGTTGCCCAAGTCCAAGATGGTCTAATTCAAGCCACCACTCCGATAGGCCAAGGCTTAGTCCACGAAGATTAGAGATAACCTGATAAGGCAAGAGAAATAGATATGTTGACTGGTGCTGAATTATCCGCCTCGATTGATAAGTTGCTGGCTCTAAAAAAAGAGATCTGGCAGGCTACCCTCGATACTTTTATCATGCTCGGTATCTCTACTACCGCTGCGGTAACTATTGGTGGTCTATTCGGGATATTTTTATTTTTATCTAGTGACCGACAGTTTTTACAAAACAAAGTGCTCTACGCTGTGCTTGGCGGCGTCACAAACTTTATGCGCGCCTTTCCTTTCGTGATTTTGATGATCGCGATGAGTCCTTTTACTAAAGCTATCGTCGGTACAGGTATCGGTCCGATTGCCGCCTCCTTAGTGCTTGCTATTGCCGGCTCCTTTTATTTTGCGCGCTTGGTCGAACAGAACCTGCGCGAAGTCCCGCGTGGTATCATTGAGGCCACTGAATCAATGGGCGCCCGCCCCTTCACCATCATAAAAGTACTACTCAATGAGGCACGCTCAGGGTTAGTGCTGTCGGTGACTATCCTATGTATCAGCCTGCTATCATACTCTGCAGCGGCTGGTATGATTGGCGGTGGCGGTTTGGGCGATTTAGCTATTCGTTACGGTTACTATCGTTATCAGACTGAAGTTATGGTGTTTATCGTCATTATGCTCTCTGTGATGGTCGTCTCCATTCAAGCTTTTGGTAACTGGCTCGCGACACGTTTAGATAAGCGTTAATCTCAGACTTTATTGTCAAGACGCTATTGTTAGCGCTGATTTTGATGCTGATACCGATAGAATGGACTTATCGACTCTCACTGCTTAATACGAGCTTATGAATATTACTCCACTTTTGATGCAGATTACTCATAAGCAAAAGGCTTGACTTTATACGGTACTAAAGTTACTTTTGTGCTCTTTTTATTCGCATGTTATTTAGCAGCATTTCCTTGTTGTGAATCTCCAACAGACTCCAATCGTTCTTTTTAATGGCTGATTGCTAAGCCGTGACCCCTAATGCATTTTTATTAAGGATAATTTATGAAATTAACAGATATCAGCCGCCAATTAGCGCTTGGACTTGCCACTGTCGGCGTCTCGGGCTTAGTATTAGTCGGCTGTAATAACTCATCAGCGCCAGAAGCGACCAAAGAAGCACCAACTAACGAGACTGCAGCGGCAACCGACATCGATCCTGAACACAGCAAAATTGTCATCGGTACCACCGAAGGTGACTTTGCAGACATGGTGCGCAACCAAGTCAAAGGTTCGCTAGAAGAGCAAGGTTATGAAGTTGAGCTGATTACCTTTACTGACTATGTCCGTCCTAACTTAGCCTTGGCTGATGGCGACTTAGATATCAATATCTTCCAGCACAAGCCTTATCTCGATACCTTTAAGACTGAAAACAACTTAGATTTGGTAGAAGTCTTTCAGGTACCAACTGCACCGCTAGGGATTTACTCAGGTAAAAAGAGTGATCTGCAAGAAGCTTATAAAGGCATGAGCGTCTCAGCGCCAAACGATCCGAGCAACTTCGCTCGTGCGCTAGTAATGATGGATGATCTGGGCTGGATTACTTTAAAGGATAATATCGATCCGCTAACCGCAGCCAAAACAGATATCGCTGACAATAGCAAATATGATATCGATATCATTGAATTAGAAGCGGCGCAGCTGCCACGCGCGCGTGATGAAGTGGACTTCGCGGTTATCAATGGCAACTATGCGACCGATGCCGGTATCGAATTGACTGAAGCTTTATTCCAAGAACCAAGCTTTAACTATGTCAATTGGTCAGCGATTAAATCAGCCGACGTCGATAAGAAATGGGTTAAAGATGTCACTAACGCTTATAACTCTGCAGCTTTCAAAAAATACGCGCATGACACTTTCCCTGGTTATAAATATCCAAAAATCTGGGATGCAAATAGTAACGAAGTTACCGCTACTGCTGGTACTGCGTCTGCTACTGGTGAAGTTGCAGTAGCTGAATAAACCGATTTGAGTATAAAAGCTTTATCATAAAGACGCCCCTTATTAAGGTAAGGGGCGTTTTTTAGTTTAAAGACAGCATGTAGTCATGTCGCTTATCACTACTTAGTCGCTCGATACATATCCAACTCAATCTCATAACTAGGTTCGGGTTTTTTGAACAGATATTGACCGTTACGAATAGAGGCTAGCACATCAGCGCGTTGGCGCACCGCCTCAAACGGTGTATCAGCATCTAACACTAAGAAGTTCGCGGCGCGGCCGACTTCTAAACCATACTCCTTTTCAATGTTCAAAGTCTTTGCACCATTAAAGGTAATAAAGTCCAAGCAGACATCCAACTGCGGCAGTGACATGGTTTGCGCTAAATGAATACCGTTATCCAAGATATTCATCATATTACCATTACCCGCTGGATACCAAGGGTCGTTTATAGAGTCTTGGCCAAAGGAGATATTAATACCATTTTCCCAAAATTCTTTCACTCGCGTGAGACCACGGCGCTTAGGATAAGTATCTTGGCGACCTTGTAGATAAGCGTTCTCAGTCGGTAGGGCGATAAAGTTCATACCTGATTGCTCAAACAGTCCCATCATCCGAAACGCGTAAGCATCATCAGCAGAGCCAAAGGAACAAGTATGACTCGCGGCCGTACGCGCACCGATATCTTCTATCATCACTAAAGCATTCAATAGCTGGACGTGACGACTCATGGGATCGTCGGTCTCATCACAGTGTACGTCGATAAGCTTGTCATATTTCAGCGCTAATTCGACGGTTTTACGCACCGAATCCTGCCCAAACTCATATGCCCACTCAAAATGCGGAATACCGCCGACACAGTCCGCGCCTATCTTCAGCGCCTCTTCCATCAGCTCAACCGCGCCTTTATAGGCATACATGCCTTCTTGCGGGAACGCCACAATCTGAATGGTGACCTTGTCTTTGAGTTCTTCACGCAGCTCTAGCATGGCTTTGAGTCCGGTGAGGTCAGGGTCGCAAATATCGATATGGGTCCGTATATATTGCACGCCTTTGGAGACTTCTTCTTGAATACCTTTTAGCATACGCTGTTTGGCATCTTCAAAAGACTGGGTTTTTTTGACATCGTGCCAACGCGCGATACCTTCAAACAAGGTACCAGATGCGTTCTTCGCATCATCGCCGCCGCCCGTGTAGACATAGTCTAGATGTAGATGCGAATCGACGTAGGGCGGTACAATCAAGCGACCTTTTAGGTCAATCTCTTCCTCGGCACTAGGCAAATTCTTACCCATCTGCTGGATGATACCGTCTTTAACTAGGATTTCATTGGCATCTTCATTGCGATAAATATTAGCGTTAGTAAATTTAATCATAACAAACTCCTATTATTGATTTATAAGTAA
Organism: Psychrobacter sp. 1Y11; assembly: GCF_052259045.1. Classification (NCBI taxonomy): domain Bacteria; kingdom Pseudomonadati; phylum Pseudomonadota; class Gammaproteobacteria; order Moraxellales; family Moraxellaceae; genus Psychrobacter; species Psychrobacter sp. 1Y11. Next base: position 221,211 of record NZ_JBQQER010000003.1, read on the forward strand.
TTAAACAAGTCATTAACTAAGCTCTTTTAAACAGTAGGGGCATCTAAAGTTCTCTTTGATATGAAAGTAATGATTATCGCAGGGATAAAACAAAGAATAGACAAATAGACAATACCGAAGACCCCAGTCTCTGGCATATTGACTAAAATCAATCCCGCTAGCCACGTGGCAATCATAATCGAGAAGTTGAACACACTAGACTGTACTGAAGTAGCAACGGCTTTAGCTTCGGTAACCTGATGACTGACTGCCGTTTGAAACATAGTCACTAGCGGACCAAACGCCAGCCCCCACAATAAAAAAGCAATATGTGCAAAACCATTAGCGCCTCTAAAGAAGACAAATAGCAACATCGCTATAAGGCCGCCGCCCAACATTGAGACGATTAAACCGCGCAAATGGGTATCGATGATTCGAGCCGATAATATTACTGAAATCACCGAACCGATACCGAAGATCAGCAGCGCAAGGCTAATACCGCCAGTAAAGGCTATCGTTTCTACCAAAAGCGTAATATACGTATAAGTACTATAATGGGCAACGACAGCCAAAAAGGTCAGCGCGAGCACAATCCAAACGCCAGGGATTTTCAACACCGCAAGCGGCGAGTTACTTTGGGTCAGCTTCTCACCCTTTACCGCTGGCAAAAACTTCATCGCCAGTAGGGCAATAAGGGCACCTAACCCACCAAGGACCAAGAACGACATGCGCCAGCCGACATGAGTACCGATAAAGGTCATAATCGGCAGTCCCAAACTGACGCCAAAAGTATTACCCGCCATGATGATAGTAATCGCTTTCCCATGCATGTTTTCGGGCACTAGCGCGGTACCGTAAGCGGCAATCATCGGCCACATGATACCAGCGCAGATCCCGCCCAAAATCCGCATGACAACGATAAGATAATAAGAGGACGTTAGCCCAACGACGATATTGGAAACTGCAAAACCTGCCAGTAGAACCATCAACAGGATTTTTCTATTGACCCATAAGGTGGCACTGATAAGCGGGATAGCAAATATCGCTGAGGCAAGCGCATAGATACCAACTAAAAAACCCACTTGCGTCTGTTCGATGCCTAATCCCGCGGTCATCTGCGGCAAAATACCTGACGGCATCAGCTCTGAGAGAATACCGATAAAGGTGACGCTCGCCATCAGCCCAAAGATAAACCACGAAATAGGCTTTTGCGCCATAGGTTCACCCGCTCCTATAGCGCTATCGGTTATAGCATCTGACATGATTACTCCTGACAATCCTGTTTATAAACAGTATTTCTATACCTAGTATTTGCTGTTATTAGTAGTTGTTTAATATACGTTTTATTCTAAATTTTCTTTAATTCAACTATAGCATAAAGGGTATATATAAAACCTTTATCGCAGTAAGGATTTGTAAGCCAGTAAGATAGCGTCAAAATTTAGCGGACGTTACAAGCTGTTTGTGCTTTGTAGGAAAGCGTCACTTCCTCTTTTGCATTGAATAATTTTTCCTTATAGTAATTGAATGATTTTAAAGACTCCTAAACTTTCATTTACCTTCCACCCCACCTTTTAGCGCGCTTTTCTATAGCTAAAAACAGTAAATACAGATGATAAGGATAATAATATGAGCACAAAAAAATATAATATTCGCACAGCGGGTCAAGCCAACATTCCGGTATTAGGTTTGGGTACTTGGCAATCGACAGGTGATGACTGCGTTAAAGTCGTTAGCCAAGCGCTACAGATGGGCTATGAGCACATCGATACCGCGCAGGCTTATGGTAATGAGAAACAAGTCGGTCAAGGTATCAAGCAATCTGGCGTGGCTCGCGATAAATTCTTTTTGACCACTAAGATATTCCCAGATGATATGAAGTTTGAGCCTGAGAAATTAAAAGCTTCAGCACAGCACTCGCTAAAAGACTTAGATACCGATTATGTGGATTTATTGCTGCTACACTGGCCAGATGATCGCGTACCTTTATCCGAGACGATTCCTGCACTGTGTGAGCTGCAAAAGCAAGGCCTGACTCGTCATATTGGCGTTTCTAACTTCAACATTGCTAACATTATCGAAGCGAAAAAACACGCTGATGTGCCTATCGTAGTCAACCAAGTCGAGTTTCATCCGTTTATTAAGCAAAATACCTTACAGACCTTTTTAAACAACCACCATATTTTATTAGAAGCTTACTCGCCACTAGCGCGCGGCGATGTCTTCGATAATGAGGTGATTAAACAAATCGCTGATAAACATAATGTTACCCCAGCGCAAGTCTCATTAGCTTGGATACTCTCAGATAAGGATCGCGTCGCTATTCCCAAGACTTCCAACCCTGATCACTTACAAGGTAACTTAGACGCGACTGAGCTCGAACTAAGCGCTGATGAGCTAGAGCAAATCGGCAACTTGGCTCGTAGTGATGGCCGCAAAATCGAGCACCCTGATTATACGCCTGAATGGGACGACTGATTTTAAAGGGTGTTTCAGTAGGTTAATTACTTTTTAAAATAAAATCATTAAACGCAAAAAAGCCACCGATATAAGTATTGGTGGCTTTTTTATTTGAGCGAATTAAATTTTTAACTGCTGTTTTTACTGCTGTAAGGTTTCAGTTTTATGGATAGGTTCAGCAGGATTGTATTGTTCTGATGACGGCGTAACACTCGCACGGTTATTTTCTTTTAGCGATTTTGCGACCTCTGGTGCCATGTAGTTTTCATCGTGCTTAGCCAATACTTCGCCGGCGACAAAAGTTTCGCCTTGCATTTTACCAGTAGCAACCACTCCTGAGTTTTCAGCGAATAAGTCTGGCAAGATACCTTGATAGGTGACGGGTACTGTCGATTGGAAATCAGTAATAGCGAACTCAACATTCAAAGGATCACTAGCAGCTCGCTGTACGCTACCCGCAACCACCATGCCGCCAGCACGAATGCGCTTATCTTGCGGCGCCTCGCCTTGAGCAATCGCCGTTGCATCGAAATAGTAGTCCGTCTGCTGACCAATAGCATAGATGACGAGCACCACAGCGATAGCCGCACCTGCTAGCGTAAACATAACCCACATAAGCTTTTTACGTCGAACGGCGTTCATATCTTACCTCATTAAAAATGGCGCTTTTACAAACTTTAGATTTATCAGCTCAAAATGCTCAATAAAACCTTACAGCTTTTATATGGTAGCCTTTATCATACAAATCAATGACAGCTGTCATCATTAGGCAAAATGGTTCCGTCATTGTATTAATACATTAATAGCAATAAAAACAGTAAGTTATCAGCGAATTAAAAGGTTTGAGTTAGCCTATTGAATAACCTCTGAGAAATAGAGACTTAAGTTTTATGCTTAGGCGCTCTGCTGCTTCGCTGTGCTTGCCGCGCTTGTTGAATAGTCAATTGTTTCAGTAAAGTCTTTCTTTGAGCACGGCTATAGAGGATAAAGGCTAAAACAATACCTACCGTAATGGCCCAACAAGACCAGACAAAAACACCATGCTCACCCATAGCAAGAAATTCTGAGAGGCTATAAAAGTAAGGCTGCATTTGCTCTCCTATGACACAGTGAGTTCAATATAAAAAATACAGCGGGGCTAGAATGAATTTTTTGCAGCCGCTGTATGCGTAGGCACAGCACGCCAAAAAAATTCATGCCAGTTCCGCGTTGCAACATAACACATCTGTTTTATTTAGAATTAACTATACTTGTTAACCGCAATCTACCATAACGCTATGCTAAAACACTCAGAGCATTTTGGCATTATTTACGTTGGTTACGGATATATTCTTTCACCCAAGCTTTGCTTTGATCACGATTTAAGATCAGGGTGTTAGTCCGATAGATCGCAAGCGCTGCTACTAATAAATAGCTGCCAATCACCATTAGCAGCAATGGCAGCCACATATCTGCTGACATTTTTGGCGCTTCGGTCAGCGTAAAGGTCGCGCCTTGATGTAGCGTATTCCACCATTCAACTGAGTACTTAATAATAGGCAGATTTACCGCGCCAACGATGGATAAAATGGCGGCGGCTTTACCGCGATTAGGCGTATGCTCAAAAGCAGCAAATAACGCCATCACTCCTGCGTATAAAAACGCTAAAATTAGCATCGAGGTTAGACGCGCGTCCCACACCCAGTAAGTGCCCCAAGTGGGTTTGGCCCAAATAGAGCCCGTTAACAAACTAATCACGCACAATAAAAACCCAAAAGGCGCTAGTGCCTGCGCCACTAAGCTAGCTGTTTTGATTTTCCATACCATAAAGATTACCCCTAATACGGCTAGGGCAAAATAGATGGAGATCGCAAGGCTGGCAGCGGGGACATGAATGAAGATAATCCGGTAGCTATTGCCTTGTAAATAATCAGGCGGCGCAAAAGCCAAACCCCAAATGCTGCCTACAGTCAGACAAATAGCTGCTAAAATACCAAGCCACTTCACCCAAGGTGCAAAGATACGAAAGAACTGCTTAGTCCCTACAGTAATCAAGAAACCTTGCCAGAGGCGCTGCCACACGTTTGGCGATGAGACATTGTTTAGGTTGGGCATGGAATAGACCTATTACACAGCAAGTGGATGAAGCATTCTAATGGGTTACTAATGAATATCAAAGCTAGCAACATTAAGCTGGTTATTATTGCTAACGTCTTGTTTATAGTCACTATTTGGTCAACTTATCACTACTAGGTAACCAACAATAACGAGTGCCTTCTATTATAGCAAAGTTGGCGCTTTTAACCACGTTGCAAACCCAAAGCTTAGGCTTTTACCAAGATAGTCGCTAAAGCGCGTTTTTTAATTCAGCCAAGACATCTTCAGCGTCATCGCAATCACCCAAGGCATCACCAGTACTGAGACAATGCTACCGGCTAATAATAAAGCCAAAATAGGTAACCCATTGAGACCGGTCGCAAACAAATCCACGGCGCCCGTCGCAAAAATCAACACCGGTAGCTGCATCGGCAGCGCAATCAGCGGCACTAGCACCGCGCCGTTTTTCAGCGATAAGGTTAAACTACTAGCAATCGCCGAGAGCATCAGTAGCATCGGACTACCAACGATAATCGACGCCATCAAAATACCCGCCTCAAACCAGCTCAACCCAAATAGCGGTACAGCCAATAAACTCAGTAGCGCCACAATTCCACTACTAAAGATCCAATGAATGGTTAGGCGCATCAGTACCCATAACGGCAGTGAGGCTTTGGCGACTACTAATTGCGCGAGCGTGCCATTGTCGAGCGCGGGCTTAAATAACCCATCGATACCCATCACTAGCGACAATAAAGCGGCAATCCACACCGCTGAAACGCCTAAGCGTTGTAAGAGCTGCGGCTCGCTACCAACTGCCAACGGGAACAAAGTAATAATCACCAAAAACAGTACTAGCGGGTATAACCATTGTACCGCTCCTTGCTGCTTGACTTGCCATTCGCGCCGCCACAACTGAGTGAAGCTAATAGCAAGGGCAGCATAACTTATATCGCTAACATTAGCGCCGCTATTATTATTGATACGCTCACTATTTATATTTTGTATGTGGCTCTCCGTCATTCGTTACCCTTTCTAGCCGTTTATTTTATCTATATAGCATCATAGATTAAAGTAATCAGTGTCTAGCCTTGCTATTATTCAAAAACTGTCGCTACCTCAGACAATCACGGTATATCTAAATCCTCATAATCTGATCAATCAGGCTCTGTTATATCAGTATCTGATAAATCATACTCTGACAAATCAAGCATTTGATTGGCCACGCCGACCGCCTGATGACTGGTCATCACTATCGCCCCTCCTGCCGCGGCAAACGCTTGTAAGCGCTGCTGCATTCGCGCCACCATATCCACATCGAGCGCCGTAAAAGGCTCATCGAGTAGCCATAGCGGTGTGACTTCGGGTGTCAATAAATAGAGGCGGGCTAAAGTAATCCGCCGCGTCTGCCCAGCTGATAAATGGCTTGAGCTGACGGTCTCGAAACCTTGCAAGCCTACCCAAGCTAAAGCTTCGTCGATATCATCAAGACTTGGCGCTATACCATATAAATTAAGCAAAAAAGTCAGATTTTGTGCAACAGTAAGGTTGGGATGAATACCAAGTTGATGCGAGATATATAGCGGCTGTATAGGCAAACCGGCGCGGCCTTGATATTCAATCGTGCCAGTTAGCACAGGTAACAGTCCAGCCAGCTGCATAAGTAGTGTGGTTTTACCAGTACCGTTAGCACCAATGAGATGACAAATACCGCCAGCCGCTAACTGCAGATCGACGCCATTACACAAAGGCGTCTCACCGCGCTGCACAGTCACCTTATCGAGCGCTAGCACAGGCGACGTTTGAGTAGCAGAAAAAGATGACTCGCTCATCACAACCTCTTAGTTATTAATGTCTTGGCACAGCTTGAGACGCAAACTCGCAGCGGATTTAAAATATGCTCTAAGTACTTGTTATAAATAGTCCTCACCGACACTAACATTCACCAAAAACATCCGTTACCTTCATGTCATAATACGCTATGCTAATAAAACCACTGCAAACCTATAGTATAACAAATAGTCGAATCTCATAATTCTAAATATGGCTGTAAATATGACCGCAAATATCTCATCAAACACGACATCAGCAAAGCCTTCAAACCACTCTATGCCTAATACTTCACAAGACAATAAACCAAGCCATGATGTCAATAAAGAGCAGCTGCCCATCTCCTCATTGTATGAGCTAATAGAGGCGCAAATTGACTTTATGCAGCAGTGGCTCCTTCAGCAAGCTGAGCCACTGGCTAATGAAGCTTGGCAATGGCTCAGCGCCCAGCCGATGAGTCGATACCTAAGCTACGAGGACTTGCAGCGTCTCATTAATGACTGGCTATTGAGTCAACCAATGACTGAGGTCATGCGCACGGATATTAGAACTATCCTGCAGACCGTTATTTATCATCCTGTTAATGATAATGTGCCGCTAGCTGATCTGGTGGATGAAACGCAAGTGCATACGCTAGCGAATTATATCGGCAGTCATCAGCAGCAGCGTAATGGGCTGATACACGCGCTCATCGGTAATGATACCTTTGCCGATCTGCTGACTCGAACCTTATACCACGCTATCAATGACTTTATGGAGAGCACCCTTGATAAAGCTGGCGGCGTCGGCAAGCTGATGAAAATGGGGCGCAGCTCTTTTGAAAAAGCCACCAATCGTAACTTAGACGAAAAACTACAAACTTACTTACACCGTAATATTAAGGACTTGACGAATAAAGCAGAAGCGAATGCCCAAGCGCATTTGTCCAACGACGAAGTCTCAAGGCTGCTAGTGATGGGCTGGGCCCGTATTAAAGATCAGCCAGTTAGCCAATTAAAAACCTACTTAGATAACGACCCTGATAATGGCAGTATTCATCATATCGAAGCCAGCGTGCAGCAAAGCTATAATCGTCTGCGGCTCTCGCCTTATCTGCGCAGTTTAGTCGCTGCTAGTGTCGAGACTTGGTATGATAACCATCAGGCCGACACTATCGCAGCCTTAGCCGCTAGCGTCAATATTGATGAGCTAGCCGTATCGAAACTCACTCCTACTCTACTGCCTATCATCAATGATGCCATCAATAGCGAATGGCTCAGCGTTCATATGCGGGATATGTTGCAAGCATTTTATAGACAGCCTAATATTCAACAGGCATTAGCAAAAAAAGACGAATAGTCGCTTATTTGCTATTATTTTACAAACGAGAAGATAATGGATTATCTCTGAATTAATTAGCTCAAACTTATAAGACGAAACCTATGGATAGTAAGTCTAAACTCAGCTTATGGCAAAAACTCAAACGGCTATTGACCAGTAGAGCGCCGCAAGACATCAGTTCTGCTGTCAATGTTAAAAATGCTGTCGATGCTGACACTATAAAGCCTGAAAGCTTAAACGCTGAACACAGTGTAAAGGATGATAATAATAAAAACGCCAACCGTGCAGCCGATAATGCCACCACTAGCAGGTCGGCCAAAATCTCTTTAAGCAAAGACTCTGTTACTGGTCCTAATCAGACGCCGATTATCGATTATTTGAAGCTCTATTTTCGTAGTAAACACTGGCATTATACTCACTACAAGCCAAGGATCTCGGACGCTCAGCAGTCACATCATCTATCACTGCGCATGAGGAATCGTAAAATAGATTGCGGCTACTTATTTCGAGTACAAGAAAAAGAGGGTTTACTCGCGGTTTATGGGATTTTACCGTTTTTGATACCAGAGAGTCATCAAAGTGCGGCGATGTTACTGATTACCCAAATCAACTACGATATGATCGTTGGTAATTTGGAGATGGATGTGAATGATGGTGAAATACGCTACAAAAACGCGCTTGATGTCGAAGTATTAGGGCTCGATGACGAAATTATCGAGCATTTACTACAAAGCGTTGTCGCTATGACCACTGTCGCTTATGAGGTGTTTAGTGACTTGCTGAATACGCAAGAGCCTAGCGAAGATATGCCCACCCTATTAGGTGAATTACGCGCGCAAGCGGATGCGCGTACTTTTTTCTTAGCTAGCAAAAAAATGCAATAGCAGCGCTACACAAAACTATGAAAACACTATTACTGCTAAATAAAAACAAACCAAAATCATCGACTGCTACTTTATTAGCTTATCCATTATACCCTTAAATAAACACCGTTATAAAAAGTTGAATTATGTTAAAAATAGCTTATTCCGAAGTTTTTCGTTATTCAGTGCCTGAAAGACACCGCTTCCCTATGCAAAAGTACACCATGATTCCTGAGCGTTTACTGCGTGAAGGTACGATTACTCCCGATAACTTCTTTGCGCCAAAACGGCTGACAGAAGCGGAGATTTTAACTACGCATACGTCGGAATATTGGCATAAGCTCAAGACTCAAACTTTGACTCGCAAAGAGGCGCGACCTATTGGCTTTGAGATGACGGAGGCTTTGGTCGATCGAGGTCGTCATATCGCGCATGCGACTTATGAGTGTGCATTGTATGCCCAACAGTATGGGGTGGCAATGAATGTCGCCGGCGGTACTCATCACGCTTTTGCTGACCATGGTGAGGGTTTTTGTGTGTTTAACGATGTCTGTATCGCCAGCAATTTACTACTAAATCGCGGACAGGCTAATAAAATACTCGTTATCGATTTGGACGTACATCAAGGCAATGGCAACGCCAGTATTATGGCGAATGAGCCTAGAGTCTTTATCTTTAGCATGCATGGCGCCAAAAACTACCCTTTTCGCAAGCAAGTCTCTGACTTAGATATTGAGTTCGATAACGATACCGGCGATGAAGAGTACTTGCAGGTATTAGAGCAGACTTTGCCGCGCCTGATAGCAGAAGTCGCCCCCGATATGATTTTTTATCAATCGGCGGTCGATATCTTAGCCACTGATAAGTTAGGCAAATTAGCCTTGACGCATGCGGGCTGCAAAGCGCGTGATGAGTATGTATTGCAGCAAGCAAAAGACGCCGATACCCCAGTCGCTATCGTTATGGGCGGCGGCTATTCAGAGGATATTGAGGATGTGGTTGAGGCGCACTGTAATACTTTTCGAGTAGCGCAGCGGCTTTATTTTGGTAAAACCGCTAACTCCTAGTTTTTTTGTGCTTACTTATTATGTTAGCTTTTACGGCGTTGCCCCAGCGCTCCGCCGATCAGAGCGGTTAACTGCTCTGCGATCTTATCTTTGCTGGTTTTATCGAGCACCACTGAGTCCTGATCATAGGCTTTGGCAAAAAACACTTGCATAGCATTGTCATCGCTAGCGAAGCCTATATCTGCTCGGGAGACATCATTACAGGCAATCATGTCTAAATCTTTAGCCGCAAGTTTACCACGCGCATAACGTTCAACGTCTTGAGTCTCAGCAGCGAACCCAACCACGAACAGCTCTGGATGCGCCAAAGAAATCGACGCTAAAATGTCTGGGTTTTTAACCAGATCAAGCGACATGGCGTCTTGAGTTTTTTTGATTTTTTGCGGAGCAGCGTCGCGAGTCCGATAATCGGCAACGGCAGCGGTAGCGATAAAGATATCTGCCGATTTAGTTAGACCGCTATCTTCTGTAAAGCTATCCGTCTCCTCACAATCACAACAGTCGCTATGCTCGTGGTCGTAGCTATGCTTATGATCGAACGATAGGGTTGGTATCATTTGCAACGCGCTATGAGTGCCATCGACACACTGCTGCGCGGCGATGAGCATTTGCTCGGCTGACAGAACATCGATGCGAGTGACATTTAGCGGCGTTGGTAGGCTCACCTTACCGCCGACAATGAGCACCACCTCAGCGCCAGCATCACGACAGGCATTAGCCAAAGCAAAGCCCATCTTGCCAGAAGAGTGATTGGACAAATAGCGCACCGGATCTATCGCCTCAACCGTTGGTCCTGCGGTGATAACCACGCGCTTGCCCGTCAAGCGCTGTTCAATAAACTGCTGCTTATGGAACAATTGCACCTCAGCCAACAGCTGCTCAGGCTCAGGCAAGCGCCCAGCACCAACATCACCGCAGGCCTGCTCGCCACTAGCTGGCATAATGATATGATAATTCATATCACGCAAAGTCTGCACATTGAGACTGACCGCCGGATGCGCCCACATTTGCTGATTCATCGCAGGAGCAACGATAACGGGCGCAGTAGTCGCTAAACAGACCGTCGTTAGTAAATCATCCGCCATCCCCATCGCCAGCCGCGCTAAAGTATTGGCAGAAGCGGGAGCGATAATGACTAAGTCGGCCCACTTTGCCAGCTCAATATGCCCCATGCCAGCTTCAGCTTCTTCATCGAGCAGTGAGGTATGCACCTCATTGCCCGTCAGAGCTTGCAAGGTGAGCGGGGTAATAAAAGCTTGCGCCCCTGTGGTCATGATGACGCGCACCTCAAACCCTGCTTTAATCAATAAGCGGGCAAAAAAAGCAGATTTGTAAGCGGCGACACCACCGGTGATAGCGAGTAGAACTTTTGACATAAGCATGACATCGATAGGTAAAAGGTAAAAGAAAAGATAAAATTTGCGCTTATAGTAACAAGTATGAGATAAGTTAGGTAAGGTTTTATAGTGCTATCGATAGCTAAGCCATTTTTATAACTAAAACTATAGCTAGCTTTATGATTAACCTATAGCCGATACATTTTAAAAACGGTATAGCGCTGCTAGTATGAATTTTACGTAGCATCGAAAAAATACAGCACGCCAGTAAAATTTATACCAGTAGCGCTCTTGAACATATGATAGTTTTCATTTCAACTGACTATAACTCAGTTAAGAAACGCGCTCCAAATCTTTCTATGAATCTTAGCGAAGAAAGGAAAAATAATGGCGATCAAGGACTGGCACGAAGACGATAGACCAAGAGAAAAGCTACTAAAATTTGGCGCCAGTCATCTCTCTGACGCTGAGATATTGGCAATATTTTTGCGTACCGGTACCCAATCGCAGTCTGCTATCGAGCTAGCAAGGCACTTAATCGATGAGTTTGGCTCACTTGCCGAGCTATTAGCTGCGCCAAAGGAGGTCGTCCTTGCCTGCCATGGCATTGGTCCTGCCAAATACTCACAAATACTGGCATCGCTTGAGATGGGCACGCGCTACTTAGATAGCAAGCTCAAAACCGGACAAGCGCTAGGTCGCTCGCAAGTGGTCAAAGACTATATTAGCACTCAGCTGCGCGGCGAACCGCGAGAGGTCTTTGCCGTCTTGTGTTTAGATAATGCCTTAAGTCTGCTGAACTTTGAGATACTATTCACCGGCGGTATCTCCTCCTGCTCTGTATGCATCAAACATGTATTACGCCACGCACTCACTCATGCCGCTAGCCAGCTGATAATCGCTCACAACCATCCTCATACCGACTCTAAGCCTTCAGCGGCAGATAATATACTCACTTATGAACTCAAAAAAGCTTGCGACTTATTAGATCTGTCTCTAGTCGATCATATCATCGTTGGCCGCAATGATACGTTGTCTTATGCCGAAAAAGGCTTAGCCCCTTTTGCTTGAATACTCATTATCTTAAATGAGGATTATAAAAGTTATCAGCTATCAGAGGATACATATTCCCGACATAGAACAGCATTTTTATCCTTGATAATTGTCAAGTATTATTTCATATTGAGAGATAAAATCACATTACTGTGTTATTGCAGACTGAAAGTTTGATCGTTAGATTTCTGTTGCAATCATTGCACTCTTTGACGTTATATCGAGAGTCACCTACTGGTGACTACCATAATTTTATAACGACTCTTTATTTATCACTATTTTTTAGTTTTTATTAGCGCTTGTTAAGGAGACCATCATGGCGATTGGTTTATTTATTTTGGCAATACTTATTCAGTTAGCCGTGATTTTGGCCATCTTTTTAATGTCATTATCAAGGGTGACGGGTAGCATAGTCGCTATTGCTACTGTAATAGTGACTGCTTTTATCAGTCCTTGGTCGCTGATTTTGGGGGTGCCTGTCGCCCTATTATGCCTAGTGCTGCTTATTGCTCCTGTCCGGCAAGCGCTCATTACTAAGCCTGTGTACAAAACCTTAGGCGGAGCGATGCCTAGCATGAGTGATACTGAGCGTGAAGCACTCGATGCGGGTACGAGCTGGTGGGAAAAAGAGCTATTTATGGGGGCGCCTGATTGGAATACCTTTGCTGAATACCCTTATCCCAAGCTATCTGCTGAGGAGCAAAGCTTTATCGATAATGAAGTCGAAGAGCTCTGCGCGATGATCGATGAGTGGCAGATTCAACATGAAGATAAGGATTTATCCCCAGAGACTTGGCAATTTATCAAAGATAATAGCTTTTTGGGTTTAATTATTCCTAAAGAGTTTGGTGGTCTAGAATTTAGCTCTTACGCGCAAAGCCTAGTAATGAGTAAGATTGCCTCACGCTCGCCCACAGCGGCGGTCAGCTGTATGGTACCAAACTCGCTCGGTCCAGGTGAGCTGCTCATGCATTATGGTACAGACGAGCAAAAGCAGCGCTGGTTACCGGGGCTCGCCAGTGGTGAGGAGATTCCTTGCTTTGGTTTGACAGGACCAGAAGCCGGCTCAGATGCAGGCGCTATCCCTGATACGGGTGTGGTCTGTTATGGCAATCATGAGGGCAAGCAAGTCCTTGGCCTACGTATGAACTTCTCTAAGCGTTGGATTACTTTAGCACCTATTGCTACGGTGGTCGGTCTAGCCTTTAAGATGTACGATCCAGAAGGTCTACTTGGCGATGCCGATAAGACAGATTATGGTATTACTTGTGCCTTAGTTCCAGCCAGCCACGAGGGCGTTATTACTGGCCCTCGTCATCATCCTAGTGGTTCGCCCTTTATGAATGGCACAGTCGATGGCAGTGATGTCTTTATTCCGCTTGATTATATTATCGGTGGGGTCGAAAATGCGGGGCGCGGTTGGCGGATGCTGATGGAGTGCTTAGGCGTAGGCCGCGGTATCTCCTTGCCGGCGCTCTCGACCTCAGCAAGCGAGATGACTTACCTCTCGGTCGGTGCTTTTGCCAAAGTACGTGAGCAGTTCAAAATCTCAGTGGGTAAGTTTGAAGGTGTGCAAGATGCAACGAGCCGGATGGCAAGCCAAACTTATATGCTTGAAGCCTTTCGCCATCTAGTGACTTGTGGTCTTAATCAAGGGGGTACGCCTTCGGTGATGACTGCTATGGCAAAATACTATGCTACAGAGACCATGCGTGAAGTCGTCAACGATGGCATGGATGTCTTGGGTGGCCGCGGTATCCAGATGGGTCCACGCAACTTCTTATCTACGCCTTATCAAGCTATTCCCGTCTCCGTTACCGTTGAAGGCGCTAATATCTTGACACGCTCTTTGATGATATTTGGTCAAGGCGCTATGCGCTGTCACCCTTATCTATTCGATGAGCTACAACTCCTACAAAGCGAAGATAAGCAAAGCGCTGTTAAAGAATTCGATACTTTGTTTTTTAAACATCTAGGCTATACCTTTAATCGCGGTGCGCGTGCCTTTGTAGCAGGCTATGTTGGTGGTAGTAATAAAGCGCCAAGCTTTGCCGATACCTTCACTCGCCCTTATTACAAGCACATCAACCGCTTGAGTGCTAGCTTCGCACTAACCGCAGACATGGCGCTTGGGCTACTAGCAGGCGACTTAAAGCGCAAAGAGATGCTCTCTGGCCGCCTAGCGGATATCCACAGTCACCTATTTATTGCTACGGCTATTTTGCAGTTTTATGAAAATGGTAGCAAGTCAGCAGCAGAACGCTTGCATGCTGAGGTCGCTCTACAAGATAGCTTGTACACTATCCAAGAAGCCTTTGTCTCTTTGTTTGCCAACTTCCCCAACCGGATAGCAGCAAACGTAGTTAGCTTTGTTACTTTCCCTAGTGGTCGTATCTTTACGCCGACAAGCGATGAGCTAAAGGTGAAGCTTGGCGACACCTTTATGGACGATTTTGAAGCTAACCCGTTCCGCGATTATCTCAAAACTATGGTCTATTATAATACAGATCCTAATGATCCTAATGGCCGCATGGAAAACGCTTATCAAACCTTGCTTGAGGTTGAGCCGTTATGGGAGAAATTTAAAAAAGCGGAGCACAAAGGCGAGTTTGCTGGTCTGACTTTTGAAGATCATGTCGTGCAAGCCAGTCAAAATGGTGATATTACTGAAAGTGAAGCGGAGCAGTTAATCAGTTATAACGGAATCCGTTACGATTCTTTATTGACAGATGTCTTTGATAAGCATCTGCAGCAAGCGCAGGAGCGGGATAATCCTCATAGTCTAGAGAATGCCGTCCATAAGCTTACCGATTATGCAGAGCTCAGTGGTGACGCCGCAGCTAAAAACACGCCATCACCCACTCATGATGAAGCGACACCTAGCTTTCATGAGCAGACCGGTGATGCCAATCCCAATCACGGCTATGAAGAGGATGGTGATGTGGAGATGCTCAGCGAGCACGATACCGTTAAAGAAACTACTGAGCAAACCAACTTTGCGCAAGCTCATCCTGAAGAAGAGGCGCTTAAACATCGTCATCGCGATGCAGAATCTACGCTGAATGAGCGCATGAGCTATAATCACAGTCGTAGTGACGCTCTAAAAACTAATGGCTCTCAAGATAACGATACGGCTTCTATTCAAGACTCGTTCACCAAAGCGGGCGATGCTGCTGAGACCACAGATAAGCCTGCTCATAGTCGTGATCATGGCCTAAGCGATACCAAAACCAGTAAATGGCAAGATGGTCTACGTCGCAGTGAAGCCGATGAAAGCGATAAAGCATAGATAAATAGCTGCTCAACGCCAAAACCAAAAAACTTCAGTCTAAAATAGGCTGAAGTTTTTATTTGCGATAAGTCAGTTGTTACTAGCTAACAATGGCTACGCTTGGCTCAGCCAAAAACGTATTTCGTGATCATAGCTAAGCAAACCATAACAATCATCGGACGAATCAGTTTACTGCCGCCTTTGACCACCATGTGCGAGCCAAAATAAGCCCCGAGCGTTTGCCCAACCATCATCGCGAGTCCCACAATCCAAAGCACGTTACCGCCTAAAATGAAAAATATTAATGAGCCAATATTGGTAGATAGATTGAGCACTTTTGCTGCGCCCGTTGCCTCAACGATCTTTTGGCCTCGTAGCGCTACGTTGCCTAAAGCAAAAAACATGCCAGTGCCTGGACCTAAGTAACCGTCATAAAAGCCAATGAGAGGAGCAGCTACTTTTTGCCACTTGCCCTCAGAGATACGCGGCGCAGCTTCCACCTCACCAAGCTTAGGGGCAAATAAAGTATAAATCCCAATAGCAGCGATAAAAAACGGAATGAGTTTTTCTAGCATATCAGGAGGCGATAGCTGTACGGCAATAGCGCCAATAATTGAACCAATAAAAGCGGCGATAATAGCTGTCTTTATACGAGCTGGTTTCACTACCCCTTTTTTGATCATAGTGAGGGACGCTGCAAGCGCTCCTGATGCCGCTTGTAATTTATTGGTGCCTAATGTCAGCACTGGCGGAATATTAGCAAGCAGCATGGCCGGAATAGTCAGTAAGCCGCCACCACCTGCAATAGCATCAATGAAGCCGGCCAGCGCTGCGACTGCCGTCAGCATTAAGATAATCTCTAAAGAGAGCGATACGTCCATGTCACTGGCCTTATAAATACTTTATGACGAAAGAACTGCTGATTAGCGGTTTTAATGTTATTTAAGCCTCAAGCTCCAGAGACTAGCATGCTCTAAGCCCTGTATTGGTAAAATCGTGGAACAAGACGGTTAAAATAGCTCATTATAGAGTCAAATCGACAAGAAAACCCAAAAGCATGACAAAGTCTGCTAAATTTGTCTAAAGTACTTTATATGCTCTAGGGGTTGACCAATATTTTTTATGATAAAAATAACAAACCATTCTAACTTTAAGTAATTGACCCTAGAAATCAAAAAATTTTTGCTCATTTGTATTGTCTTATAGTGACATTTAATGCATTAAATTTTTTATATTGAGAGATTTGTGAGAAACTAAAGCAAACTATTTGTCACCTTATAAAATATAAGTAGAGCTACTTAAGTTGACAGTATTCATTGAACATATGAGGATGATATGGCAGTAAAAAGATTTAAAGCGTTTCTTGAGCTCGAGGCGTCAGGCGGCATTGTATTAGCGTTAGCAGCTATCGTAGCGATGATTATTGCCAATAGTCCTCTTAGCACTTGGTACGAATCCTTTATTCATGCGCCAGTAGCCATCCAAATAGGTAGCTTTGCAATCGCCAAAGATGCCCATCATTGGATTAATGATGGTTTGATGGCGATTTTCTTCTTTTTGGTCGGTCTTGAGCTCAAACGCGAAGTACTTATCGGTGAGCTCTCTAACGTCAAACAAATCATCCTGCCGGCCGGTGCCGCTATCGGTGGTATGATTTTTCCGGCCATCGTGTACATTTTATTCAATCTAAATAATCCAGAGTACTGGAAAGGATGGGCGATTCCGGCGGCTACGGATATTGCCTTTGCCCTCGGTATCTTAAGCCTGCTTGGCAACCGAGTCCCTAACTCTCTAAAGGTGTTCTTAGTATCGATTGCTATTTTTGATGATATTGGCGCTATTTTAATTATTGCTTTATTTTATACCAATGAATTATCGCTTGGCTCTTTAGGCTTCGCGGCGCTTTGTCTACCTGTTCTATATATTCTTAACCGCCGCAATGTGACTACTATCACCCCTTATATCCTCGTTGGTGTAATCATGTGGATAGCGGTACTAAAATCTGGTATTCATGCCACTTTAGCCGGGGTGGTATTAGCATTATTTATTCCGATGTTTGATCGCACTGATCCTGAGCACTCCCCGCTTGAAGAGCTTGAACACGATCTACAAAATACCGTGTCTTATGGTATTCTACCGCTGTTCGCTTTTGCCAACTCTGGTATCTCACTTAAAGGCGCAGGGTTTGCTGAGTTATTCCATTCTGTACCACTCGGTATTGCTGCAGGCCTATTTATCGGCAAGCAAGTTGGCGTTATGCTCGCTTGTTGGCTGATCTTCAAACTTGGTATTTCAAAAATGCCAAGCGGTATGAACTTCCAGCAAATTTATGGCGCCGCGCTGTTATGCGGTGTTGGTTTTACCATGAGCTTATTTATTGGCGGCCTAGCATTCGGTGGTGGCTCGCCATTATTCGATGAGCGCTTAGGTATTATCATGGGTTCTATCGTCTCTGGTATCGCCGGTTATCTCATGCTCAAAGCGACTCTAAAGGATAATATTAGTAGCACTTCTGTGGACTTGACTCGTCATTAATACGGGGACTAATAATCACTTTGAATAGGCAGATATATCAGACCTAAAGACTTAGCATTTATTAAATAAAGCGGATAAAAGAGAGCTTACTATGCGGCTTACCAAGCTAATCTTTATCGTTGTTAGTAGCGTTACGTTGCTCTCAAGCTGCGCGACGTTATCAGTGGAAGAATGCGTGGTCGGTAACTGGCAAGCTATCGGCTACAATGACGGTGTGGCAGGCTACTCTGCTAATAGGCTTGCCGCGCATTCAAAGGCTTGCGCTAAGGCGGATGTCGCCGTGGACTTTGAATCCTGGGAGCGCGGCCGCCAATTAGGACTAGAAAAATACTGCACTGTGAGTAACGCTTATAATATCGGTCTACGTGGTCTTGAATTAAATAGCGTGTGCCCCGCCAAAATAAGCCGTACTCTGCAAAAAGCCAACCAACAAGGCCGCGAGTATTACCGTTTGAAAAAACAGCTTAGCGATGATAAGGAGCTGCTAGATAAGTACGAGGCAGAGTATATCAAGCTGCGCGATGGTCAAATGCTCGATTTTGAAGACGAAAAAGAAGCACGTCGCTATTTGCTATCTCTGCCGAATGAGCTTCGAAGGCTCGAACGCCAAATAAGCCGCACTGAGAGACGACTCAATCGCTTAGACCATATTGATCCCTACTAACCACGATTCACTCGTTATGTCGTCCGGGCTCAGAACATTCAAACTAGCTGCTGTAGGCGCTTTATGAGGCGGACCCCATCTTGTGAGTGGCAACCTCAATGCTATAATAAAGCTATGAATCCCTATCGAAACGGTGCTGCAAATATGGCTCACTATAACGACATGAAAACAGACGGCTATCAGCATCATGGTCGTAGCACTGCTATTGATGACCATAGTGATCTGCAAGTACTCAAGCGCATTAAGCGTTATTTATTACCCAAAGGTTTTGAGATTGACCTGAAGTTATTGGCTGAGATTGTCGAGGGTTACGACATTGGTGACCCCTTAGCAGATCAACTGGCTGCTGATAATATCCGCTTTGCCAAGCCTTTACAGCAGCTCATCTTGCAAGCAAATACTGGCGATGCTCAGACAAATCATAAGCTATTTGATAACGATAGTATAGAGGGCAATATTCGCTCTCATCCTGGTTTTGTAGCTATGACTGAGCAATTTAGCGCTCATCCTGATTGGTTCGATCCAAAGCTAGCAGAGATTGGCGCTGTCGCCTATCGCCGTTATCCGCTCATGCTTATTTGGTTGCTGCGTAATGTGGCGCTAATGGCAGGCTATAGCATTCCAGCGCTGTCTTTACCGCTGATTCAGACTGGGGCTTTGATGCACGATGCGCTGCCGCGTTTGATGCGTACTTATGCTTATATTCTAGCCGTCTCTGAGCATCCACACCTAAACGACTTTTCTAACAACAAAGCACCCCTCTCACAAGTGTTAGCGATTGGCTCTGAGGGCTGGCGTCAGTCTATTAAGGTGCGGCAAATCCATACCTTAGTGCGACAAAAACTGTTAACCGGCAAACTTACCGCAGCGGATGGGGTGATTAGCGCGAGCGCTCAGCATCATAACCCTGATGGCAGCTGGAATAGCGACTATTGGGGTCTACCAATCAATCAGACCGATATGATTGCTACTCATTTGCAATTCTCTTTACTGATCATGCGCGGCCTGCGCTTGTTAGGAGCACGTATCAGTAGCGAGGAAGCTGAAGGTATCTTACATTTATGGAATCTAGCCAGCTACTGGATGGGAGTAGACTTAAAGCGTTTACCGCAGACTGAAGCGGCGTGTTGGGAGTGGCTTTATACCTACCTATCTATTCAGCAGCTTGACTTTAAGATGGGTCAACCGTTAGCTAAAGCGCTGCACGACTTACCGCGTCAGCTCATGGGCGAGGACAATCGCCGCGGGCGCTTTGTAGAGATGGTCAATGCTAGTGTCACTCGCACTTTAGTCGGTGACGATATTGGCGATGGGCTAGGACTGCCCAAATCGAGAATTCGTTTCGGCGTATTATCCTCAGTGCCGATTCTTTTTGCTCTCGATACTGCACGCCAGCATAATAGCACTATGGCTGCGAAGCTTGAACAGTTCCGCGCTAAGCGCCAAGATAATATGAACTGGTGGCTGAAGAAAAACGACGGCTATTATAAAGAGTCATAGTTGGCGTCTGTTAAAAATGACTTTGGATTAGAGCGCTTGGTTAGCGGTCTAACTCTATCCCTGAATCTTTTAGACGGTAATACCACTCAAGCTGGCGATCGAATCCGGTCTCTAGTAAGTTGGCAATAACCTTGCCCGTCAGGCCCCAAACGGTCTCACCATCGACCTCCCAGCTTGGGGTAAGTATCGTTGCCGTCTGCTCAAGCATCGTATATTCTATTGCATACTCCGTAGTCGGCTGAGTGATGAGCGTCTCAAAGTCCGCCCAAAAGATACGAGATATCTCACCGACCTCAGGTACTAATGGTAGGTCTGGCGCAATAAGCGCTACGATAGGACGGACACTCATCCCACTTTTTGAGGTCTGGATAGGCAGTTGGCCGATGAGCTGAACTTTATTGGGCGGCAGCGCGGTCTCCTCGCAAGCTTCACGCAGCGCGGTGACTACGTTATTACCATCACTCAGCTCATACTTACCCCCCGCACATGAGACCTCTCCTGCATGACTTTTCATGTGCGCCGCGCGGCGCGTCAGTAGCAGCTTAGGCCGGCGCTCACGAGTAATCGCTACGAGTACAGACGCATCAGCGATAGGAGTCTGATATAGGCTTTGTAACACTCGGTTGTTATAATTTTTGTCGTAGAGAGTAAAAGGGGATGCGCTAACTAAAGAATTAGGTGGCGTCTCAGATAACATCTGTAGCGTTTGTTGTTGTACACGCTCCGCCAACTGTCTGAGCCTAGGATGACGAATAAAAGCAGGCCGCGCTACTGCTAGCTCATCGAAGCTTTCAAAATCATGGATTACTGTCATTGTTACTGCCTATTTTCGTCATCAGTAGCCTATATAAAGGATCATCTTAGCATGTCAGTCATATGGTGTTGATGACTGCGTAGGCCAATTTAGCTGCCCTGTCCCTTAAGTTGTCTATAACTCATACACCGCCTATACAGCTTGTCGTATATCGCATCAATAACTAACACCTGCTCCTGCATTACCGTTTATATGGTGTTTTTTTATTCTAGAATGAGAGCATTATGATATCGCTCCCTGCTAAAACTAAAAACTATGCTATCTTAGAGCTATCTAAGCTTAAGCTCTAAATATTCGAAAGCTAAACTTCTCTAGATTTTAAATTAAATAAGGCAGCTGTTATGCAATATTGTCTCCAGTGCGGTCATGAAGCCGAACGCAAAATTCCTCCTACGGATAATATGCCGCGCTTAGTCTGTCCTAATTGCAACTACATTCACTATGAAAACCCTAAAGTCATCTGTGGATCGTTAGTAATTTATGAAGACAAAGTGCTCTTATGTCGCCGTGCTATCGAGCCACAATATGGCCTTTGGACGTTGCCAGCAGGCTTTATGGAAAACGGTGAGACTATGGCAGAAGGCGCGGCGCGCGAAAGCTTTGAGGAAGCGGATGCGGTAGTCATTAACCCTCAGCTTTATTGCCTCTATGACATTCCTGATATCGGTCAGATATACGTGATTTACTTAAACGATCTAAAGGACGGCGCTTATGGTATTGGCTCTGAGAGCTTAGATAGCTCTCTTTTTAAAGAAGAAGATATCCCGTGGGATGAGATCGCCTTTGAAGCGGTCAGACGCACACTAAACAACTACTTCGCTGATCGTAAACGGTTCGATAAGCGCGAGAGCTTTCCGATTCATCAAGATCAGATTGCTAAAGACAAAAGTATTAAGCGGTATTAAAATTTAAACATAATAGCTTATTTCTTCACGCAAAAAAGCCAAGCACTATGCTTGGCTTTTCTTATCTTAAAACCTCAGTATCGGTTAGCTGTTGATTTTACAGACCTTAAAGCCCAGATCTTTTACAGCTTCCTCTTTATCATAAGGCGCTAGCACCGCACGCACGTGCTTTTGGCCTTGCAAGTATTGCTTGGCAACGCGCTGTATATCTTCAATAGTCACTGCCAAGATAGCGGCTCGCATCTTACGCTGCCAGTCCTCGCCGCGATTATGCAGATTGGCAAAGCAAGCCTTTATCGCCTCGCCTGCCGGAGAGCCGGGCTTATCCATACCAGATATGATGCCGAGTATTGCTTCTTCTAACTGCTCAGCACTTTGTGGCTCATTAAGTAACCACTCAATACTGGCCTCAAAGTGCGCAAAAGTCTCAGCGCAGTGCGGATCACGGTAGCTGAAGAATTTAAAGGCACAAGCATTGGCATCATAACCTGCGCCGCCGCCATAAGCGCCGCCGCGCTCACGAATGGCGCTGTGCAAATAGCCATTGCGTAGATATGGCGCTAGTACCATTAGGGCTGCCGTATCTGGGTGATCAGCAGCAGGTACGCTATAAGCGCTAGCGTTGTGATAGACGTTCGTGGCGACTAGCCAAGCTAAGTCTTCGGCGATAGGATCACTCTCAAGCGCTTTGACTGCATCTGACTCACCGCTTAACGTTGGATCTAATTCAAGCTGAGTGAACTCGCTTGGGATATTATCTTCTATCAGCTTAGCATTAGCTATTGATGACTTACCGTCCTGCCAGCTATCCACAATCAAGTCGCTTAAGCGCTCGGTTTGCTCGGCTTCACAGATGATAACCGCGTGCTTTGGCAAGCTGAGTAGACGCTGATGTAGCGCCATCAAGCTAGTAGCAAGCTGATCCCATTTTGTCTCGTCACTACTAGCATGACCCAAGAAGTCCTTTAAGGCATTAAGCGCCGGCAAACCGCTACGCACATACTCAAGCTGCGCTTGACGGCTCATCGCGCGGCTAGCGGTTTGTAGAGCGTAAGCATGGCCAGCACTACCGAGGCGCGACTGCCAACTGGCTTGACGCTGCTGCAAAATCTCTTTGATACGCGCGTGCTCATCGAAGACACTATGCTGCATCACTTCTTTTAGCAACTCTATCGCTTCAGTCTTCCGGTTCAGTGCTCGGGTCGCCACCACAAAATAGCTGCTAATCGCGTGGCTATCATCGATAGCGGTACGTTGGCTGATACGCGCGGTCACGCCGGATGAGTGCGCCGCTTGCTTGGCTTGCATCTCATAAGCGTCTAGCTGATCTGTGCCAAGCTCTGAGAGTAAGCTTAAGTAGATAGGCAGTAGCGGATGATTGATCACCTCATTAACCGGCAGCTCTTCAGCACTTTTGCCATTGATAGCATCGGTCAGCGGCACAATCACTTGATAATAGTACAAGCCATTGGTCCCCGCTTCGTATTCAAATAGCGTACTGTCTTGCCCGCTTAACGTGATCTGCTTTTGCTTGCCATGCTTAAAGCTAATATCTGTTGGCACATCCTCTAAGCCCACTTTGGGTAATAAGCTCAAATCGTCAGGCGCAGCTTGACGCGCCGCTAGATCTAGCGCTTGCTTCTCAAGGATTGCCTTATCATCTTCGGTCAAATCCATCGCGATAGTATCAAGGCGCACTTGCTCAGCGGCAGCTAGGCGCGCTGATTTTTCACTATCAGGAACCAAAGTCACGCGCACTCGGTGGTTATTTTCGAGTAGATGCGTCTTAATCAGATTGGGCAACCACTGCTCATCTTTCACTTGTTCGCGTAACCACGCCAGATGCTCATCAACCTCCCACACGTCGATAGGATTGCCATCGTGAATGACGGTGCTAAAGCCTTCTAACATCAAGTTTAGGCCATAAGGCATACTATCGCCGCCGATATGACGCTGATCAATCTCGATCTGATGCAATATCGTCTCGATAGTCTCGCTCTCGATAGCTTTGCTTGCGACATCGGTGAGTAAGTCCATAACACCTTGCTCGACCGCCTCAGCATGTTCAGGTTCAGAGCCGCGCAGTCCGGTATAGAACACCATTTCATAATGGCTATCGTCAAGGCCTAGTAGCGGACTTGGTGACGTGCCTAGTGGATGACTATCTAGATAAGCCCGTAGTGGCGAGCCGGCGTGCTCGATCAGCACCCCTTCTAGCAAGCGCAAAGCCAAGCGCTGCTTGGGATCAGTAATCGAGGGTAACAACCAAGCGATGACATGATGGGTTTGATTTGGACCCGCTTCATCAGCGGTATAAGTATCGATCGCGCTAATCGGAGCCGATAGGCGTACTTCTGGACGCGAGACGTGTTTTTTTCCCGCTGCGAACTGAGTTAACGCATCGTTATGAATTCGCGCTTGCGTTTCGCTAACGGGAATATTACCAAAGCTCATGATGACGCTATTCGAGGGATGATAATGGCTTTGATGAAACTCCACCAGCTCAGTATGGGTCAAATCAGGAATATCAGCAGGATCACCACCAGAGTTATAATGATAAGTCGTCGTCGGGAATAGGTGATGCGCGACCGTATGATAGAGCTGATCAATCTCGCCGCTCATTGCTCCTTTCATCTCATTAAATACAATACCTTTAAATTGAGGTTTGTCTTCACTATCTAACTCAACACGAATGCCTTCTTGCGCAAAATCAAGCGGATGAATATTCGGAAAAAAAGCGGCATCAAGATAGACTTCTAATAAATTAAAATAATCGTTTTTGTTTTGTGTTGCATAAGGATATGCGGTCCAATCGGCTGCCGTCATTGCATTCATAAAGGTGTTTAACGAGCGCTTAATCATAGAGAAAAAAGGATCACGCACTGGGAACTTCTCAGAGCCACACAGCGCAACATGCTCTAACACATGCGCCTCACCTTTGGAGTCCATCGGCTGCGTACGAAAGCCCACCAAAAACGCATTTTCGTCACTAGGGTGCGCCAAATGATAATGCATAGCGCCGGTTTTGACGTGCTGGCTGATGAGTACATCGATAGAGAGCGCTTCGATGTGGCGATGTTCGATAAGCGCAAATTCAGGATGCAAAGTAAGATCTGCGGTAAATGTATCAGTCATAAAGATCCTTGTGGGCTATTATTTTGTTCTTTAGTTCGTTCTTTAAATAGTTAGTGCTTTTACTGATGAGTTTTCTAAAAAGTATCGTTGCTGCTAGATGGGGCTAGTGGTTTGATAAGTCAAGCTACAAGCGATAACTATCACTACTCGACTCGCGCTCATGAACTTTAGGCGTATAGCTTTCTTTATAACCACAATTATATTATGGATTTTACTTAACAAAGCTCAGCACTACTGCTACTATGAATTAAAGCAACGTCAACAAAGGAGTGAGTTATGGGTTATCAACATATCTTATTAGTCACAGACTTACTATCAGATGCCGACATCGTCGCCCAAAGAGCGAAACGCGTGCTTGCAGGCTCTCCTGGAGCCAAATTATCGGTATTACATATCGTTGAAGATGACATGGTGCGCTTCGGTTATGAGCTGGTACCAGCCTCTAGCTTATCTGGCGAAAAAGATGGTGAGCACTGGCAAGAAGCTAGAGCGAAGCTGGTACAATTTCTTGAGCGTAATGAGCTACATGCGGTCAACTCTGAAGTGACAGCCGCGATCTCCAACGATAAAGGTATCGTCAATTACTGCCATAAAAAGGACGTTGACTTGCTAATTATTGGACGCCATGAGCGCCGCGGTATCGCAGCTTGGTTAGTTGGGGCCACCGCCGATAATATCTTGCCCAATGCGCCTTGTGATAGCTTAGTAGTCAAGCTTGACGAACCAGTAGCAAAATAGCTAAGGTCATTACGGTAAACATGGGTTAATACGGCGAACACGACTCGGTCAACATCCCCTATCATATGCAGCAAATAGCTATGAGCGCTACTTAACAGCGGCTATCAGTAGTGCTATAGTAAATAGTATATGACACGAGGAAGACACTATGAGCTATCAACATATTTTATTAGTCACCGATCTTTTGCCAGATGCTGATATCGTCGCCCAAAAAGCCAAGCATATCGTGGCTAACCGCCCAAACTCTAAGTTATCAGTGCTACACATTGTCAAAGATACGATGGTCGGCTTCGGTTATGAGCTGGTGCCAGCGTCCAGCCTATATGATGAGATCGATGATGAACGTTGCCAAGAGGCGCGCGCAAAGCTAGCGCAGTTTTTGGATCGCAATGAGCTAAATGTTGTCAACTCGCAAGTGACTACCGCTATCTCTAACAGCGAAGGCATTGTCAATTATTGTCATAAACACGAAGTCGATCTGTTAGTTATCGGTCGCCATGAGCGTCACGGTATCGTTGCTTGGCTAAGCGGAGCCACCGCTGATAACATCCTACCAAACGTGCCCTGCGACAGCTTAGTCGTTAGACTCGATAAACCAGACTAGCTACCGCTTTAATATTCTATCTGCTTAAAAATTATATAAGCTATAGTCAGTTCATTATAAAAACGATACAGCGGGACTGGGATGAATTTTATGCAGCCTCTATATGCGTAGGCACAGCACGCCAGTAAAATCTATACCAGTTCCGCGTTGAAAAACTATATCTCTATTTTATTTAGAATCGACTATATTACTCAAAAGTGCTGTGCAGAGACTGCATAGCGCTTCATTCATTGAATAATATCAATAAAGGTCTGCCAAATTGGACTTTGATGCCGAGCTTTGTGCCAAACTAGCCACCACGTCCGTGTTAGATCTACTCCCTGAATTTTGACAGGTACTAAGCTTTTCTCGGCAAGCTCTTTTTCAATGACGTGCTGCGAGAGACAGCCCAATCCGATATCGGCATTGACCATGTTTTTTATGGCTTCTGACTGCGCGACTGCGCGAATCACCTCAGCACCGGGCAGATGCTGTAGTAATTGCTCATCAATAATTTGCCGAGTGCCTGAGCCTGCTTCTCTCACTAGCAGGGGCAGCTTTGAAAGCTGTTCGGTTGTCAGCTCATAATACCCGCCCGCTTCGTTATAATCACTTATCCCTCTCAACCATCGACTATGACACTTAGAAAACACCATCAAAGTGTCAGTACGCCAAGCGCGTTGCTCTAACACCTTGCTATCACTAGGTCTTGGCATACCTTCTACAAGGGCAATATCGATATTGAGTTGCTCGACTTCGCTAACGACCTCGCGCGTATTAGCGATATACAGCTCGATACTGGCTTTGGGCAGCGCCTCATATACCTTAGCCACTAGCTCGGGCAAAACATAATTACCGATAGTGGTGCTCGCGCCAATATGCAGCTGACCCGCTTGATGCTTATGGTAATGCTCAAGAGTAAGCGCCTGCCCTAATATAGCCTGTGCTTGCACGTAAACTGCTTGGGCATTGCTATGAGGATTGAGGCTACGGCCTACGCGCTCAAATAACGGCATTTGCAAGCGCTCTTCTAGCGCGGCCAAGGCACTACTGACCGCTGACTGTGATAAATGCAGCTGCTCGCTGGCACGGCTAGTGCTCCCCGTCTGATAGATACTGACAAAGACCGAAAGCTGTTTTAGGGTAATCTTTGGCAGTGTCTGGCTAGATTTTTCCATTAAAATAAACATCCTATAACGAGTAAGCCATTGCTAGACAGATACAATCAAGCTTATAGATACCCACTTACCTAAAAAATCGATAGCTCCTATCTTATCAATCTGTTTTTATTATATACGAGCTTTGCTTATAATATCTACACATAAGCTAATGCTTATTAAGACTATAAGTAAGTATGATGGCAACGCCTTCAAATAGTCTTAACAACAGCAGTCAATGAGCAAAAAACGCCCGTTAGGATATGAGTATGCCCTCTTTCGTACAAGCCATAACTGATTATATGCCTCGGACTCGCCATCTAGCAGGGCTGATCGTCGTGCTCATCGGTAGCTTATTTTGCTTATGGCTAAATACTCGTTTGGACATCTGGAGTCAAGGGCGCATTATAGGCTTATCTTCGTTAACGCTGGCGATTTTACTTGGCATGGTTTTGGGCAACACCATTTATCCCAAGTTTGCAGCCAGTCTGAGCGCTGGAGTTGGCTTTGCTAAAGCTCAGATTCTACGTTTGGCTATTATGTTTTATGGCTTTAAGTTGACCTTGACAGAAGTGGCTGGCGTCGGGATGCCTGCAGTATTGAGTGATGCTTTAGTGCTGACTTCTACCTTTTTATTAACCTATTGGATCGGTACTAAGCTGTTAAAAGTCGATAAAGAAACGACTTTGCTCATTGGTTCTGGTGCGAGTATTTGCGGGGCGGCGGCAGTTATCGCCGCTGAGCCTGTCATCAAAGCAGAAGCGCACAAAGTCACTATCGCGGTGGCAACTGTCGTAGTGTTCGGCACTCTTGCCATGCTACTATATCCCTTTCTTTATCATCTAGGCTGGTTACAAGTCTGGCTCAGCCCGCAAGACTATGGCGTCTACACTGGATCTACCATTCACGAGGTCGCGCAAGTGGTCGTCGCTGGTAACGCCATCAGCGCAGAGGTTGGCGATACGGCGGTAGTGACTAAGATGATTCGCGTGATGATGCTAGCGCCATTTTTACTGATTTTGTCGTTTGCGCTAACCAAAAGCGGTAATGGCGAGGGCGAGAAACTGTCGGTCATGAGCCGAGTTAAACAAGTCAAAGTGCCTTGGTTCGCTTTTATTTTTATCTTAATTGTGTTGATGCATACTTGGTTAACTATGTCAGAGAGTTTTGAGAGTAGAATGATCCTGCTCGATGATGTTTTGCTGACTATGGCAATGTTCGCGCTAGGACTAACCACTCATCTAAGTGCGATCAAGCAGGCTGGCTCCAAACCGCTTATCTTAGGCGCTATTATGTTTGGCTGGTTGATCCTTGGCGGTGGCCTAATCAATATAGGTATTAGCTTTATTTAATATTTATAAGCAGCATAAATAAAAACACAGAGCAACCTACGCGATGCATGATCTTAGCGTAGGTTTTTTAATGTCTGTTACTATCGGCGGGTTACACTGCACTAACCTCACCCTGTGAGAACAAGTTTAAAGGTTAATTAAACGCTTAAATCCAAATCGTAGACAAAAAAAAACGAACCCTTAGGCTCGTTTTTTTACATCTATTTATCTAATCATTTGTCATTAAAAAGACAACTTAGATAGCAACGATGTTATGTGCTTGTGGGCCTTTTTGGCCTTGAGTTACAGTAAACTCAACTTCTTGGCCTTCAGCCAAAGTTTTGAAACCAGAACCAGAGATTTCGCTGTAATGAGCAAAAACGTCTGCGCCGTTTTCTGGAGCGATAAAACCAAAGCCTTTAGCTTCGTTGAACCACTTAACTGTACCTTTTTGAACGTCTGACATGTTGATAATCCTACTTTTTAATTTATTGGTGGTCTCATTGACCGGTAACGCTTGCAAATAGCTACTGACGATAAATATTAAAACGAAGGATTATAACTAATACTACGAGGTAATGATTTGTGCAGAACTGCTCTTAAGCTTGTGGGTATTATAGAAGCCTTATCGCACTATCGCAAGCGATATATAGCTTTTTGTGTAACTGGTTACAAATAAGCATTATTCATGGTTAACTTGTTGTTTTATTGAGCATTTGGTAAGCGGAAAAGATAGATAGCAACGCCCGTACAGACGATCGCGACGAGCCAAGCCATCCACATAACATCATCGGGCAGTCGATAAAATAGCATCGCCGTAGATAACCCCATCATGATAGTCGCAAGCCATTTGGCGTACCAAGGCACCGCATGATTCTCTTCCCAATCGCGGACAAACTTACCGAAATACTTATGATTAATCAGCCAAAAATGAAAGCGTCTTGAGCTGCGTGCCCAGCACCCTGCTGCCAAGAGTATAAAAGGTGCGGTCGGCATCACTGGTAACAATACGCCGATGATACCCAGCACAAAAAATATCCAGCCTAGTATCACAAACGTCCAGCGCACCGTTGGGCTATTAGACTGATTGGTCTTGGGACGATAGTAAAAGGCTTTTTTGTCAGTCATATTGATTACATCAATGCTAATGGGTGTTTCGCTAATGGGATTGTCAAAGCTATTTTTATAATTCGACAATCATGCAATAAAGACTAATCTGGCTCAATATTATTTTTGCATTTTTATGTGGTTGTTTCATATCTAGCGCTCTGTCTCAACCATCAGACCAAAAAAAACCACTTACAGCAGACGCCAAAGTGGTTTTTTCTTCATTTTAAAAGGAGCTTATACTAATAGCAGCACAATCACAGTGAAGATGACGAAGTAAATAAAGACGCCCGCAATCGCATAAAATGTCTTAATCTCTTTATTATTAATCTCGATCTTACTGAGCGTCGTGCCAAGCTTGAGCATAGAGATGGCAAAGAAGTAAAAAGCTAAAGCCAATAGCGTGATACTGATAATGAAGATCACTACCGGAGAGACGATACCAAAAAAGGTCTCCGTGCCCGGGAACAGAATTTTACCTTTAATAACCAGTATCAATAGTACGGCGGCAAGCCCCGATGCGGAGGCATGAAAAAAGATAATATCGTGCCAAGAAGCCGTGGTTCTATAAAAGCTGTTTTCAATACCGAAGTGACTTTCAGCATGGCCAACTTCGGCCGCTCCTCTTTTTCCGACGGCTCTATAAGAGTTTATCTTACTGACCGTAATCAGGAAGGTAAAAAAAGTAAAGGCAATCCACAAAAAGACGTACAAGTTCAAGCTCATAACTACCTCAAGACTTATATAATTATGCGTTCAATATATCATTTATATCAATCATATTATGTATTAATAAGACTAACAAGTGCACGCATTGGTTATTAGTCTCGCTACACTGCGATGACTGTAGAAATCGTGGAGCTATTAAACCTATTTGATGAATATGCAAACATAAAAAAACCGCTACGGCTTGATGTGGTAGCGGTTTTTTTCCCTAGCCCTAGGTAAGCTGAAAACTGAATTTTAGATACTAAGGGTGAGTTGTAAATTACTTATAGCTACCTCACAGGTGTTATGCAAATATGCATAATCTGAAATTACAAAATGATAGCAGTGTTGAAATGGTTTTTTCTACAAAGCCCGAAGCTCCTCCATCTGCCCAGCCATAGCCTTAATTTGCCCTTCAAGCTCAGCCAGTTTCGCTTTCTCTGCATCGACCACTTCCGCAGGTGCTTTACTGACAAAGCCTTCATTGCCGAGTTTACGTGAGATACCTTCGGCTTGCTTTTGCAATTTCTCATAGGATTTATCAAGGCGTTTTAGCTCAGCGGTTGGGTCAATCAGCCCTTTCATCGGTACAAGGACGCGTAGTTGCCCAATCATACTGGAGGACGATAGTGGCACCTCATCGCCGTCTTTTAGAAGGGTTAAGCTCTCCACTTTCGCTAGTGCCTTAAACTGATTGGCAATGCGCGATAGACGCTGCTCTTCTTCATCGGAGATGTTTTTTAGTAGCACAGGCAGGCGCACGGCGTTACCCAGTTTCATCTCGCCGCGGATATTACGCACGCTGGCGATGAGCTCTTGTAGCCAGTCCATATCAGACTCAACTTGCTCGCTAATAAGCGCACTATCGGTTTGCGGATAGTCCGCGATGACGATGCTGTCCGTGGTCTTACGGTCTAATAGCGGCGCGATAGTCTGCCAGATCTCTTCGGTCAGATACGGCATAATCGGATGGGTGAAGCGCATGGAGCTCTCAAGCACATGCAGCAGCACGTAGCGGATTTGTGCTTTACGCTCGTCCGATACTGAGTCATCATTGAGACTGGCTTTGGCAAGCTCAACGTACCAGTCGCAGTACTCGTTCCAGATAAACTCATAGATATCATGGCTGACCATATCTAGGCGATACTGGTTAAAGTGCTGATGGATATTTTTGATGCTCGAGTTTAGTCGGCTCATGATCCACTTTTCGGGTAGCTCCCAGACCTCTGGCTTGGCGTTTTGATCGATAGGCAGCGCGCTTCCCTCTTTATCGACACAGTTCATTAGCACAAAACGGCTGGCGTTCCAGATCTTATTACAGAAGTTGCGATAGCCCTCAACACGCTTGAGATCAAAGTTGATATCACGACCGGTACTAGCAAGTGAGGTAAAGGTAAAACGCAGCGCGTCCGTACCATAAGCGGCGATGCCGTCAGGGAACTCTTTACGCGTTTGCTTTTCAATTTTGGCGGCGTCTTTTGGATTCATCATATTGCTAGTGCGTTTTTCTACTAACGTCTCTAAATCAATCCCATCTATGATATCGATAGGATCTAGCACGTTCCCTTTGGACTTAGACATCTTCTGTCCTTGGCCATCACGGACCAGTCCATGCACATAAACGGTTTTGAACGGTACTTGCGGGCTGCCATCGTCATTCTTCACAAAGTGCATGGTCAGCATAATCATCCGCGCCACCCAAAAGAATATAATGTCAAAGCCGGTGACCAAGACGCTAGTCGGGTGGAAAGTCTCAAGCACTTTTTTATCGGCAGACGGATCAGCCCAGCCAAGCGTACTAAACGTCCATAGACCTGAGCTAAACCACGTGTCGAGCACATCATCATCTTGGCGCAGTTTTACGTCGTCGCTTAGATTATACTTGCTGCGTACTTCGGCCTCATCGCGGGCGACATAGATTTCACCAGTCGCATCGTCATACCACGCAGGGATACGATGTCCCCACCACAGCTGACGACTGATGCACCAGTCCTGCAAATCGGTCATCCACGCCATATACATGTTTTTATATTGTGCGGGGACGAATTCGATATCGCCATTCTCGACCGCGTCAATAGCAGGTCCCGCAAGTTTATTCACCGCGACATACCATTGATCAGTCAGCCACGGCTCAACGATGACGCCACTACGATCGCCACGTGGCGCTTTTAGCTCGTAGTCTTCAATGCTATCAAGCCAGCCCTCTTCTTGTGCTTGTGCCACCATCTTGATACGGGCAGTGAAGCGCTCAAGGCCTGCATAAGCATTGCCCTCATGATCGCTTGGCGTTGTTTCTAGATTAGGCTCCCGAGTTTGCAGATCAGGATAGACTTCCATCTCAGCCAAGATATTGGCATGGGCGTCGAGCACATTGATCAGCGGTAAGTTATGACGGCGGCCGAGTTCATAGTCATTGAAGTCATGCGCAGGGGTGATTTTCACACAGCCGGTGCCAAAGTCGCTTTCGACATAATCGTCGGCGACGATAGGTACGACGCGGCCGGTAATCGGCAAGGTAATGGTCTTACCGACTAAGTGCGCGTAACGCTCATCGCTAGGATTGACCGCGACAGCGGTATCACCAAGTAGCGTCTCAGGGCGGGTGGTGGCGACAACCAGATAGTCTTTGCCGTCTTGCGTGCGCACGTCTTTATCAGTGAAGTGATAACGAAAATGCCAAAGGTTGCCTTTCTCGTCGTGGTTTTCGACTTCTAAATCAGAAAGCGCTGTTTGAAATTTAGGATCCCAATTGACCAAACGCTTACCACGATAAATAAGCCCTTCATCAAACAGACGCACAAACACTTCTTTCACCGCGTTAGACAGACCATCATCCATGGTAAAGCGCTCGCGCGACCAATCGACTGAGCTGCCAAGCCTGCGAATCTGGGTAGTGATATTATCGCCCGATTCGGCTTTCCATTCCCAAACTTTATTGATGAATTCTTCACGACCTAAATCATGGCGCTTAATGCCCTCGGCATTGAGTCGACGCTCTACCACCATTTGTGTAGCAATACCGGCGTGATCGGTACCTGGCTGCCATAAAGTATTGTCGCCATCCATACGATGGAAACGCGTGAGCGCATCCATGATAGCGTTATTAAAGCCGTGACCCATATGCAGGGAGCCGGTGACATTTGGCGGCGGCAAAGCGATGGAGAAGGAGTCGTCTTTATCAAAAGTTGGCTGAAAGTAGCCGCTCTCTTCCCAGCCTTGATACATACCCGCTTCTACTGCGCTCGGATTATAGGCGTTCTCTAATTGGCTTAGTGCGGCTTGGATAGACTGGGTTAGATTGGTGTTAGAATTAGGATTGCTCATAAGGGCCTGGTCTTTTATTAATAATGAAGGTAAAAAATATAGATATAAATATAAGGTTAATCACGAATAGAGTGATTTTAACGCAGATAGCTAGTTTTTGTTAGCGTTAAGGTGATTTATCAGCGCAGATTTCAGCGCTATTATTAATTCTCATTAAACAATCAACAACAGCAATCCGCCTAATGCTAAATATAATGGAGTATAGTACTTTCACAGCGACTGCTTGATACTGAAATATTAAAATTTAAGAATATTAAAAATATTGTTACTAAACACAAAAAATAGCGAGCCTGCCGTGCCTCAAAATGACGATAAAACACAGAATGTACCAAACGACACTTCTGATACTCAAAGTCAGCAAGATGTGCAAGGGCAAAGTACCGATTCTGACTATGTTTCTAAGCCTGTTTCTAATATTGACTCTGATTCGGTAGCGAGTGATAAAGAGGATCTAGAAACTAGCGAAAACAATGCTAATGATAGCGAAGCTAATAATGACAAAGAGGACTCGCAACAAGCCGATAGCGAGTCTAGTAGTGATGTCACCGAAAACCTAACGGACGAGGACTTCCCAGAAGAATTCTCCGACGAAGAAAAAGAGACCATAAAAAAGGTCGCCAGCGACGATAATTTAAGTAAAGCCAAAAGCTCAGCGAGTATCTTAGTTGAGCAGTTCATCGATGCCAAAGAAACTTTTGGTCGCTCATTAGGCTCATTATTCACCAGCGCCTTTACCGCAGGCCTTGAGATTGGCATTAGCTTTTTTGTCATCTTGTCGGCCTTTACGTTGATTGGCGACTTTATGCCGAATAAATACGCGATGGTTCTAGCCTCACTCCTCTACCCCATTGGCTTTATTATCGTGGTTATTGGTCAATCCTTGCTGTTCACTGAGCAAACCTCTCTACTGAGCTTACCGGTACTTAACAAGATTGAACCTTTGCATAAGTTATTGCGGCTATGGGGCATCGTCATCGCGGGTAATGTTGTCGGCGGCTGCCTGTTTGCTGCGTTGATGATTGGCTTAGGTCTCAATATGGGCTTATTTACCGTTGCTAATATCGATGCTTATGCCGAGCACGTATTGGGCTTTAAATGGTGGGTGATATTTGGCAGCGCGGTACTCGCCGGCTGGATGATGGGTATCGCCGCTTGGCTTGTGACCTCTGCGCGCGACACTCTTAGCCGTATTGTCTTGGTGACACTTATCACCGGTAGCATTGGCTTTTTGGGACTGCATCACAGTATCGTTGGTAATATCGAGGTTTTCGCCGCTTTGATGTATGGTAGCTACGTCACCCTCGCCAATTATATGCTGTTTTTATTCGTCGTATTAGCTGGTAACACCGTAGGTGGTGTGGTGTTTGTGGCGGTACTTAAAAACCGGACTTTCTTGTTCGATGTGGCTAAAGTTCGAGAAGAAAGCGCTGAGGATAAGTCTAATAAGTTAGCAAGGCTTAACGGTCGCGAGCGTTAAAAAATGACTAAAAGTTTTTGTGTTGAAATGTTTTTATTCCGCACAAACCACCAAAAACCCCATAGCTAGCTTCGTAATAGAAGTTAACTATGGGGTTTTCTGTACGAGCGACTGTAAATAAACTTTATTTATTTTACTAATTAAGCATAAGCCGCTTGCTCTTTTCTGGCCTTACCACTGAATACTTTAACTAAGATACCGGCGGTAAAGAACATAATCAGCGTATAGATAGCCGGTGTCATCGACATATCATAGTTAGACAATAGTGTCAGCGCCATAAATATCGATAGCGTACTGTTTTGTAGGCCAACCTCCATCGTAATCGAAGTTCTTTGTGCTAAGTTTAAACCCAGCAGCTTACTAGAGAAGTAGCCGAGCGCCATAGTAACTAGATTGAGAATCAACGAAACCGGACCGGTATTAACAAAAGCTTCAACGATGATATCTCTTTGCACATAGCTCAAAAACACTACTAACATCGCCAAAAACGTGACTCCAAATCTGGAGACAAGCACTTGCGAGCTATCGGCTAATTTAGGTTTATAGCGCTTTATTAGCATGCCAATGCTGATAGGCAAGATAGTAATGACAAACAGTGAAATCATGGTTTTGACGATAGGCAACTGAAACTCACTGCCTGCGCCCATAAAGTGAATAAGCGAATAACTCAGTACAACTGGGATAGTGAAGACCGTAATGACGCTAGCGATAGCAGTCATCGTCACCGAGAGTGCCACATCGCCTTTGGCTAAAAATGTAAATAGATTAGAAGTGGTTCCGCCTGGGCATAAGACTAATAGCATTACCCCTACTGCATATTCAGGACGCAGCGGCATAATATTGGCAAGGGCAAAGCCGATAAGCGGTAGCATAATTAACTGATTGGCTAACCCTATACTTACTGCTTTAGGAAATTTTACCACTCGTTTAAAATCGTTTACGACTAGGGTCAAGCCCATACCCATCATGATCAAGAATAAACAGATCGGAATAACGACTGAATTGACAAAGGTAACTAGTTGAAGACTATCCATAACTACATCCATGTAGACATAACCAATAAGGTTATGTGTTAATAATTTTAATTCCTCCACCTAATCCATGGCGCAAGATTAAATAAAAAAAATTTTACTAAGGCTATCAACGATTACTGCTGATATTTTCACTGTACCTTTAGGCTACTACCGCAATGGTTCGCTACAAATTTCACCGTTTTTATCGAATGCTAGTAGCCGTAATAAAACCCTCTAAACAAACCATAAAAATAAAGACGGCAAATTAGTATAGCGAGGTTATCTCGTTATCAACTATGCTAATTGCACTACTCTCCAGTCAACATTGGGCTTTTGTGTTTGAATTAAGGCTAGTATCGCTGCTAATAACATAGCAATAAAAGTGGCTAAGCATTTCTTATACTTTGCCTCTTATCAGTCTCGTGTACTCCTTTAAGAGGCTGAGCCAGTTAATCTTCCATTAAAATTTGGTTTTCTAAATAATCGGCGGCTACCTCATTAAAATAAGTACAATTGACACTACTGCTATCAGCACCTGTATATTGGCGATAACCGTCGACAATATAATCAGCGGTATAAACACTACCATCAATCTCTACAGCTGCTTCATAGCCCACCTCACCTTTATAGTTGCTAGGGTCTACTAATCGTATGGCACGGTGTTGATTGTCTTCACCAACTTGTACTATTTCATAATCATACTGATTTGAGTTTATGGCATTAGCTTGGTCTAGCCACTCCTCGATAGTATTTTCATTAAAAAATGCGAATCCAACTTTAAAGACAGGAAAGCTTACCTTCTCAACACTCTCGGTATAACAAATTGAGTTAGCTGGAAACTGGGCGTTATTGAGCTCATAAAGCGATAGCGGGGTAAAAAAACGTTCTTCGTCGGCTGTAGTTATACCCGATATATCGTATGCTTTTAAACTAGGGTTAAGCGTTAATGACTTATTATTTGTCAAAGAATCTAAAGTGTATGAGTAGGAGGTAGGCGTTAACACCTTCAATGTCGGACTAATAAGCGCCTTAAACTCTTCATCAGTAGCTTCAAATGCTCGGTAATAGTTGGACGCAATATAAGTATAAGGAAATGATAAATTAGGGCTATTATTAACGCCTTTAAAGATCTTAGACGTGGTTTGAATTTGTCCATCACGAAGGACTATATCTGAGCGCTCTGAGTATGCTAAACCCTCGCTAAAGCCAAGCGCTATCTTTGAATACGCTATTTCAGTAGCGTGATCGTCTGGTTTATCAGGCGCTATTACCGTGTTAAAGGACGAATCATCGTCACCACAAGCGACAAGCCCTATAGAGGCGCCCAAAAGTACACTAAATGCCAATATATTTTTCATAAGGGATACCTAAGAGGTAGTAAAGGAAGGGTGGTTTAAACGAGTTTGAAACCTTGTTTACAGCGAACTAGTAGATGGTGGTAGCGAGGTTTGAGAATTGTCAAAGCTAATGACCGCGGTGCCATAAGCGATAGCTTCGACCATACTGCCAAGCTGGTTGATGTTACTGACTTCAAGCCGCAGCCCATAGATATGATTGCAGCCTTTGCTATGCGCTTGCGCGCGCATACGCACGAGCGCTTCACGGCGAGCGCGATCCAACAAAGTCTCGTACGTGGTGAGGTTTTTGCCAAATAAGCTAAGCACTTTGGCAATGACCATTTTGAAGTAGTCTTGAGCGATGACAACGCTGCCCAGTACTAGCTCCCCTTCACTATCAACTTGTAACTTGGGACGATAAAAACGCTCGCTTGAAACGATAATATGGCTCAGCTCTTTTTCTGCTACCGATAAACGACCTAAATGCTGACGCTCATGGCGCGCACCAAAGAACCACCCTACTATAAATAAAATAATAAGCGGTGCATAGTTGATCAACATCTGCGTTAAAGAGTTATTCATAACCCGTCTCTAGTGATAAAAAGGTCTAAGCGCTTAACGGCTTGATTTAGCGGTATGGTTTAGCTTGGTGAAAAGGCACTACTCACCAAAAGGATTAAATCGAGGCAAGTCATCTGCTGGAGGGTTGGCAGACGTTGGCTGCTCCTGATTATTAGAAGCTTGGTTATTAGGAGTCTGATAAGACTGATAACCAGTATCGCTAGGATACTGATTTGGTAATGGCTGCTCTGCGGGTACTGCCTTGACCGCCGTGCCATAGACAAAAAGCTCAGAGGCTCCTTGGGCAATACTAGAAGTCGAAAAACGCAGGCCTACGATAGCATCGGCTCCTATAGCCTCTGCTTTGACTACCATACGATCTATCGCTTCTTGTCGCGACTCCTCTAACAGCTCAGTATAAGCCGTCAGCTCGCCGCCAACGATGTTTTTTAGACCTGCAAATAGATCTTTGCCGACATGCTTTGAGCGTACGGTACTGCCATAGACGACATCTAAGCGCTCAGTAATACGATAGCCGGGTAAGTGCTCAATATTGGAGAGTTGCACGCTCATGGTATGGCCCTGTTAGTCATTGACTCATTAAAAACATCTATGCAGTATTGATGTATTGCTTGTGACTCAAAATTAATCGTCGGTATGAAATAACAAAAATAGCTCAGTCAAGTTACCTTCAATACTGTTAGCCATTTGTGCCATTTTATTGTCATCACTGCGCATTTGTACCAGCTCCTCATCCTCATCATCGATGCCGCTGAATACGATCATAGGCAAAGTTAAGACAGCGACATCCTCAGCAGTCTCTTCGTTCTCAAACCAGTCCTCAGCGTCATCAGCATACATCGCATCGACAAATCCTATCGACCAAGCGACGATATCTGACTCTTCAGAGAAGTCCATCGCAGTGTCTTCATGCTCTGTATCTTCATCAAATGGTAGCTCGATTGGCTGCTCATTTTTGAGCTCAGCAAGGATAGCCTGACGCCACCGTTTTACGCCATCTACCACGTTTTCTGGTAGTTTGTCAGCTTGACCTTCGAATAGTGACTCTAACCAATTTGGCAGGGGGCGACCGATCACCGTAGCAGTCAAAAACCCATGGGTAGCGATACTATCGAGCACATATAGGCTCTCTTGATTGTCCAAAAAATCTAGTAATTGATCAAAGCTCAATGGGTCGCTACTCATGAGGCGCTTCCTTATTGTTAGGTTGGCAAATTTTAAGACTACTTTTAGATTAGGATGTACTAGATTGGGATGTGTTAGCTTAACACGATTAGCAAATATATTATTTCAGCTAAGTGTGTTGCCCTTTTTGGCAAAAGGGCATAAAGACGTTGAGAGCTAGAGCTCTTCGTCGTCATCCCAGTCGGCATCCCAATCGTCATCGAGATCATCGTCATTATCATCTGCTAAGTCGTCTTTTAAGGCTTTTGCTAGACGCTTTTCTTCTAATAAATTATCAATGAGACGACGCTTCTCTAAACTGCTAAGGCGCGTACGTACACTAGTCTCTGCCTCTTCTACCATCTTTGCATCATCGTCATCGGCAAATTCATCATCAAAATCATCAATATCAGGATCACTCATGACAAACTCCTATTATTTGTACCAAAAATTCAAAATCATTCACTTTATATATGCCTTATAAAGTCTCTAAAGGGTCTTGTCAATGCTTTTCGTCATTAAGCGCATTTTATCTTCATAACGCTCTCTATTATCTAAGCTATTTAGGCTTCACTTTCTGTCATTAGCACTGAGTTGCGCACATCGGCTAAGCGCTGCATCATAGCATCATTCCCCCCGTCAAATATCGCACATTCACGCTCATAGACGGTGGTTGGGCGCTTGACACTTTGTACCTGCACGTAGCTACCGATTTGTTTTAGGCCCGCGTGAGGTAATAATATAAGCATTTGCTCTTTTTTTCCGACGCTGGCGAGCAGTTGGGTCATTGCCTCCACTTGCGCTTCATCACTAACGCCTATTTTGGCCGGTAGCGCGAAGCGAGACAGCTCAATATGCTTATCATGGATAATCTTATTGAGCATCAAATACAGCTTGCCTAGCATCACTCCTGCTAGCGCCACTTTTGCGTGGCTATTATCTGCTTTAAGCACCGCTAAGGCGCCATTTTCATCAAAATACGGCTTATTGACCGCGCTAATGCCCAATAATAAAGGCTGTTTTAGCAGTTCAGTCAAGGCTTGTTGCAGTAGCTGTGTGCACAAGGCTAGATAAGGCATACGCGTTTCTGGCGCCAAGCGCTCGAGCATATTGTACTCATCATGAAAGGTGATATGTACACTTATCGTCCCAAGGGCGCGAGAAGAGGACAGTCTAGAGCTCTGCGGAGCAGGCTTAGCAGCATGATATCCTGGGGCGCTTACGCTATCGGTTGTGCTATTTTCGGTGGCATCAGTTTCGCGCTCCGCTTGCGCTATAGCCGCACTCATGGTGGTCTGCTCAGCGCTGTCATTACCTTGAGCGGCACTGTGATTGTCAGCTGATTGATTATCGGCTGACTGCTGGGATTTAAGATAAGCGTTCAACTCACTATGAATCGTTGCCGTATTGACTGGGGCGGCTTTGGTATCCATTGGCGCACCGGCGCTGTCTTGAGGCGCTGCTTGCGCACTAGCATCAGTCTCGCTCTGCTGACTGATCTCCTCGGGATAACGACTATGAGCCTGCGCTCGGCGCGCATATTGCTCACGATGCACATCTTCTATGTCTTGGCTTAGCGCGCTGATCTGCTCTTTTGTCGGCCGTGCAACATAGCTATAAACCAATAACAGCAGCAAATGCAAAATCATCGAGCCAATCACAAAGGGCCACTGCATAGTGATAATCTCACCCTTGCTGATATCCTTTAGGGTTAGCGCCACGCTACCGATAACCGCATCGCCATTAGTCGCTATTTGGCTAATAGTATTGCCTTGTTGCATAGGCGCATTGCCTACGGGCACTAGCACCTCATCGTTATTATCCTTAATAACCAGTCGCGTGACGTCTTGCTCACTCGTATAGCGATTGGCAATAACGCTCAGGCTGACACGGTCTTGGTTTTCTAAAGATAAGCGAGCCTCATCGATAAGCTGAGCGACCATCTGCTCGCCTTTTAGCTGACGGCTGTTACTTAATTGCTGATCAGTACTAATGACTAACAGTAAGGTTTGCAAACAAAAACTGATCAAGATAATGATGGCAAACAATCCTTGCCGCGGCGCTAAATAAGTCATGGTAGAGTAAACTTTTTTATAAGAAAGAGTGAAAAACGACACTATCGATCGTTTTTGGGAAAATCATATTGTCAATTAGCGGCTAACTGCTCTATAGATAAGCTAACTTGTGCTTGGCAAGCGAGTTTTATCGCTGAACGCTAACAGGCTTAATAGCTACTATATCATCATCATGGCTATCATAGTTTATGCCTATAATAAATTTAATACTCTAGGGTTTAAGCCTAAGTATTCACTAATCCTGCTGTCGGCAGTTTAGAGAATTATCTAGCGCAAGCAGTCACTTTGCGTCTGCCATGACGCTTTTCGCTTGCTAGATAGTTTGTGCCTCACATATAGGCTTAGCGTACTAAAGCTGTTATTATTCCTAATCTTATCTGCGCATACAAGGGACAATTTAGCCATGCCAAAAAATACGCCTTACTCGTTACCAAAAGACAGCAAAGCATGGCAACAAGCCGTCGATTCTGTTGCCGCGCTGCTGCCTAGTGGCACTAGCTTGACTGACTTTGATGCTTTGCAATCGCTACCCGTCTTTGCTTTGATTGTGGTGCTCCCCGCCCATGTGCCAGCGCTAGATATTCATAACTATGTGCAATCTTGGGTTGATGAGCAGCCAAACTGGCATTTGGTCACGGTAGCCGAGGATGCTGAGGCAAGCTTTATTGAAATTGATGTTAATATTGCTACGAGCGACTCAGCTGCTACTGACCATACACACGCCAACAACCAAGCGGCCTTTGTCCCCGCACAAGTGTTCCGCTATCTGCTAGTACCCGTGACTAATGCCTTAATGCATCCGGCCAAGAAGGTGGCCGCTGCGCACATTATCGACGATCAGCTGACTACCCGTCTGCGTCATGATTTGGCTAAGCACTATACTGATTATCAAAGCACTGATAATACAGTCAATCCGAGCCTAGATAGCGATAATTTAGTCGACTGTCATATCTTGTCTATCGGT
Source organism: Psychrobacter sp. 1Y11 (assembly GCF_052259045.1). Classification (NCBI taxonomy): domain Bacteria; kingdom Pseudomonadati; phylum Pseudomonadota; class Gammaproteobacteria; order Moraxellales; family Moraxellaceae; genus Psychrobacter; species Psychrobacter sp. 1Y11. Next base: position 263,580 of record NZ_JBQQER010000003.1, read on the forward strand.
CATATGCTACGCACGCATAAGCTAGCTTGTTTTGACATGGACTCCACTCTCATTGAGCAAGAGGTCATCGTTGAGCTGGCCAAAACCGCAGGCATCGGTGCAGAAGTTGAAGCGATTACTGAAGCCGCTATGCGCGGTGAGATTGATTTTGATGAATCCTTTGTCAGACGGGTGGCTTTACTCGAAGGCATTCCAACGACGGCGCTCGATGAGATCTGTGCGCGTCTGACGATCTCTACCGGCGCTCGTACCACTATCACCGCGTTAAAAGCTTTGGGCTATCATACCGTATTAGTCTCGGGCGGCTTTACTTACTTTGCCGATTATATCGCTGAACAATTAGGCATCGATGAAGTGCATGCCAATTTTTTGGATATAGAAGAAGGCGAAGTCACGGGGCATATTCAACTGCCTATCGTCAATGGGGATAAAAAGGCAGCGATCGTCAAACATACCGCTGAGCACTTAGGTATCGAGATGTCGCAAGTGGTCTGCGTGGGTGATGGCGCTAATGACTTACCGATGATGGCGCTTGCCGATTTAGGAGTCGCCTATAATGCCAAGCCTATCGTCCAAGCTCGCGCTGACGCCGCGGTCAATGTCACCGGACTAGAAGGCGTACTTTATGCGCTTGGCTATCCCGAATTAACGCCGGCTTCCCCAGTCAGCTAAGCATAAAATGCGACAAACTCCTTTATCGTCCGTTAAGCTAAGCACGCTGGGCTAATATTATTGCCTTAGCTCAGCGCTATTAGCGTTTTGGTAGACCACAGTACCTCGGACGCTAAAGGTTGCGCCTATAAGCTTATAAATCCTCTCTAACTGTTTCATTGTTATAAGGAATGTCAATAATGACATCACCCTCACCGCGGCCAGATGCGCCGCCCGTTCATCAACCTAACACCTCCTCCCTTAGTAAGTCAGATCACTCTAAACAGTACATTGGTGTCTACATAAAAGGTATGGCAATGGGCGCCGCTGATATCGTACCAGGAGTGTCTGGCGGTACTATTGCTTTGATCGCGGGTATTTATCAGCGTCTTATTAACGCGCTTGGTAGTATTGGGCCTAGCCTGTGGCAAGTGTTTCGTACTGATGGTGGCATAAAAGGCTTGCTTGCGGTTTGGCGACAAGTTGATGCGACTTTTTTATTGTTCTTGCTATTAGGTATCGTTACTAGCTTTGCCACTTTAGCCGGGATGATTAAGTACTTATTGGATAATCAGCCTTTGCTAATTTGGTCGTTTTTCTTTGGCTTAGTTATCGCGACCGTAGTGATATTACTGAGCGAGATCAAACGCTGGACGGCTGCGCGCGCAAGCTTGTTTATCGCAGGATTGCTCGTTGCGGTCGTCATTAGTAATTTACCAATATCCTCAGCCACTCCAAGCTTGCCATATTTATTTTTTGCCGGAGCGATTGCCATTTGTGCGATGATTCTGCCCGGTATTTCAGGCTCGTTTATCCTATTGCTCATGGGCGCTTATGATGCCGTGTTAGAAGCGGTAGACACTTTTAATTTGACGGTTATTTTTACCTTAATGGCAGGAATGCTGACGGGGTTGCTATTTTTTACCCGTCTGCTCAAGTGGCTATTATCAAAGTATTATCAAGCGACTTTGGCTTTGCTAACAGGCTTTATCGCCGGCTCCTTAGTCAAGGTTTGGCCGTGGAAAGTGGATGCGCTCGGTACGCTCAATAGCGATGCGATTCATAATGTCGCGCCTTGGCACTACCCTACTGGCGCGCAGTGGCTGACAACTTTGGGGCTGATGCTACTAGGCGCGGTTCTAGTATCACTACTGTCTTTGTGGGGATATCAAAGTCAGCGAGCGCGCTCGAATTATTAGTCATGAGTGATAAACAATAAAGATCGATAGCCTAAAAAAAGAGACGTCAACTGTTGTCGCAACCACGCTTTTCTCACTTTAGCTTTTGCCCTTTTGCTTTCATAATAGGTCATTGGAATTCACCTTATGAATAGCGAGATGAATGATGTTATCAACTGTATTTTCTATAGCCAGTGTTGAGACCTTAAGTGTGACTGGCAATGCGAGCGCTTTGTTGGGTTATGGTTTATTAGCCAGTCTCATAGTCGCGATTGTCCTCTCTTCGCAGCGCTGGCTGCTATGGTATGTATTGGGCGGCGTCGCCTATTGGTTAGCTGTTGAGATGATGCATAGTGGACTGATGCTCTGGACATCGCTCTCAGATTGGCATGGATATGTGGCAGCGATGGGGATCAGTTGGCTGCCCTTATTTGCTTGGGTGCTGTATCGCGCTCTACGCTACGAGGACGTCAGTCAAGCGATGGAGCAAGAGCGCGCACTCGCGGCAGCGCGTTATGTGGAACACTCGCCTATTTATGACGATTACCAGCCGCGCTTCGAGTGATACTCTTTTAGTTTGTACTTCAAAAATGCGCGACTCTCCGGCGCATTTTTTATTGTCTTAAAAGTAGCCATCACACCCAAAGAAGCTACAACTCAAAACACAGGAGCTGCAGTAGATAACAATGAGCTATTGTTACACGATACTTAACGGTCTCTACGCAACTACTAATGAATTGCTTTGCACGCATAAGTTATCATTTAAGTATATGCTTATAGTCATAATTACTATAAAGTACGCTTTATTTTACTGACCCTTAGGAGTCTTATTATGTTTACTGTTCCTGTTTTAGATATCAAGTCTGATCCATTAGATGTATTGCTCGCAGTTGTCGGCTACCGCTTATCCATGCTTGCTGATAGTGATAATGAAGAGTTTCAACAGCTACTAGCTGATCGTCAGGTGGTGATAGAAATCGCTAGTGAAGAAGCAGACATTGCTCGTCACTTTAGTTTCGATAACGGTCAATTTGAACAAAAAAGCGGCTCTGCTGAAAAAGCGGATCTGACGATCAAATTCAAGGATTCCATGACGGGCGTAAGATTATTAACGAAAGGTAGCTTGCCAGCCTTTATGACGGCGGTACAAGAAGGTAATCTCAGCATTGATGGTGATTATAGCCTAATGATGTGGTTCAATAAGCTTGCTAAGCACATCGTGCCTGCTATCCCAGAAGAGTGTGAGCCTTATATCACTAAAGCTAAACCTTACGCTTATAAAGCCCAGCAGTTTGCGGAGCATTGGGTAGGCGTCGCTAAACATAAGCTAGGCAAATAATTTTTGCCAAATAGCGACTGAGTAGCTTTATTTCCTCGCGTTAAGTATTTTAATTAGGGTTACGGTATACTAGATACCGTAACTTTTTTTATGACCTAAGGTTTGTGTTTTGGTCTGACGTTCTATAGAAATTAAAGGATTAATTATGGCAGGATTACTTAGTATCTCAGAGCCTAATGCAGTTAATGATAAAGCAGATGATACCAGCAGTTTTGTACCTTCTACCTTCGTACATTCTGCTAAATCAGCCGCTGCTCTAGCAACCGACGCCACCCAGAATCAGACTCGCCTTTTTGCTCATAAGCATAGTCGTACACAGATAGCAGAACTCTTTGATTTGCCACTTATGGATCTATTGTTGCAAGCGCAAAGCGTTCATAGAGAGAACTTTACTGCTAATGAGGTGCAAATTAGCACTTTACTATCTATTAAGACCGGCAACTGCCCTGAGGATTGTGGCTACTGCTCGCAGTCTGGCCATCACCGTGATAAGACCCAATTACAAGCCGAAAAACGCTTAGCAGTAGATAAAGTACTTGCCGCTGCCAAACGCGCCAAAGCTAGCGGATCATCCAGGTTTTGTATGGGAGCGGCTTGGAAGCATCCTAGTAATAAAGATATGCCTTATGTAATTGAGCTCATAAAGGAGGTCAAAGCGTTAGGGCTTGAGACTTGTATGACCTTGGGAATGCTGGATTCAGAGCAGGCAAGTCAATTAGCCGATGCTGGGCTTGATTACTACAATCATAACCTCGATACTTCTAGAAATTATTACGATCAAGTCGTTAGTACCCGCAGCTATGATGACAGACTAGACACCATTAGCCATGTCCGTAATTCAGGTATCCATGTCTGTAGCGGTAACATCGTTGGTATGGGAGAGAGCCGAGACGATCGCATTGATTGGGTGCATGAGCTGTTAAAGATGCCAAAAGCGCCAGAATCTATCCCTGTCAATTTATTAGTGCCTATCAAAGGCACACCGCTCGGTGATAAGGTGTTAAGCGAGGGCGAGCTCTCGGTACTGGAGTGGATTCGTACGATTGCGGTGACGCGTATCTGCTGTCCGACAAGCTATGTGCGCCTGTCAGCAGGGCGTGAGAGCTTATCTGATGCCGAGCAAGCATTGGCGTTTATGGCGGGCGCTAATTCATTTTTTTATGGCGACAAGCTGCTAACCACAGGTAATGCCAGCCAAGCCAATGACAACCGATTGATGCAAGAGCTGGGCTTAACCCCGCAGATAGCAGCGCCTAAAGCCCCAAAAGTCGTTGCTGTTTTTGATGCGGCAAGCGGTCAGCAGTCAGAAGTATTACTTACTGAATAAGCCGCTTTGCCCTAGTAAAAACCCTTATAGAGCATTATAGATAAGCGTATTGAAAATAGAGAGTAAGTTATGGCAGATTATTTTAACTGGATTAAAGCGGCGCATATTATATCTATGGTTTGCTGGTTTGCCGCGATATTCTACTTACCGCGCTTGTTTGTTTATCATGCCATGAGCGATGATCTTGTCAGCCAAGAACGTTTTATCGTAATGGAGCGCAAACTGTACCGCGGCATCATGACCCCATCGATGATTGCCACTTGGATATTTGGTTTATGGATGGTGGGATTGGGTTGGGAGGTTTATAAGACTCAGGGCTGGTTACACGTTAAAATAATGTTAGTCATTTTGCTCTCAGCTTATCATGGCGCTTGCGGCTTTTATCGTAAAAAACTGGTTGATAATCCGCAGTATAAGTCGCATGTTTTCTGGCGTTGGTTCAATGAAGTGCCGGTACTTGGCTTAGTAATTATTGTTATCTTAGTGGTCGTTAAGCCCTTCTAGAGCGCTCACTATTGGCTATCATTAAAAAGCGTTCACAGCTTATACAGCTATGGACGCTTTTTTACGCGTATTCATTAAGAGTGTCTGTAATTGCAGCTAAATAGTTGGACGCATGATCTGATAGACATTACTGAGATCATAAACCTTATAGCGCGCAGGCTCGCGGCGGTTTTCACCAGCGTAGCTAAGCATTAATGCTTGCTTAGCGGACTCATCGACCCAGCCAACAAACAGACCACTGTGCTCGACGCCGTTATAGCCATGATTAATATAATACAGCCAGTCGCCCGCTTGTATCTCGTGACTCGCTGCATACGGGCCTTGTCGATAGACGCCTTTATGCACGGTATCGCGAGTCACCCCTGCTCTCTTAAATACTGCATTTAGATAGTCCCAGCAGCCGCCTTGAATGATGGCGCGCTCATTGAGCGCCATAGTGCGTGCGGTACTAATGACCTCGCGCGCAGCCGTACTACTTTGGCTTTCAGCTTGGCTCAATATTGGCAAGTATTCACTATCTACATTATCATAAATGCCGGATAAAAACGCAGGCAAGACTTGTGGCTGATAAGAGGTTTGCGGATATTGATAAAGGCTATCGCTACGAGTAGCATTAGCCCGCTTAATGGTAGAACGAGTACTCACTGTAGCAGTTGGCACTGTCGAATACGAAGGCGTATAGCGGGCACTGGCCTGCGCTGACTTTTGCGCAATAAGTGCGCTCATACTATCCGCATGAGCTTGGCCTGCCATTGCTATCCACAACGCTGCCATTAAGCATGACGCGCCAGCTAAGTATACATTTGAGCAAACCGAAAAACGCGACATGACCCACTCCCTGTCAACATAGTCATTGTACTTATAATAGTAAATATCTAATAATAAACATCAAGCCTTAATGGTTTGATACCGCTTAGGTAAAGCGAATAACTTCAGTTATAAACTATTTATATAGGAATCTGCAAGTATTATCACTGCAATATTACCGACAAAGAGTAATAAAAGCTAGATAAGCGGTATTATGATCCATTGAGGGAGGGTGTAATAAAAAAGACAGCTGAAAATGAAAATATAGACGAGCTTTTTCACTGTCATCTATAAATATAAAGTAAAAAGAAAGCGGCTAAGTATTTAGTTGATATAAAGAGAAACAAAGCTTTAATCTGAGCTATCCTGCATCTTAATATTGACGTGACGTTTGCTCAGCGTTTGACCTTGCAAGATTGCTTGCGCCGCTTTAGCTTCTTGTACGCTATCAAAGCCGCTAATATGGTATTTGCGGTTATCGTTAGCATCTAAAATCTGGATTTGTTCACCGAATAGCGTGATCTTATCACCTTCGCTGAGCTGAATAGAATTGCGCTTGCCATTGCTATCATGAACCAATTCGCCTGCGCGCACCCACAGTACACCACTGCTGATAACGCCGCTGAGCTGTTTTTTACGCTGCTGGCGCTGTCTATTAAAGAAAAAGCTACCAATAATAAGTAACGCCAAAGCGCCAATAGAGAGGCGCTCAGGCAGTAGGCTCATCGCCATCGCCACGCCAACTGCGCCAACCAACAGTGCTGAGCCAAACCAAAATAGTCCATTATCACCAGTAGGCGGCTGTCCTTGTAAGCTAATCTTCGCACCATCATCAGTCAACTTAAGCATAGAGACAACCTGTCACAGAATAATAAAACAACTCGTATTTGGCCCGTAGCTAGAAGATAACTAGCATAACCCTCTAGCTAATTAGATACCTTACCAGCCTAAAGCTGTTTTTTGTAAGTCGACTAGCTCGCTGATGCCTTTTTCGGCTAGCGCCAACATATCATCAGCCTGCGCACGGGTAAACGGCTTATCTTCAGCAGTACCTTGCAGCTCAATAAACTCACCTTTTTGCGTCATCACCACGTTTAGATCGGTATCACAATTAGAATCCTCTTCATAATTGAGATCCAGATAAGCCTGACCGTCCTTCATACCGACTGACACTGCAGCGACCAAACCAATGAGCGGATCCGCTTTGAGCTTTTTGGTTTTTTGTAGGCTCTCTAACGCATCGATCAATGCGACTGCCGCACCGGTGACACTTGCGGTACGCGTCCCACCATCCGCTTGCAGCACATCACAATCAAGATAGATAGTGTTTTCGCCCAGCTTGCTAAGATCGATCATCGCGCGCAAGCTACGACCGATTAGACGCTGAATCTCTTGGGTACGACCCGACTGCTTACCGCGCGCCGCTTCGCGCTGGTTACGGGTATTGGTCGCGCGTGGCAGCATACCATATTCGGCAGTCACCCAGCCTTTACCTTTACCTTTTAGCCAGCGCGGTACACCGGATTCGACACTGGCGGTACAGAGCACTTTGGTATCGCCGAAGCTAACCAACACCGAGCCTTCAGCATGTTTGGTATAGTGACGCTCAAAGCTGATTGAACGAAGTTGGTCAAGCTCACGGTTATCATTACGCATATAGTATCCTAAGGTAGAGTTACGATAAGGGTATAAAATCCCTTATAAAATATAGAAGATATCCTAACGTGGCAGCGCGCTAATAGCAAGATTGGCGCGTTGCCGTACGGCTCTATGAGCAATTCGGGTTTAATGAATGCCAAACAGCAGAACATGCCGTTTATTCTAAACCTTCCATTTTACGTAACTCTTTACGTAAGATTTTGCCGACGTTGGACTTTGGCAGCTCATCAACGAACTGTACATGGCGAGGACGCTTGTAGCCGGTCAGTTGTTTTTTACCAAAATCAATAAGCTCTTGTTCGGTGACATCGCCTTTTTTGACCACAAAAATCTTTGGATCTTCGCCGCGCTCGTCATTAGGAATGCCGATAGCTCCGACCTCTTTTACCGCAGCGTGCTCGCTCATTGCCTCTTCAATCTCGTTTGGATACACGTTAAAGCCTGAGACCAATATCATATCTTTTTTGCGATCAACGATTTTGATAAAGCCTTTTTCATCCATAATGCCGATGTCGCCGGTTTTCAAATAACCGTTTTTGGTAAAGGTTTCTGCGGTCTCATCAGGACGGTTTTGATAGCCTATCATCACCTGCGGGCCTTTCACACAGATCTCGCCGCGCTCACCGATGGCTACCTCATTGTCATCATCATCGATAAGAACAATGTCGGTATTGGAGGCAGGAATACCTATCTTACCGGTGAATTTGGCAATAGTCATTGGATTGAAAGCTACTACTGGTGAGGTTTCAGACAGGCCATAGCCTTCTACAATAGGTAAGCCTGTGACTTTATGCCATTCTTTAGCAACGCTTGGGAGTACAGACATGCCGCCGCCGATAGCTGCTTTTAGATTAGAGAAATCTAGTTTTGCAAAATCATCGTGATGCACAAGGCCGTTGAATAAAGTATTGACGGCGGGGATAAAGGAAGGCTTATATTTATCCATCTCTTTAATCAAGCCGTCGAGATCACGCGGATTAGGAATCAGTAAGCCCGTATAGCCTTGGTACATACCGTACATGCCGCAGACCATAAATGAGAAGACATGATACAGCGGCAACGCGGTTAAAATCACATCATCGCTATTGGCGTCATCCTCAAAAGCACTATTCATCAGTACACTGATCTGTAGCATATTGGCGACTAAGTTACCGTGCGATAGCATTGCGCCTTTGGCCACGCCAGTTGTGCCACCAGTATATTGCAGCAGCGCCACATCGCTTAGATTGAGATTAGGGCGCTGATATTTGCTAGCGGATACGGAATTTAGCGCTTGCTTAAATGAGGTACTGTTGGGCAGGTTATAAGAAGGAATCATTTTTTTGATGTGGCGGGCGACTAAGTTAACGACTACTCCTTTGACCGCTCCGAGCATATCACCCAATTTACAGACGATAACATGCTTAACTTGACCTTTATCCTCAGCTTCTTGATAAGTCTTAGCGAAGTTCTCAACGATGAATAACGCTTTGGCGCCGCTGTCATGCAACTGATGCGACAGCTCACGGCTAGTATAAAGAGGATTGACGTTGACTAAGATCATGCCCGCGCGAATGATGCCAAGCGCCACAATAGGATACTGCAAAATATTAGGCATCATCACGCCGACTTTATCGCCTTTTTTGAGACCAAGGGACTGTAAATAACTGGCGATCTGGCGACTATAGAGATCGAGCTGCTGGTAGCTGATTGATGCGCCCATACAGATATAAGCGCTCTTTTTACCATAGCGGCGAAAGTTGCGCTCAAAAACATCAAGCAGTGAAGTATCGTCTTCTGGCATGTCAATAGTAGCATCGATGTCATAACGCTCATAAGCATTGAGCCAAGGTCTATCACTAGGTATGTTCGGTATCGTCGGAAATTCATTTTGGATGGCGGGCGATGAAGCCTTGTTATTCTCAGTCATAAATGGTCCTAAATGAGTCAATTTAAGGTAGTATTTAGAATGTCATTATTAAAAAGCACTCTTTATTTAGTAAAATTACAGGATTCTAGTGCTAGCGACTATAGCATTTTTGCTAAAAATTCTCTATCGCTAAGCAAAACCCTGCGATACAAAAAAAGTGGCACAAAAAAAAGATAAGGCAGCTCGTGGCCACCTTATCTCTATTTGCTAATATCAGACATTTAATATCTGAAATTTTTAACCTGGTTTGAATAGTAGCTTATCACTCGCTAAATTTAACTTAAGCGTTGTTTTTGGCTTCCATATCACGCAAATCTTTATGCAAAATCTTGCCTACGTTAGACTTTGGTAGCTCATCGATGAACTCAACATAACGCGGGCGCTTATAGCCAGTAAGGTTGTCTTGGCTATATTTCAATACTTCTTCTTTGGTTAAGCTGTCGTCTTGACGCACCACAAAGATCTTTGGCACCTCACCGCTCTCGCCATTATCGATACCGATGACGCCGCACTCAACGATTTTAGGATGACCTGACATCACCTCTTCAACTTCAGTCGGATAAACGTTGAAACCTGAGACTAAGATCATATTCTTTTTGCGATCCACAATCGTCACGTAGCCATCCTCACCCATGATACCGATATCACCGGTTAAGAAATAACCATCATCAGTCATGACCTCAGCGGTGGCCTCTTTACGCTGCCAATAGCCTTTCATTACCTGCGGGCCTCGCACCCCAATCTCACCGCGCTCGCCTAGCGCGACTTCATTACCTTCATCATCGATAATGGCGATTTCAGTGCCCGGCATAGGCACACCGATAGTTCCAGTAAAGGTGGTGCTATTGATTGGGTTTGCCGTTGATACTGGAGAGGTCTCCGACAGACCATAGCCTTGCAGGATAATGTTGCCGGTCACTTGACGCCATTTTTCAGCGGTTGAGCTTAGTACTGCCATACCGCCGCCCATAGAGACGAGCAGTTTGCTATGATCCATGGCTTTGAATTTCTCATTGATGGCAAGCGCGTTAAATAAGGTATTGACCGCCGGGAAGAACGAAGGCGGATTGGCTTCATAAGCTTTCATCAGGCTATCTAAGTCACGTGGGTTTGGCACTAATAGACCAATACAACCGCGATAAATACCGAACATGCCGCAGACCGTAAAGGAGAAAATATGATACAGCGGCAGGGCGGTCATAATAACAGGCTGCTCGCCGCGCTTATCAAACTCATCAAAGGCGCTTCCCAAGAAAGTATTACTTTGCACTAAGTTGGCAATTAAGTTTCTATGGGTGAGCATAGCGCCTTTAGCGACTCCAGTTGTACCACCTGTATATTGCAGTACAGCGATATCGCTCATAGTAATATCATCTGGACGCTTATACTTACGGGCTGGACTCTTTTTCAGCATGTTTTTGAAGCTGATGCTATTACGAATATTGTAATCAGGGACCATCTTTTTGACATGGCGTACGACCGTATTGACCATAAAGCCTTTAAGCGCGCCCATCATATCGCCCATACCAGTGATGACGACATTATCAACGACGTCACGGCCGATATCTTGGTAAGTTTTGGCGAAGTTTTCGACCATGATTAGCGCTTTGGCGTCTGAATCTGTCAGCTGATGCTCAAGCTCTGAGGTGGTGTATAGAGGGTTGACGTTAACTAAGGTGAGGCCTGCGCGTAGCACACCGATAACGGTAACGGGAAGCTGTAAGATGTTCGGCATCATGACGGCTACTTTGTCGCCTTTCGTCAGCCCTAGCGACTGCAGATAAACAGCGACTTGCTTGCTATATTCATCTACTTCTTGGAAGGTAATAGAAGAGCCCATGCAAATAAAAGCTGTTCTACTACTAAAATCGACGAAGCTCTTTTCGACGATATCGATAAGTGAGCTGTTTTCAGGCGGCATTTTGATATCATAAGTCAGCCCGAGATCTTCATAAGTCTTTAGCCAAACAGGGTTATTATTACGGGTTGAGTTTACTTGATTTTCCATAATCTTCTTGCTCCTAATAAAATAGTAAAGGGTAAAATAATTGATTGGACACCCGCGTAACCCTTAACATACACACTTTGTACAGACTACTCAATATAAAAGAATGTTACTTGCGTGTGCAAACTGACTTGACGGTTACTATTTTAATCAAAAGTATTCCTTATTAGTTAGATAAAGAGTACTGCATCAATGAAAGTAGTAATAATATTTACCAAACTAAAGTCTTCCTGTTCAACCATCCTTGAAATTGCTCACGAATAATAACGCTAGCTTTCGGTAATCGCTGCTCTCCTACTACCTACTATTGTTTGTTTTTTATAGGTTGTAGAGCTTCCGCAAGCTCCGTTAATTCGACAAAGCCTCGGCGCAGACCATTAGTGTCATTGACCGTTTGATAGCTGAGACTTTGGTTGGCAAGCTGGGTGCTATCGCGATACTGCCAGTCATTAATATAAGGGCTTTGTTGTAGACGCTGTCCGAAGCTCGCTACTGCCACCGCAAACTGGGTATCGGGATGCGCGCTCATTAAGGAAGTTCTTTTATTTACCGTAGCAATTGGCACCTCCAGCAATTGTGAGGATGATTGCGGGGTCGCTTTGTAGCGAATTTTCAAAAAGCCTAGCTCTTTATTATTACCTTTATTACTAGTTGCCGTTTTTATATTATCAGCATAGCGACGCGGCGAGGTTGCACCTTTTTCCCCTTTGGGCGTAAGTTCAAATAAGGCGACTACGGCCTTGCCAGCGCCTAACTCGCCGGCATCAATCTTGTCATTATTGAAGTCTTCTTCGGCTAATACACGATTTTCATAACCTATTAAACGCCATTCATCGACCTGTGTAGGGTTGAACTCTAGCTGAATCTTCACATCGCTAGCGACGGTATTGAAGGTGGCATTTAATTCATCGTCCAACACTTTTTTGGCCTCGCTTAAGCTGTCTATATAGCTATAATTACCATTACCGTTATCCGCCATTTGCTCCATCATATAATCGTTGAGATTGCCGCGACCAAAGCCCAAGGTGGATAAGGAGATACCGCGATCGCGATTGGCTTTGACCAAATCTAGCATCTCATCGACATCGCTAATGCCGACATTGAAATCGCCATCGGTCAGCATCAAGATACGATTGATACTGCCTTTCTTTAACGTTTGACTGGCTTGTTCATAAGCGAGCTTGAGCGCGTCCTCGCCATTAGTACTACCCGCTGCTTTTAGACTATTGATTGCCGCTTGGATGGTGGCTGTCTTATCACCGCTCGTCGGTGCTAGCGCTACTCGGGTACTACCTGAATAAGTGACAATACTGATAGTATCCTCAGCGCGCAGCTGCTTAGCAAGTAAGTTTAAAGTGGCTTTAGCAAGCGTCAATTTATCAGAGGAATTCATAGAGCCTGAGACATCGACCAAAAACACTAAATTGGCCGGTGGCAGCTGAGTATTCACGCTACGGGTATACTGGGCCGGATCGACAGCTTTGATACCGACCTTCAGAATTTGATTGGCCTGATCGACTCTATCCCAAGGCGAATCGACAATCTCTGTTTCTACCACAAATGGCGCTTGCCCTAAACGCTGACTATTGGAAAAATCATAAGGGAAATAATTGATCATCTCCTCGATTCTGACCGCATCGGCAGGCGGCATCTGGCCTTCGTTGAGATAGCGGCGCACATTGCTATAGCTGCCGGTGTCGGTATCGATAGATAGCGTCGCTACTGGATTATCTATCGTACGATTGATAGGATTGGCGATGTTTTTTTGGTAATTATCACCGGTTTGCTCTACTACTATAGGCGCAGGTCTAATAATGGCTGGCTCTGAGGAGATATCATAGAGCACATTGGCCTGGCTCATAGATTGGCTTGTCGCTTGCGAGTTTGTGGCCTTTCGCCTGACTTGAGATGCTGGCGCTGACACTACAACCGGCGCAGAAGTCACTGAAACTTCACTTTCTATCATGCGGCTGCTATTGTCGCTAGCCGTCGCGACGCTTTGCTGTGAGCTGCAAGCGCTTAAACTTAGAGCCGCCAAAATACTGACAAGTAAGGTACTAGTCGACAATTCTTGCAAGCGAAAGTCCTTAGTAGATGAGAGTGACATAAGTAACATCCTTGTAATGAGAGGTAGGCCTTTATTTATACTACTGAACTCCCTCTATAAAATCCATCCCTAAAGCCCTATTTAAGATAGAGTATCAGGGCGTCATGACCTGTCGTCTATTGTGCTATAGGTCTTTTTAAATAGCATAAATTGCTTTACGATAGCACTAACGAATTTTTATACCTTATTCCTTTTATCTTTATAATATAGCTATTTTTATAATCAATAACTGCATTGTATGACGCCAATTTTAATCGTCATTTTAAAACATCATTCCAAAATAATCCCTTTGCAAAAGCGAACCTCAAGTTATGTCTGATATTATCGATAACGATCCTGCCCTCTTAGCAACTGAGGCGATGGATAGTCGTTCTGTGGCGGAATTCACCGAACAAGCCTATCTCAACTATGCCATGTACGTCATCATGGATCGCGCGCTACCCAATATCGCCGATGGTCTCAAACCCGTACAGCGCCGTATCGTCTACGCGATGAGCGAGCTGGGTCTAAAAGCGAGCGCCAAACCAAAAAAGTCAGCGCGTACCGTCGGTGATGTACTTGGTAAATACCATCCACACGGCGACAGCGCCTGTTATGAAGCCATGGTGCTGATGGCGCAGCCGTTTAGCTATCGCTATCCGCTGATCACCGGTCAAGGCAACTGGGGTAGCCCTGACGATCCCAAATCCTTTGCCGCGATGCGTTATACCGAAGCCAAAATGTCCGCTTATGCCAATACTTTGCTTGCCGAGCTGGGACAAGGCACAGTCGATTGGCAAGATAACTTCGATGGCTCTATGCAAGAGCCCATGACTCTGCCCGCGCGTCTGCCCAATATCTTACTCAATGGCACCACAGGTATCGCGGTAGGCATGGCAACGGATATCCCGCCGCACAACCTTAATGAGGTGGTGCGCGCTGCAATTCGCCTGCTAAAAAATCCTGAGCTCTCGGTTAAACAGTTGACACAATCGATACCGGCACCAGACTTGCCAACTCCTGCTGAGATCATCACCAGTAAAAAAGATCTGCAAGCTATGTATGAGAGCGGACGCGGTAGCTATAAAATGCGCGCCACTTTCCATATCGACCCCAAAGAAAAGAACCTCGTCATCATCGACGCTCTACCCTATCAAGTCTCCGGTAATAAAATTCAAGAGCAAATCGCTAAGCTCATGACGGATAAAAAACTGCCTTGGGTGGTCGATATCCATGATGAGTCTGATCATGAAAACCCTTGCCGTATCGTCTTAGAGCTCAAATCAACGCGGGTTGATGTTGAGCGCGTGATGAGTCATCTGTTTGCCAGCACCGATCTTGAGAGCAATTACCGCGTCAATATGAATATGATTGGCCTTAACGGTAAGCCGCAAGTCAAAAACTTGAAAGAAATCTTGGAAGAATGGCTGGTCTGCCGGCGTTCGGTGGTTACCCGCCGCGTTCAGTTCCGCCTCGATAAAATCGATAAGCGCTTGCATATTTTGGCAGGATTATTGATAGCGTATCTGCATATCGATGAAGTGATTCGTATCATCCGTGAAGAGGACGATCCCAAAGCCACTTTGATGCAAGATTATGATCTCACTGACATTCAAGCCAATGCTATCTTGGACATACGTCTGCGTCAATTGGCTAAACTTGAGGAGATCGAACTGCGTAGCGAGCAAGACGAGCTCGCTGCTGAGCGTGCCAAACTACAAGAATATCTCGATAATCCAGAGAGCCTAACAGCACTTATTATCGATGAGCTAACGGCGGATATGAAAGAGCACGGCAACGAGCGTATGTCGCCACTGGTCGAGCGCGATGAAGCGCAAGCGCTCAAAGAGTCAGACCTTATACCTAGCGAGCCGATTACCGCTATCTTATCTAAAGCGGGCTGGATACGCGCCGCTAAAGGTCACGAAGTCGATGCCCAAGGTATGAGCTATCGCTCTGGTGATAGCTATCAAGCTTATGTACGCGGTAAGTCTAACGAAAAAATCTACGTGCTCGATAGTACCGGACGTAGCTATAGTATCGATGCGCACAATCTCGCCTCCGCGCGTGGTCAAGGCGATCCGCTGACTAGTGTCCTTAAACCACCTGCAGGCGCAAGCTTTGAGCAGCTATTAACCGGCGCGGACGACCAACGTATCATTCTTGCCAGTTCCGCAGGTTATGGCTTTATCAATACTATCGGTAATCTTGATAGTAACCAAAAAGCAGGTAAGAAAATCATCACTCTAGCGACGGATAGCAAGTTGTTGCCTGTCGTTCGTATCGATACAGCAATAGAGAATAGCGCTAACACTGAAGACGGTGATAGTACCAATAAAGCTGCCCCTGATAATGTCGCTGTGGTGACGAATGCAGGTTACTTGCTGATATTTGCGCTTGATGATTTACCGGAACAAGCGCGCGGCAAAGGTAATAAGATGATTACGCTTAAAGGCGATGAAGAGGTATTGGCTGTCACGCCATTAAGCTTACAGGACAGCTTAATTATCACCGCTGGCAAACGTCATGTGACCTTAAAGCCGATGGATTTGGCAAATTATAAAGGCAGTCGTGGTAATCGCGGTGGTCAGTTGCCGAGGGGCTTTCAGAATGTGACTGGGGTTGAGGTTGGTTGATGAAAAAATTTGCCGTATTAATCGATGCTGATAACTCATCACATCGCAGTATAGAGCCTATCTTAGAAGAGATTGCAAAATATGGCATTGCTAGTGTCAAACGTATCTATGGTGATTGGAGTGTAGAAGCACTTCAATCGTGGCGAGATAAGTTATTGCCAAACGCTATCACACCTGTGCAACAGTTTGCTTATGTTGCTCAAAAAGATGCTACCGATATGAAATTAGTTATTGATGCTATGGATATACTGTATGCAGGAGATGTCGATGGTTTCTGTATAGTTTCAAGTGATAGTGATTTCACTCCACTTGCCTCTCGCATTCGTGAAAGCGGCTTGCTTGTCTATGGGTTTGGGAAAAAAAGTACTGTTAAATCATTCGTGAATGCTTGTGATAAATTTATTTATGTTGAAAATTTACTAACTGACTCTGAAAATAAAATATCAATAGCAAGCGAAACAGCTTCTCAGGTTAGCTCAGATAAAATCAGAAGTGAGAGCAAATTAGCAGGTGTGCAATCAAGCTCAACTGACAGTAAAAACTCTGATATTGATATCCCTACTCTTAATTTAATTTATAAAGCTATTAAAGACAATTCAGATGATGAAGGTTGGGCGAGTTTAGCGATAATAGGCAATTATATTAATAACGTTAGACCAGACTTTGACACCCGAACGTATGGACGAGCCAAGCTGTCAGGACTATTAAAAAAACTAGTTAAGTTTGAATGCAAAATCGAAGACAGCCATATGTTTGTCAGAAAATTCAACTTTCCCCTCTTTATTGATATAGTTGATAAAACGGTTATCCAAATATCTAAAGAAAACAATAACACCGAAAACTGGGTTGTCTTATCTAACTTAGTTGATAAGTTGAAGTCTCAAGTTCCAAACCATACGATATTGCAGCATCTTTCAGAGCATGAAATTGAACAAAAAATATTAGCCATCGATTCAAAATATGTTAATTTTAACAACGACAGAAGCCTTATTCAATTTGTGTCTTAAAATATGGATTTTGGTTTAAAAAACTAAATTACCGTAGAATACGTTTCACGCACCGATTGAGTTAGTAGCATCTTGAAAAGATACGTAGAACACACTTTAAAAGTGATAAATCACCCCTAACTCTGCCTCAGCCCCAATATAGGAATGACTAAATCCTCTTCATCGGTCAGATGCTGCTGCAGTAAATCGGTCACTTTGACTAGCGTGTCGTGCAATTCCTTAGCCAGCGCCTTATCCTCTACCTCACTTCTTGCCAGCGCATCGTTTTGAATTTGCAATTCATCAAGCAGCGCGTTGAGATAGTCGTGATCCTTACCCAGTATCTCAAAGGCAGGCGCAAGCTTGGGGTACATACTGACAAACTCAGGGAAGAATCCTTCGTCCTCTACCCCATGATGCTGATGCAACTTTAGGATATGCATATTGATGCGTTTAAGGATTTGCGAGCGATACTCTGCCCAATCAAACTCGCCGTTTTGATAGGCGTCACTGATTTGCATCAATATACGTTGGCGTTTGCGTATATTGGTATGCACTTTTAGCCAGCCTGAGGTCTTGTAGGCGTAATCCGCGCCAAACCATTGATCAGGCGGCAACTTGTTATACAGAAACAACCAATCCGCCTCAAGGCGACTATCAGGGTGACGTGGCGTGATGCTAAATAAATCATCGTCGCGCTCTCGCTGGCTTGTGTCGTTGGTCGCTGTGGTCATTGGCTCGCTCTCATTTTTGTTATTCATACTCGGTTTAGTGCTTACGTATATGGTGGTTTTGCCATGTGATTTATAGAGCGTCTAAAACAAAAGTCTTTTCGGTTATGGGCAACAATAAAATCTTACGTAGCGTTTTAGCACTTAATCAGTAACACAACCCTACCTTACAACACGGCAATAGCTCATTTATAATGAGTTGTCATAGTTAATATAAGCTTAACTTATGAGTAAAAAAGTCAGCTTAATCTTCCCGCATCAGCTGTTTGCCAACGTGAGCCTTTGGCAGGACGTGTGCTACCTAATTGAAGAGGATTTATACTTTACTCAGTATCCCTTTCATAAGCAAAAGCTAGTACTGCACCGCGCGAGTATGAAAGCTTATGAGCAAACTCTAAAGGACGCGGGCAAAACCGTACACTACATCGAATCAAGCCATGAGTATAGCGACTGCCGCAAGCTGGTTGCGAGCTTTGTCAGCAGCAAAAACGATGCTGCTATTGCAAAAATTTATTGTATTGATCTGGTTGATGACTGGCTGAGTATGTACGTCCAGCAGGCCGTACTAGACGCTGATATTGACTTTGATTGTTCACCAACGCCGATGTTTTTGAATCCTTTGCCTGTCTATTGCGAGTTTTTTCGCGACAACCGCCTGTTCCATCATGACTTCTATATAGAGCAGCGCAAGCGTGAAAAGATACTCGTTAATGAAGACGATGAGCCTATCGGCGGACAGTGGTCGTTTGATGAGGACAACCGTAAAAAATACCCACGTAAACAGACGCCGCCTGCGATCAAGTTTCCTAAGTTAACTGAGCGGTACGAGGAAGCGATAAGCTACGTTGAGGACAATTTTGGCAGCCATTATGGCGAGGCGAATCCTGATTTTCGCTATCCGACCACTCATGACGAGGCGGAAGTGTGGCTTGAGGACTTTTTAGCGACACGCTTTAAAGACTTTGGTAAATATGAAGACGCTATCGTCGCAAGCGAGCATGTCTTGCATCATAGTATATTGACGCCCATGCTTAATACGGGTCTGCTCACCCCTGAGCAAGTAGTGACGCGTACGCTTGAGGTTAGCGAGGAATACGATATTCCGATTAACTCGTTAGAGGGCTTTATCCGCCAGATTATTGGCTGGCGCGAGTTTATGTACGGACTCTACGAGTATATCGGTCGCAAACAGCGCAGCAGTAACTTTTGGGGCTTTACGCGCAAAATACCGCCAAGTTTTTATACCGGTGATACTGGCATTGAGCCGATCGATACGACGATTAAAAAAGTGCTGAAAACAGGATATGCGCATCACATCGAGCGCCTCATGATCTTTGGCAACTTTATGCTGCTCTGTGAGTTTGACCCTGATGAGGTCTACCAGTGGTTTATGGAGCTATTTATCGACGCCTATGATTGGGTGATGGTGCCCAACATCTATGGCATGAGTCAGTTCGCCGATGGTGGCCTAATGGCGACGAAACCCTATATCAGTGGTAGTAACTATATTAATAAAATGAGTGATTATCAGACCAAGTCCAAAGGCGAGCTACTCGAATGGGCGGCTATTTGGGACGGACTGTTTTGGCGCTTTATGCATGTACATCGCGACTTTTTTGCAAAGAACCCGCGTATCGGTATGCTGCTGTCGATGTGGGATAAGATGGATAAATCTCAGCAAAAAGAGCACCTAAAAAATGCCAATGAGTTTTTAGCGCAGTTAGATAAAGAAGCTTAAAAGAATGCAAATTTAAGTAAGACAAGGATAGCTATGTTTACCGAATTCAAAGCCAGCGGTGCGCGAGCGGCGAGTAAAATCCCGACACCCAAGATCATCTTTTTTGATATCGATGACACGCTCAGCCGTAAAGGCATTATAGCTAAGCATAATCAAGCGACGCTTGAAGCGCTAGCTCAGTCTGATGTCAAACTCGTCATCTCGACAGGGCGCTCAAAAGCGATACTGCCGCCTGATATTTTGGTGCTACTAGAGGCCAACGTACTCGATTCGATCATCTGTATGAATGGTCAATATAGTTTTGATAATCATAATAGAATCAGTCACTATCCCTTGTCGAATAAACAAACAACCAAAATTGTAGAGCTATGCCAAGCCAGCGATTTGATACACAAGTTTGATTCAGCGACCCATATCGCCTGGTCAGGTGAAAATGAGCGCTTGCGTGAGTTTAATGCGCGTACGCCAAACTCTATCGTCGATCCCTTTTATCACCAGACTAGTGAAGTCTATCAGTGCTCAGTATTTTTTAATAATCAGCAAGAGAAGATGCAAGAGGTGGACTTTGCCAAGTACGATCTCAAGCTTGTGCATTGGCACAATACGGGTGCAGATATCTTACCGATTGAAGCCTCAAAAGCGCGCGGTATTTTGGATGTCTGTCAGCATTACGGCGTTGATGCTAGTGACTGTATGGCGTTTGGTGACGGTTTTAATGATTTAGAGATGTTTGATCTGGTTGGCTTCGCGGTGGCGATGGGCGATGCGCAGCCTGCCTTAATAGCACGCGCTGACTTTGTCACGGGCACTATTGAGGAGCGCGGCATTCAAGCGGTGCTTGAGCGTTTGGATTTGGCGTCTTAAAGAAGCCGAGAGCTGTGCGTGAGGACGGAAATAGCAAAGCACTGCTTTGCCCGTCTGCAAAGGGAAAGCTATGCTCTGCTTTTGCGCGAGGGACAAGCGCCGAGCTAAACCATTAAAGAAAGATGGCCTATAACCTGCATATTTCTATCTGTTAAAGAAGGCGATGTTGAGGCCATTTTTAATATTTTTTGTCTTTTTATATGCGGTTAATCAAGCATACACACTCACGCCACGCTCTGAACAACTACCCTTTCGCTGACATTATCTTATAAAGCCAACTGCCCAATTTATAACAAACGCCAATGACAACCACAAAAACCACAATTGCTAAAATATAAGCTAAAAAGTCAGGCACGCCCGTCATCCATCCAATCGTGAAGACCGTCCCTAAGTAAGCTTCCATTGGCCAATTAATAATAGACGCAGAAGTACTAGCGTTTAGTAAGACAATTAAAGCGACTAGCCCGATTAGAGCGGTTATGATTCCTGCGCGTTTTTGGTTGTTCATATCATCTCTCTTATCTTAATATTCTTCTTATTATATTTATCACCCTCAAGCTCTAGGGCATGGTCAAACCGCCATCAACGGCGATGGACTGACCGGTTATAGCGGCGCTCAAATCTGAAGCCATTAGCAATACTGAGTTGGCAAAGTCGGCAACCGAGGTCGCCTGACGCAGCGGCGTAGTGGTGGCGATATAATCAAACACCTCCTCAGTCGTTAACCTACTGGCGTCAGTGGTTTTTAGTAGCCCGCCTGCTAATAAATTAACGCGAATACCGTGCGGTCCAAGCTCGCTGGCTAGGTTGCGAGTGAGCCCTACTAGCGCAGATTTGGCGGTAGTGTAATCATAGTAAGTCACTACAGGGTTGTAGATTAGGTTGGTTGAGATATTGATAATCTTACCCATTTGCTGCGCTTTCATCTGTGGTAACACCGCTTGTACAGTGTTGACCGCACCTTTGACGATGCCGTCAATCTGCTGAGAGAAATGCGACCACTCGACGGTCTCGATACTGGTATTGTCAGCGCTAGGGTCAAATTGATAATGAGGCAAGGCATTATTGACTAATACATCAAGGCGGCCAAAATGTTTAATCACTGCTTGCGCCATCGCTTGCACTTCTTCTAGCTCAGTGACATCCGCTTGATAAGCAAAAGCTTGGCCACCAGCGGCTTTGATATCGGTAACGACTTGCTCGGCCGCCTTTTCATTGTTTAGATAATTGACACAGACATGAGCGCCAGCAGCAGCCATTTGCTGAGCGATTTGAGCTCCAAGGCCCCGGCTACTACCGGTGACGAGGACTACTTTATCAATAAGAAGTTTGGGTATAGCCATCTGAGTCATCATTTTATCCTTTGTTATATTATGATAGTTAATATTGGACGTTTTATCGGTGCTGACATAAATTTTAGCAATCATAGCATACCTAGCATTATTTACAGCGCGCATTAACCTAGCTACCCTTAGTTTATTATTCTCTATTAGAGCGAGCTGATTTTGACAATGGCCTTTAAATCAGGCTAAATCATAACCATAAAGATATAAATAGGCATTACTGACTTATATTTATTTTAGGAGAGATATTTTGAGCCCATCATTACACGGATTTTCTGCAAATCCTGCCACTCGCTCGGTTGTAACAATTATGCCAAAACTATTGCTTAGCATAGCCGTAGGCTTAGCACTAGCAAGCTGTAGCAACTCTGATAATTCAGCAGTCGAAGGCGCGGCTGATAGCGAAGTCACCCTGAACTTGTATAACTGGTCAGAGTACATGCCGCAAGAGATCCTTGATGGCTTTGAGAAGGAGACCGGCATTTCGGTCAATTACACCACTTTTGACTCTAACGAAGCGATGTATGCCAAGCTTAAATTACTCGATGATTCAAGCCAGTATGATCTTGCCGTGCCTTCTACTTATTATGTCGAAAAAATGGCAAACGAAGGGCTATTGCAAGAGATTGATCAATCAAAGCTGAGCAACTTTAGCAATTTGGATACCTCCTTTACTAATACTAAAGTCGATCCCGATAATAAATACTCTATCCCTTATATGTGGGGCAGCACGGGCCTTGCGATTAACGGTGACGCGGTTGATCCGGCGACGGTCAATAGCTGGGATGACTTGTGGCGTCCTGAGTACAAGAATCAGGTGATGCTGATGAATGACATGCGCGAAGTATTCGGTATGGCGCTGTTGACTCTAGGCTATTCTGGCAATAGTAAAAATCCTGACGAGATTAAGGCGGCTTATGATAAGCTCACCACTATCATGCCCAATGTCAAAACCTTTAATTCAGACGCCACCCGTATCCCTTATATCGAAGGCGAGACCAATCTAGGGATGACTTGGAACGGTGAAGCGGTGATGGCGAATGACGAAGGTCTAACGAGCTTAGTTTATAAATATCCAACTGAGGGCGCGATACTGTGGATGGATAACTTTGTCATTCCAAAAAATGCTAAAAACGTCGACGCTGCGCATCAATTTATCGATTATCTCTTGCAGCCTGAAAATGCCAAAATCGTTAGCGAAGAGATTGGTTATGCTTCGCCTAACTTAGCAGCGCGTGAGTTGATGGACGAGAGCGTGCGTAATAACCCAACGATTTATCCGTCTAAAGAAGTACTTGCTAAAGCCGAATTCCAAGAAGATGTCGGTGATGAAGCACTGCAAGTGTATCAGCAGTATTGGGATATGCTAAAGACAAGTCGTTAAATAAAAAAGTTGATCATAAATAATAAAAACGCTAACTTTAATCGTTAGCGTTTTTTTATTCTTTGAGCTTAGTGTCTGTTGTACATTGCTTATAAGTGCAAGTCCGTCTCATGACCTTGCTCTCTCATTCTATGCTGTTCGCGGCGTTGATATCTCAGACCAGAGGCTGAATACCACTGCGAATTAGTGGTTTGTAATAGATCACTAAGCCGCTGCAACTGCGCTTGCAAGGTTTGCGTTAACCAAAAATAGCCTTGCCATTCAAAGGCGAGATGCTGCACGCTTGGATATTCAATCACTTTGATGCGAGTAATCGGGCGAAACACCTCATCGCTTGGACTGCGTAGTACGGCCGCCATATGCTGCATCGCGTGGGTCAACTCGTGCTGATAATGCATCAGCAGGATGTGATTGTCCTCGTCGATCTCGATATTGGCTAAGCGGGGCGCCGCACTTAACAACAAATCAATAGTACCAATGATATTGCGATGTGAGCGCTGGATGGTCTCAAGGGTTTCTTTGTCAATACCAGACTCGCTAGCGGTTGCTGCCATATGGGGCCGCACGGCTAGCAGGCGCTTATTAATCTTTTGTAGCTCTTTAATCAGCGCCTTGTTGACAGGGACATCAGGGATAGCGCTCCTAGCCGGATAAGTCGGATGAATAAGATCAGGTAAGCTTGTCACCTCAGCATACTGAAAAGGTCTATCGGTTAGGCTCTCGGCATCGATATGATCACCGACCCCAGCATAGAGATTACTACAAGACTCTAAATTATTAGCCAATAAAAACCGCCACATCAGCGTCGATTTCAGTGGCAAAATCAGCGTGGCGGCTACTGCAACGCCTGCGCCAATTAAGATATTAAAAGCGCGATATAAGCCGTCTTGGCCGATATTACTCTGATCAGGGCTTGAGACAATCATCAACATGGTAATACCGGTAAGCAGTCCGATGTAGCCTAGCTGCTTGACCGCGACGTAGCCTATAATCCCGCTAATTACCCCTATCGATAGGTAGTAAAGCCATATCCACTCACCGATGTCTTTGCTCAGCCAAATAAACCCTAAACCTACTACCACCCCAAGTATGGTTCCTAAGATACGCTCTTTGGCCTTGGTATAGATTGCGCCTTGATATTGCAGCAAACCCAAAATCACAAACACGGTGATAGTCGTCCACTCACCATGGGGTAAGTTGGTCAGATTATTGAGCAGCAAAGCGGTCAATACCGCCACACCTAAGCGCATGGCATGCAAAACATCGGCATGCAAGTACCGTGCATAAGGCTCAACGAATGGCGCACTAATACGCTGCCAAAGGGACGATTTCACTGAACAACACTCTTATTAATATAATAAAAAACGCCTGTTATCCATTACTGGACAAAAGGCGTTATGGATATAAACATGCTAGCATAGAATATAAAAATTAAAACTTGTGCGCGTTTAAAAGACGTTATTTATATTATCAATAGCGTTTAAAAAACTTATTTTATATCTGATCTTTACTTTTTAAACGTCTAAATAATCTAAAATACCTTCAGCGGCTTCTCGGCCTTCCCATATCGCGGTAACGACTAAGTCAGAGCCACGCACCATATCGCCACCGGCAAATATTTTGGGGTTGTTAGTCTGAAACTTATAGGTCTGATCCTCGACAGCCACCACGCGACCTGAAGCATCCATCGCGACTTGCTGGCTATCGAACCAATCGGCAGGACTCGGACGAAAACCAAAGGCCATAATCACTGCATCGCACTCGATGATCTCTTCTGAATTAGCAATCGGCTCAGGGCGCTGGCGACCACGATTGTCCGGCGCGCCCAACTGCGTAGTCACTACTTTAACCCCATTGACCTTACCATTGAGACCAATGATCTCAGTCGGCTGACGATTGAATAAGAACTCAACCCCTTCTTCACGCGCATTGACCACTTCACGGCGCGAACCTGGCATATTTTCTTCATCACGGCGATAAGCGCAGACCACGCGCTCCGCACCTTGGCGAATACTCGTACGGTTACAGTCCATCGCCGTATCGCCGCCACCCAGCACCACCACTTTTTTACCTTTCAGATCGATGTATTCGGTCGGGTCTTTTTCCCAATCATTGCAGCGATTAACATTGGCAATTAAAAAATCAAGCGCATCATAGACGCCTTCAAGTTCTTCGCCAGCAAAGCCGCCACGCATATAAGTATAAGTGCCCATCCCCATAAACACCGCATCATAATCGTCCATCAGCTCATCGATAGTGACATCAGTGCCGATTTCAGTATTAAGACGAAACTCAATGCCCATATCTTCAAAGATGGTGCGGCGATTGCGCATGACGTCTTTTTCCATTTTGAATTCAGGAATACCAAAGGTAAGTAGTCCGCCGATCTCAGGACGCTTATCAAAGACAATAGGCTTGACGCCATTTCTGACTAAGATATCAGCGCAGCCTAACCCCGCTGGCCCTGCGCCGATAATCGCGACTTTTTTATCCGTCCAGACGACATTAGACATATCAGGACGCCAGCCTAAGGCAAAAGCGGTATCGTTAATATACTTTTCGACATTGCCGATAGTCACCGCGCCAAAGCCGTCGTTCAAGGTACAAGCGCCTTCACAAAGACGATCCTGCGGACAGACGCGGCCGCAAACCTCAGGCAAAGTGTTAGTGCGATGGCATAATTCAGCCGCTTGAAAAATCTGTCCTTCGGTTGCCAGCTTTAGCCAATTGGGAATGTAGTTATGTACCGGGCATTTCCATTCGCAATAAGGATTACCACATTCAAGACAACGATGCGCTTGGTTGGCTACCAACTCAGTATCTTGGGGCGTGTAAATCTCTACAAACTCAGTCGCGCGAGTGACGATGTCTTTTTTTAGCGGTTCAAGTCTGGGAACATCCAAAAACTGAAAGCTATTTTCTAAACGTTTTGCCATAATCATAATCTCTTTGATAGTGGGTAGTGATGAACGATAAAGACCAGCTTCTCAATACAGAATCGTGTCTTTATGAGCTCGCAGCATCACTGACCTGCTTAAAGCATTTGCGCATATAAAGCGCAGCGGTTCTGATACGCTACTGCGGATCTGCCATCGTGGTATTGAGTAAATTGGCAATACTAGCTGCTTTTGGCTTAACCAAATAAAACTTGCGCACGTAATAATCAAAATCTGCCAAAATCGTCTGACCCCAAGCGCTGCCGGTCTTAGCCACATGGTTTTCAATCACTTGATGCAAATAAATACGATGCGCTTCGGTCTGCTCGCTAGAGATACGGTTTAGATCGATCAACTCGTGATTACAGCGATCAAAGAAGTCGCCTTCCATATCGAGTATGTAAGCGAAACCACCGGTCATACCAGCACCAAAATTCAGGCCCGTTTTTCCAAGTACAGTGATGATACCACCGGTCATATATTCGCAGCAGTGATCGCCTGTACCTTCTACAACCGCATGAACGCCTGAGTTACGTACGCCAAAGCGCTCGCCTGCCGTACCTGCTACGTATAACTTACCGCCCGTCGCGCCATATAGACAAGTATTACCAATGATAGCAGTATCTTTAGCGGCAAAGTTAGAGTCTTTTGGCGGGTAGATAACAATCTCGCCACCTGCCATACCTTTACCGACATAATCGTTGGCATCACCCTCAAGCTCGATATGCAGGCCGCCGGCGTTCCATACGCCCAAACTCTGACCTGCAGTACCGGTGAGATGCAGCTTGATAGGCATATCACTCATACCAAGGTTACCCCAATGCTGCGCAATCTCACCAGATATCCGCGCGCCGATAGAGCGATCGCAGTTGCCGACGTAATAGCTGTAGTCACCGCCTAAGCCTTGGCGAATAGTGAGCATCATATCGCTGATCATTTGCTCAGCGAGTAAGCCTTTGTCAAACGGCTCATTGCGCTCAACTTGGCAAGTTTGCGGTTTGCCACTGCTTGCAGGATGGCTAAACAGCAGTGGCGTCAGATCCAAATGGCGCTGCTTATCAGTATTACCTTCTAGTATCTCAAGCAGATCCGTACGTCCGACCAGCTCCTCCATACTGCGCACACCGAGCACCGCGAGCCATTCACGGGTTTCGGTGGCGACAAATTTAAAGAAGTTAATGAGCATCTCCGCCTCGCCAATATAATGCTCATCGCGCAGTTTAGCTTTTTGGGTGGCAACCCCTGTCGGGCAGTTATTTAAGTGACAGATACGCAGATATTTACAACCTACGGCAATCATCGGCGTGGTACCAAATCCGAAGCTCTCTGCACCTAAGATAGCGGCTTTTACCACATCAAGCCCTGTCTTGAGACCGCCATCGGTTTGGATACGTACTTTGTCGCGTAGACCGTTGACGCGTAGCGATTGATGAGTCTCAGCTAGACCTAGCTCCCATGGTGAGCCGGCATGATGAATAGAAGACAGCGGCGATGCCGCGGTGCCGCCATCATAGCCTGAGATGGTAATTAAATCAGCATAAGCTTTGGCAACGCCAGTAGCGATCGTACCGACCCCCGGACGCGAAACGAGCTTGACTGAAACTAGTGCATCAGGATTGACTTGTTTGAGATCGAAGATCAGCTGGGCTAAATCTTCGATAGAATAAATATCATGATGCGGTGGCGGTGAGATCAAGGTCACGCCAGGCACTGAATAGCGCAAACGCGCGATCAGCGCATTGACCTTACCGCCTGGCAGCTGACCGCCCTCACCCGGCTTAGCACCCTGAGCGACTTTGATTTGCATGACCTCCGCTGAGCGCAAATACGCAGGGGTTACGCCAAAACGACCCGAGGCAATTTGTTTGATTTTTGAGTTACGTAGCGTGCCGTAACGAACTGGATCTTCGCCGCCCTCGCCCGAGTTTGAGCGCCCACCAATCGTGTTCATCGCCATCGCTATCGACTCATGCGCCTCAGGCGATAAAGCGCCTAATGACATACCCGCAGAATCAAAGCGCGATAGGATATTTTTCATATCCTCGACTTCACTGACATCGATAGCGTTATCAGTCTTTAGCGCCAATAAGTCGCGTAATGTAGCAACAGGGCGGCTGTTCACTAAATCAGCATAATTGCGATAATTGTCATAGTCACCGGTGCGCACCGCGGTATGCAAGCTATTAATCACATCGGGATTAAAGGCATGATACTCTTTGTCAAAGACAAATTTGAGCAGGCCGCCTTGATCGAGTGGCGCGCGGCGTTTGAAAGCATTTGCGGCTAATTGTGCTTGGTCAGCGGCTAAATCTGCGAAAGTCGCGCCTTTGATTCGGCTTTGTACCCCTTTAAAGCAGAGATTAACCACTTCCTCAGACAGACCGACCGCTTCAAATAACTGCGCGCCGCGATATGACACTACTGTTGAGATACCCATTTTCGAGAGAATCTTCAATAAGCCTTTATCTAAGCCTTTACGGAAATTAACCCTTGCTTGAATAGGATCGCCTAATAGCTCGCCTGTTGCAACCAAGTCACCGATGACATCATAAGCCAAGTACGGATAAACGCAGGTCGCCCCAAAGCCGATCAACACCGCTACTTGGTGTGAATCGCGCGCCAGACCCGTCTCGATAATCAGATTGGCATCGGTACGAATGCCCTCAGCGATCAGATAATGATGCACTGCGCCCGTAACCATAATGGCATTGGCAGGGACTTTATCGGCATCAATGTTTTTATCTGATAACACAATCAGCGAATGACCACTACGAATGGCCGTAGCGACTTGCTGGCAAATAGTCAGAATCGCGTCATCTAGTGACTGATCACGTGGATAATTGAGATCAATACGTACCATTTTAAAAGCGTCATCATCCAAGGCTTCGATCTGCTGCATCTTGCTAGCAGATAGTACTGGCGAGGATAAGATGATCCGGTGCGCATCATTAGCTGAGGGCGCAAATATATTCGTCTGCGCGCCTAAACAAGTCTGTAGCGACATGACAATGGACTCACGTAGCGGATCAATTGGCGGGTTAGTCACCTGCGCGAACTGCTGACGGAAGAAATCTCCTACGTGGCGGATCTGCTGCGATAACACAGCCATCGGCGTATCATCGCCCATAGAGCCGACGGGCTCTTGACCGTTTTCGGCATTGGGGCGGATGATTTCAGTACGCTCTTCATTGGTGATGTGATACATTTTTTGTAGCGCTTTTAGACTATCACCGCGGTAAGCTTCGCTCGCTATTTGCTCCTCAATGCGCTCATCATCACGTATACGCGTGGCCTGTTCACGCAGCCACTTACGATACGGATGGGCTTTTTTGAGCAGGGTCGCTATAGTATTCGTATCCATGATTTGTCCGGTCATGGTATCGATCACTAGCATTTGTCCTGGACCAACGCGGCCTTTAGCAAGTACGTCTTTTGGTGCATAATCCCAAACGCCAATCTCGGAGGCAACGGTGATATAGCCGTTCTTGGTAGTGACCCAACGTGATGGACGCAGGCCATTACGATCAAGCATACACACCGCGTAACGACCATCTTGAATCACTAAACCTGCTGGTCCATCCCATGCCTCCATATGCTGTGAGTAAAACTCATAAAACGCGCGTAGATCCATGTCCATACTATCGACATTTTGCCAAGCAGGCGGTACTAATATTGACATCGAATGAAACAAGTTCATCCCGCCTGAGACAAGTACCTCAAGCATATTATCAAGGCTTGAAGAGTCCGAACCTGTGCTATTCACTAGCGGGGTCAGCTCGTTTAAGTTTGGCAATTTATCTGATTTAAGCTTAGGCGTACGCGCCTCAGACCAGTTGCGATTACCGGTAATGGTATTGAGCTCGCCATTATGGGCAAGGTAGCGAAACGGCTGCGCTAAAGGCCAACGCGGTAAGGTATTAGTCGAGAAACGCTGATGAAAGACCACAATGTGTGAGGCTAGCCGCTCATCTTGCAAATCTAAAAAGAAAGCAGGCAAATCAGACGGCATCACCAAACCTTTATAGATAATGGTCTGGCAATTCAGTGAGCAGACATAAAACAGCTCGTCATCGCTTAAGCGCTGCTCGGCTTTTTTACGCGCAACAAACAGCTTACGGTTGAAATCATCTGCGGCCAGATCGTCAGCAGCGTTGACGAATACTTGCTTAAAATCAGGCAAGGTCTCACGGCCAATGTCACCGACGATACTCAGATCTAAAGGCACTTCGCGCCAGCCTGCGACTTCTAACCCTTGAGCCATAATCTCTTCGTTTAACACTTGCTGGCTATAGGCCGCTTTGTCGCTATCTAAATGGGTAAACACCATACCCACTGCAAAATTCTCACTGATAGACAGCTTTTGCTCAGAGGCAATCGTTTGAAAAAACGCTTTTGGCGTCGCGAGCAATAATCCGCAACCATCGCCGGTTTTGCCATCTGCTGCCACACCGCCGCGATGGGTCATACAACTGAGACTATGAATAGCAGTCTTGACTAGATCGTGACTGGCTTGTCCCTCAATGTGAGCAATCAAACCAAAACCACAGTTATCGGAGAAATCATCTGGAGTCGCTAGATGGCTATGCGAGGAGATCATTGACATGGTTTATCCTTTTGGGTGAACGGGCGACTGGTATCCAATGCGAACACTAAACGCAGCACTGCAAATAAAAATATAATTAAAATAGAATTTATCAAACTTTGTGCTAATATATTTATTTAAGCGGATTAATAGAGCCCGCTATGAACGGTTTAAACCGCGAAAGATGCTCAAAATCGTTTAAGCAAGCTTTTATTAGGGCGTCAATTCAACGCTCATCTTCGTCGACGACTTATCCCTAAGTAGTAAGTTGAGTATTTATTGCAATAGCAAATAACGGTACGGTTAAAGCTGTGATTGAATTATGACAACCATTTGAGGTGGCAGCTACTAAGGCTTGTATAACCTTTACAATAAATAGCTCATAGTAACTGACATAGTAGCCATCTAAGCGGTAGCAATGTAATGGCGATTTTTAAACTTATTGTTTTGTAAACTTTTTATAACAAACCGTCAAAACCAATTATAAAGCTGATCATATTTGCAAAACAATCTCTTGTTTTCATTTGATAAGATACTGTGTAAGCAAACATTTGATTTATAAGATTAGTCACAAGTTTACGATAATCGTACAAATCGGCACAGGTACTAATCATAGATAATATTTAAGCAAAAATCTAGTTATTTATTTGACCTATCCCGCTTACATCTATAATTAATTTTTTGTATTCACAAGACATAGCTGTCTTATTTAATTGCTCCTCTCTTGAATGAGCTCTTTCATGCTGTCGCTATTATTTGCTGCGCCATTTGTGGTATTAGCAGAGTTAATCGCAGCATTATTGTTAGCTTTCGGTGGAGTACTCGTGTTATTACTAGCAGGCGGTTTAGGCGCCGTTACCGCTGGTGGTTTTTTGATTTCAGAGTCTGTTCTGCGAGTATTGTTTGATTTTTGGGTAGTATTTTCGCTATCAGAGTCGAATGAACGCTCTTCATTGACAGATAGAGTTGCTGAAGTGTCCTCAGACTGACGAATACTCTCTGCCTGACTATTTGCAGCTGAATCATTTTGGTCATTTGCCATGTTACGCTCTGCTCTCTCCCTGATAGTATCCGCAGAGATATTGTTATCCATAGTGGCGTCATTATTTTCGGTAGCTTTTGGTTGTTGACGTACGGGCACTTCACGTTGGGTACGCTTTAGCTTCACGGAACGCGCGCGTCTGGTGCTAAGATCTTTAATCGGTCCTGGCCGCTCATAATTATCAATGATACTGACGTAGCGATTAATCTCCTCTGGCAGCACTCGTACGTCAGCTGGCAGGCCGAAGTCTATAAGTTTAGCCGCGCCTACTGCTTCTTGCGGGCTGCTCATGATGCCGTAAGTCAGCATATAGCGTACCTGCTTATTTTCATCAAGATAACGGAAATAAGCAAACTTTTCACGATCTTCACGGCCTTCTAAATAGCTAACGATGACGTCGTTTTCGGCCACATTCATCACCTGTACCGTCCATTTACCTTTATTGGCTGATAGATAACGCTTGTCCTTGAATTCAGCAGGATAATTGCGTAAGTCGCGAACGGTTGCCTCAAAATCAATGGGCTGAACATCGGTATCAAGCTCGTGCAAAGACTCGATGGATAACGGCTGCTTGAGTTCATCGACGGTGACTTGCGGCGTTGAAAGCGGTGCATTCTCAATTTGAGCGCCGATAGCCGATGTCTGACTAAACATCCAAACCAATGCGGTCACTACTCCAAGTAACAAAGCCATCATCAGCCATATAAGCGCTTGGCGACGATAGGATCGGCTCGCAGAAGGTGTCGATGCATGCGATTCTGCCATGAAGAATTTCCTTGGTAATATAGGTTGTCAATATAAATGTCGGCATTAACCGTGAATAGGTGAACAAGGTAATAGATCAAAAATACTATAAAAAGTCATAGATATCAGTGATCTATGCTAATAGTATACCGCTTTATGAGTTGGATTGGGATAAAACCTCTATCAATAGTCTCTCATCAAAATCATCGGTCAATACCGCCTCGCCTAGCGACTTGAGTAAAATAAGCCGAATCTTGCCACCTTTGACTTTTTTATCATGACCCATCAGGTTTAAAGCGGTTGCTACTGAGATAGCAGACGGAGTGATAGGAAGGTTGGCAAGGGTCAAAATATGTTTTATCCGATCAGTATCTTGCTCAGTCAGCCAACCAAGCTTTTGTGACATCATAGCGGCTTGAACCATGCCAGCAGCTACCGCTTCTCCGTGCAGCCACTCACCATAGCCTTCATGCGTTTCGATCACATGACCGAAGGTATGGCCAAAGTTCAACAGCGCTCGCACGCCTGACTCTCTCTCATCTTGCGCCACCACTTGCGCTTTATAGTCGCAGCAGCGTTTAACGGCTATACCAAGCACCTCAAGATCTAGCGCCATCATCGCCGGCAGGTTCTGCTCAAGCCAAGTCAAAAACTCCTTATCCATAATCAGCGCGTACTTAATGACCTCCGCGATACCTGCCGAGAGCTCGCGCGCCGGCAAGGTTTGTAGCGTATTCATATCAGCAAGTACCATCTGCGGCTGCCAAAAAGCGCCGATCATGTTTTTGCCTTGCGGGTGATTGATACCGGTTTTACCACCAACGCTTGAATCCACTTGTGCCAGCAAAGTCGTCGGTATCTGAATAAAATTCACTCCGCGCATAAAGCTGGCAGCGGCAAAACCTGTCATATCGCCAATTACGCCGCCACCAAGCGCAATCAAAGTCACGTCACGATTGAAATGCTGCGCCATCAATGCATCATAGATTTGATTGATATACTGTTGATTCTTATACTGCTCACCATCGGGTAGCACGCAGACGGCTACTTGAAAGCTTACCGACAACTCCTGCTGCAAAGGCTGCAAATATAGAGGCGCGATGGTCTCATTGGTAACGATCAATACTTGCTGACCGGTAATATACGGCGCAACCCGTTCCGCCATACTGCTTACCATATTACTGGCACTAGCAGTATTTTCACTATCATCGCGGCTGGCAGTAATAATAATCGGATAATCATGACTTTGGGTTTGTACTGTCAAACCATCATTGAGAAGTGGTTTTGCCATAAAGGCTTCCTATGTTAAAAGCGAGACGCTGTTTTATTGTTTATTGTCGCTCTCTGTCGCTGTAATAAATCGTTCTAGCTGCTGCAAAAGCTGATTGACCATGTGCCGTGGATAAGTATGTCCGGTCGGCAAAATAACGTGGGCAACCTGTCGATACAACGGATCACGGATTTGATACAAATTTTGTAGGATTTGTTTGGGATTAGGCTGTTGTAATAGCGGTCGCGACTTGTCTTTGGCCGTTCGCGCCATTTGCACCTCGACTGGGGCATTAAGATAAACCACAATACCGCGCTGATGCAGAAAAGCCCGGTTATCGCTACTCATCACCGCACCGCCGCCAGTAGCTAGCACTATTTGCGGCTTTTGGGTGAGCTCATCAATGGCGCGAGTCTCACGCTCACGAAAGCCGGCTTCACCTTCTTTGGCAAATATCCAAGCAATATCCGCGCCGGTTTGTGACTCAATATACCAGTCGCTATCGACAAACTCACGCTCTAGCTGTTTGGCAAGCAGACGGCCAATAGTGGTCTTTCCTGCACCCATCGGCCCTACTATAAATACCGACGGTAATTCCTCCAACATAACACTTACTCAGCTAAATTAACTATCATACAACGTCATCGATAATCTGGCTAGTAATCAACCTTGATTATTAACAGCAAAAATATTACTAGGGCGTGTTGAGCATTGTTAAGACATAAAAAAAGCAAGCGCTTAGGCTTGCTTTTTATTTTTCTGAATATCTGCTGAGGAGGCTGATCGTGCTAATCCAAACGACTAATACCGTCATTGATAAGCTTTGGTGTCACAAATATCAGCAACTCTTCTTTATTATTACTGCGCACATCGCGGCGGAAGGCGCGGCCAATATAAGGCAAATCCCCTAAGAACGGCACTTTATCCACGCCATTGTTAGTACGGTTTCTAAACACGCCGCCTAATACAATAGTCTGTCCATCTTCGACGATGACATTGGTAGAAATCGAATCTTCATTGATAGCGACATCGCCATTAATAATTGTTGGCGTCCCGTTGGTAATGAGAAGCTGTAAGCCGATTTTGCCATCAGGGGTAATATTCGGCGTGGCCTCTAAACTCAGCGCCGCTTCTCTAAAGCTAGTAGACGTAGCGCCACTAGCCGCCGCTTCTTGATAAGGAATCTGCGTACCAGAGGAGACTTTAGCGGTTTGCTTATCAGCGGTCAAGATCTTCGGCGTGGAGATGACCTCACCGCGATTGTCGGCTTGCAATGCGGATAGCTCAAGATCTAACATCACATCCGATAAGCTAAGCAGACCAAAAGCGATACTGCCAGCAGCAGGGTTAGTCACCCCTAAATCCACACTCAAATTATCAGGGCTGCTAATGTCATAGCTAGGATAAGAGACGGTCTGACCATTGATCGTCGTGGTCTCGACATCGAAATCTTTTAAGTCCGCTAAAGTCTGATTGCTACCGCCAACGAGTAAGCTACGATTGGTTGCCGCGCCACTCGATAAAATCCCCCAACGTACGCCGATCTCTTTACTAAAGCTATCGGTTGCACTGACAATACGCGCTTCAATCATCACTTGCCGTACCGGGATATCGATTTTGGTAATCAGCTCACGAATATTCTCAATGCTATCAGCGACATCTTTGACAATCAAAGTATTAGTACGCTCATCGATCGTGACGGTGCCGCGATCAGACAGTAAGGTATTATTGTCTTGAATATTATTCGTCGTGCCGATACCTGAACCGCGACTGTTTGAGGGACCGCTACCATCGGAGATCAGATTTAACACATCTTCAGCTCTGGCATAGCTTAGACGAATATACTCCGTGCGTAACGGTAAGAACGAGTCGACCGTTTGCTGCGCGGCAAGCTCGCGAGCTTCTTGCTCAGCAAGCTCAGTCGCCGGCGCGATTAAGATAACGTTACCGTTCTCACGCTTGCCTAGATTTTTGCTTCTTAAGATAATATCTAAAGCTTGATCCCAAGGCACGTTGATGAGGCGCAAGGTGATATTACCAACGACGGAATCACTAGCAACAATATTCATCTCAGTAAACTGCGCTAAGATATCAAGGACACTACGAATCTCAACGTCTTGAAACTCCATAGAGAGCGCTTCGCCAGTATAGACTTTTTCTTCTAGCGTCGGCTCACGTAGCAGCTCAGGCTCAGTGATGCTGATATTTAGCTGAGTGCCCGATTGATAAGCTTGATATTCGTAGTCGCCACTCATATTGATAGTGATGATACCGGTCTGACCTTGGTTTTTGGTATCGACACTAGCGACTAGACCACTATTGATATTGAGACGACGCAGCAGGTTTCTAGGTACAGTACTGCCCGTCAAGCGCACGACTAGTTTATTGCCTTGACGCTGCACATCAACCGGAATGGCTTCATTGGCTAAAGTGATACTGACATTGCCGCCGCCCGCGCTGCCAGCCGCAAAGTTCAAGGCCGTCAAACCATCATAGCTATATTGTCGACTCACTTGCGAGGAAGCAAGATTGGGGTCTAATAAAGGATTGACTCTGACAACCATAGTATCAGCAGGTACTTGCGGTTTTGTCGGTGTTTGCCGTACAACCCCCGGCGCGGCTACAACGTTACCAGTCGCTACCACATTGGTCGACACTACCGGATTGTTGATAGGAGTGGTAGTAATGATTGCTGATTGGTTATTGAGCACATCGGCGACAGGGTCGTTAGTAATGACTTGCCGAGCAGGGTCATTGATCGTCAATAACAGATCATTGCCTTCGATTGCGGTAGTATAATCACCACTTTTTTTCAAGCCAACAATAAGGCGCGTCGTACTGTCATTACTCAGAGTGGTAATATCATTGACTATACCCACATTATAATCGCTGAACCGGCTCGCCAAACCGTTTTGGACTTGTTCAAAGTCTAAGACTAAACGGCTAGGGTTATCAAGCTGATAAGCTGCAGGTACATTTGGAGTCTCATTAAAACCCAAACGCAGCTGCGTCACTGCTGGAGCCGTCTGTACAACAGACACCTCATTGATACGCTGCAGCGCATAAGCATTGCTCATGATAGCAGTGATGCTCAGAGCTAATACAGGAGCGGCGAAAGTAGAGGAAATACGACTACTTATCGTCATTGCCTTGTTGTTACGTACGGTCATTACTTATTCCTCAAAAATCTACCATCTTAATTTATAGGAGAGACCAGCGACTGTGGTCTTTCAATAAACCCTGCGCGGCTGTCTGGTACAATTTCAATTAGATTAATCTGCGTTGGCGTAATCTCAACAATACGGCCATCATTAAGTCCAAGATAATCACCCACTTTAACGCTAGCAACAGACCCATCTGGGCGCTGAATCAAAGCATACTCTTGCCCTTCAGGAGAGACTACAACACCGCGAAAAGTCAGCTGAGCTATCTCATATTGCTCTAAAGGTTGTTTGACACGGTTAATATCAGGACGTATACCGTCGATAGCAGTGGTCGGTCCTTGTATGTTCACTAAACTTGGTGGCAAAAAAGGACTACGTAGACTACTTGCGCTATAGACAAAGTCTTCTACTAGCGAAACCTTAGGCGTGGGTTCAATATCTTGCGCCTGCGATGCTCGTATGTCTTGCATGGCTTGCTCAGCCAAACCGATTCTATCGGCACAGCCTCCGAGCAAAAGCGTAGTCATAGCTAAGAAGGTAAGTTTGGGTAGCGGCTTAATCATCAATTACCTCCAGCGTCAGCAGGCGTTGTCACATCAGCATCCTCAGGCGCCACTTCTTTTGAGCGATAGGTCTTGGTCTGTAACACCAAATTCAACTCTGGAATGGCTTCTAAAGTGGGCTGCGGATTACTCACCTCAAAGTTATGCATAGTAATGATACGCGGAAGGGCAGCAAGACCACTGATAAAGCTGCCAAACTGATGATACTCGCCCAAAGCGGCAATACGAATAGGCTGCTCAATAAAAAACTCATTCTCAATTTCAGGCTCAACTGAGATATCTTGAAAACGAATATTACTGCCTACTCCGGTCATGTTGATACCTTCCACCAATTCAGAGACTCGAGTCTCTTTAGGCAGTTGATCAAGCAAAGTATTGAACTCTGTATCCATTTGCGCCACTTGCGCTTTGTAAGTGTCCAAATGCCGCGCTCGTGATTCTTTTTGGCGATAGGTCTCAAGTAAGGTTTGCTGCTCACTCTCGCTGGCTTTAATCTCATCGATTTTACTACTAATCGGTAGCGCCCAAGCCATAGCGGCAATAAAGGCAACAATTAATAATAGCACTGTCACTTTAACCGGTAGCGGCCAACTGCCAGAATTTTGGGTATCTAGTGACTCAAAGCTGCGACGAAAATCATTGAAGTCGAATGATTTTTTTGGCGAGCTCAGCGGGCCTTGCGCCTTGATTGCGCTTTTTTTGGTTTTTATTAGACTTTTTTTGCGAATAGGGTTCATAAGACGTCCCCCGAGCCGGCGACATTAGCGACTACCTCTGGCGATTGGGTAGGCTCAGTTAATGACGATTGCACTTGCGTGGTCACCACAAACTGCACGTAACTGTCCTCAGGGTATATTGGACGAGGCTGCTCACCACTGGTTGGCGCTTGATTTAAGGTCATTGGGGCCTCGTAAGCACTAATGTTTTGCTGGATATTGCGTACGGCGGAGTTTTCCATCCAGGGACTGTCGTCCAAGTTACGTATCAAGCTTGAGACCACGTTCGGGTTATCCGCTAAGCCGGTAAAGGTAAGCAGATCGTCCTCACGCTTTAGATTATTGAGATAGAGTGCTGGGGGCATCGCTTTCGCCACATCATCCCATAAACGTACTGGAATCGGCCGTCTTCCCTGCAGATCTTGAATAACTTGCATGCGCGAAATAATATCTTCTCGGCGCTGCTCAAGCGTATCTATCTCCGCTAGTACCGTGTCCAAGCGATTGTTCTCTTGCGTAATGCGATCATTGGCATCACGCTGCTCTTCTAGCTCGTTATTAAAATAGCTCCAAGTCGCAAAAGCGGACAACAGTGCCAGTAACGTCACCGCAGCAACTAGCGTCAAAAACTCTTTATTTCGGCGTGCGCGTTCCTCAGAACGCCATGGTAGTAGGTTAATGCGAGCCATTAGTTAAAGCTCCTAAGCGCAAGCCCACAAGCCGCCATTAGACTTGGAGCATCGATAGCCAACTGCTCGCTATCAATATAAGGGCTGATAGTCATATTAATAAACGGATTGGCGACTGTGACTCCGATACTTAGTTTTTGTTGGATCATTCCGGCAAGACCGGGTATGGAGCTACTGCCACCAGCGAGCACAATATGATCAATGTGGTCATATTGACTTGAGGAGAAATAAAACTGTAGCGATCGAGTGATTTGTTGCACCGTACTTTCCATAAACGGCGTAAGCACTTCAGGATAATAATCATCAGGCAACATACGCTCATGCTTATTGACCATGGCCTCTTCATAAGACAATCCGTAGCGCTCTTGGATGGCTTCTGTCAGCTGCAACCCACCAAATAACTGCTCGCGGCTATAGATAAATTTATGGTTCTTAGCGATATATAAGGTCGTCTGATGATGACCAATATCGATAACAGCGACCAATTCTGGCATATTAGGTAAATTATCTGCCATCATCTGGAAAGCCCGCTCGATGGCGTGCGACTCGATGTCCATGACTTTGGTTTTTAGGCCACCAAAAGCCAAGGCATCAACCCGTTGATCTACGTTCTCAGAGCGCGAAGCCGCTAGTAAAACCTGCACCATAGTGTCATCAATGATAGAAGGCCCTAGCACTTCAAAGTCCAGATTGACTTCATCTAAAGGATAAGGAATGTATTGATCTGCATCAAGACGAATTTGTGCTTCGCGTTCAACATCGCTTAGAGTGGCATCCATGTCGATGATCTTGGTAATCACCGACGAGCCTGATACCGCCGTTGCGGCATCATGGCCTGCAACTCGGTTCCGACGCGCTAAGCTTGCAATCGTATCACCAGCCGCTTCAGTATCTACAATCAGCTTATCAACGACTATCCCTGGAGGTAATCTTTCAATACCATAAGACTTGAGATGATAAGCGCCTTGCTGCCTAGTTATGTCAACTAGCTTTACTGAAGTCGCACAAATATCTACTCCGATTAAACTTTGATGCTTAGAAGAAAGTAGCTTCACAGACCCTACACCTTATATAGAATATACATTACAAAGGTTTTGTAATAATGGAATACAATACGTTACTTAATAGACATATTCAAGCGATTAAAATTTTTTCTCAGAGAATTACACATTTCATGCGAATCTAGCTTTGGGTTCAAGGTATAATGACTATCGTCAACCCTCTTAATTGATAAGCTTATTATGCCCAAAAAAAATGCCACCGTCCGTCTTATTCATTACTTGGTGGGGCTTTTTATTGCCTTTTTAGCACTAGTCATTATCTTAGCGCTCGCTGTTCCTATTGGGTTCTATGGCATGGCAATGTACTTATCACCTACCCTACCTAGCATTCAAGAGATCAAAAAAGCAAATCTGGAGATGCCCTTACAGATCTATAGTCGTGATGACAAACTCATCGGTCAGTATGGCAATCGCTTATCTTTGCCAGTGACTTTTGACGAGATTCCTGAAGGACTGACTAATGCCTTTTTGGCGGCTGAAGACGCCTCATTTTTTCAGCATAGTGGTATTAGTATTAAAGGTTTAGGGCGAGCAGTCACTGAAGTGGTCACTGACGATGAGGGACAGACAGGTGGCTCGACGATTACTATGCAGGTGGCGAAGAATTATTTTTTGACCCCTGAGCGCACCTTGAATCGCAAATTGACTGAGCTATTTGTCGCCAGAAAGATGGAAGATGAGCTTAGCAAAAATGAAATTCTCACTCTATATGTTAATAAAATTTATTTGGGTGAAGGCGCTTATGGTATCCGTGCCGCTGCCAAAAAGTATTACAGTAAGTCACTTGAGAGCTTAACTGTCGCAGAAATGGCGATGCTAGCCGGCCTCCCAAAAGCCCCTTCCAAATATAACCCAGTCGCCAATCCTGAGCGCGCTCTTATCCGCCGCAATTGGATTATTAAGCGCATGCATGAGCTTGGCTATATCGATCAAGCGCAATATGATGAAGCTATTAACTCGCCGATCGGCTTGAATTTATATCAAGAAAAACTCGACGTTAATATGCCTTATTTGGCAGAGATGGCGCGCTATGCTTTGGTTAATCGTTATGGAGACCAAGTGGTCAATGGCGGTTGGCGGGTGCGCTTGACGGTCGATAGTCAAGCGCAGCAAGATGCGGAAGCGGCCGTCCTCAAAGGTCTTATAGCTTATGACCATCGTCACGGCTGGCGCGGCGCTGAGGCGAACGACGAGCCGCTTGAAAACTTCAGCCGTTATGGCAGTATGTATCCAGCGAAAGTCACGACTGTCAATTCACGCAGCTTTGAAGCGCTTATGCAATCAGGCGATACGGTCACCGTAAACTGGTCTGGCATGCGCTGGGCAAAAAAATACATCTCAGCTGATCGCTTCGGTAATTTGCCAAGTAACGCCTCACAAGTTGTCAGCGAAAAAGACATCGTTCGCCTAATAAAAACCGACAATGACAATTGGCAATTGGCACAAATTCCAAAAGTTCAAGGGAGCTTAGTGTCGCTAGATCCAGAAACGGGCGCGCTAAATGCTTTAGTCGGTGGTTTTGACTTTAAGTACAGTAAATTCAATCGCGCCCTTCAAGGGTGGCGTCAGCCGGGCTCAACGATTAAGCCGCTGATTTACACCTCCGCCTTAGAGAAAGGCTATCGCCCGGATAGTATTGTCTCTGATCGTCCTATTCAAGTCGGCGATTGGCAACCGAAAAACTCCGACAGCCGCTTTTTAGGGGATATCACCTTACGCCGCGGGCTTTATTTGTCTCGTAACTTAGTGTCTATTCGCTTACTACAAGCAGTAGGTACCTCAGATACTCGTGACTTATTAGATCAGTTCGGTCTCGACAAAGAAAAACTACCAACTACGCTGTCATTAGCGCTAGGCACTGGTCAAGCTACACCCTTACAAATGGCAACCGCTTACGCGACCTTTGCTAATGGTGGTCATCGTGTGCAGCCTTACTTTATCGAGCAGATTTATAACTATGATAATGAGCTGTTGTTCCAAGCCAATCCGCAGCAAGCTTGTGCGCTTTGTTTCAACGAGCAGCTTGAAGATCGTAATCAAAAGCTAATTGAAGACGCCCAAACGCTCGCTAAGCAAGAAGCAGATGACGAGCAAACTGACGAGACCACAAACGGAGAAGATGCCAACGAGGAAGACGCTGTAGGGAGTGATCAAGGCGCTCAGAATAATGAGCTTACTGATACCAGCAATGAAGATACTAATAATTACGATAGCAGTATTTATGATGCTAATCCTTTAACAGACCGCCTACAAGCTCCTGTAGTACAGTATGTAACGGCTACCCAAGCGCCGCGCATCCTCAAACCCAGAGTAGCTTATGATATGGCCGACATTTTGCGAGATGTGGTCCAGCGCGGCACTGCCGTTCGTGCTCGTGCACTCGGACGCGAAGACATTGGCGGCAAGACCGGTACGACTAACGAAGCCAAAGACGCTTGGTTTGCAGGCTTTCATCCTACTAATGCTACTGTCGTCTGGATGGGTTTTGATCAGCCATCCACCCTCGGTCGCCGTGAGTATGGCGGAGTCGCTGCCCTACCCGTGTGGATGGACTTTATGAAAGCGCAATTAGAAGGTGTTCCTTTTGAATGGGTATCACTCGATAACAAGTCCAAATCTAAGAAGCAAAGCCAGCGTATTATCGAGATGACTGATGATGGCGTGGTCAGCACTAATGCTAACGATGAGAACGACTCAAGCAATTCAGAGACTACTGCCAACCAGCCGGTTAAAACTAGGACTCAGCAGCGTAAGCCTCCTGAGCCTGAAGAAGAGCCTGAACCACAGTCATCATCGTCTCGTAACAACAACAGTGCTGCCAATAATGGTGATAGCGTGCCACAAAACCCATTAACAGTAACGCCAGCGCAGCGTATGCCAGCCATGCCGGAGTAAGGCCCTAGAGTTATAAATATAGTTATAAAGCTCCAGTTAAGAAAAATTTATTGAAGCATTAAAAAGGCGGTTCACTTTAGTGAACCGCCTTTTTAATGGGCAAGAACTCTCAAGACTTGTTTAAAACTCGACCATGCCGCCCCGCAGCTGTTCAATCAAAGTCAGAAGCTGACTGCGCCACTCTCGAATAGTCGCTTCATCAGGCAGCCATTGGTTCGACAATGTCACCACATTGACAATTAAATCTTGTGCTTTTTTTGAGTTGTCAGCAGAGTTATCATTCATTTGTTGCTCCGCTAATACTGCGTAGAGACAACGCTGATAAGCCCGCTCTATATTGGCTAAAAACCCTTGCTCTAACAGTTGCTGCAAGCGCATAACCTCAGGTGAGACTTGCGTGCGTGCGCTGAGCGCCTGTTCGATAGCCCGTAACGTTGGCTCATTCATCTCTAAACTATAGAACTGCGCTAACTCCTGCATAAAGGCCAAAAAGCTGCCATATAAATGAAAAATAGCGGTTTCACAGTGCGCTTGGTACAGCTGTTTATCGCTACTGTTATCCGCTGCTTGACAAGCCAAACGGCAAAAATAAAGCTTTTGGTTGGTACGATCAGCATGATACTTGGCTACGCGAGTTTTACCGGCCATAAGCGGGTTGTCCTTTTATTATGAATAAATCATTCAAAAACTCTCATGTCTTTAAGTGTACTATTTTTTTGTTAAACATGACTAGATTTTATGCATAAAAAAGCCAGCACGAGGCTGGCTTTTTTACTTCTAAATTAGACTGAGCTAAACCTTAAGGTTTAGCTCAGGATGGAGATTTTAGTTATCTTGATTCAACTCTTGCGCGAAGGCCTCATCAAAGCTTGTGAAGTCTTTATTCTCACTGCTAGCAGTGCCCATATCAAAAGCGGCATTTAGATCTTTGTCTAGTAGTTTTTGTTCCGCTTTGTCTTTACGAGCGTTGTGGTAAGCAAGACCAGTACCAGCAGGAATCAGACGACCTACTACTACGTTTTCTTTTAAACCACGTAGCTCATCTACTTTACCCGTTACAGCCGCCGCAGTTAGAACACGCGTGGTTTCCTGGAACGAAGCTGCTGAGATAAAGCTTTCAGTCGCGAGGCTGGCTTTGGTGATACCTAACAATTGACGCTCATACTGTACCGGGAATTTATTCTCCGCTTCCAGTTTAGCATTCAAGGCGATAATGTCAGCGTATTCGACCTGATCACCTTTGAAGTGACTAGAATCGCCAGCATCTGTGATT
This sequence comes from Psychrobacter sp. 1Y11, assembly GCF_052259045.1. Classification (NCBI taxonomy): domain Bacteria; kingdom Pseudomonadati; phylum Pseudomonadota; class Gammaproteobacteria; order Moraxellales; family Moraxellaceae; genus Psychrobacter; species Psychrobacter sp. 1Y11. The sequence goes on from NZ_JBQQER010000003.1 coordinate 307,662, forward strand.
TCAACTTTACGCAGCATTTGACGAATGATAACTTCGATGTGCTTGTCGTTGATCTTCACGCCTTGTAACCGGTAAACGTCTTGTACTTCGTTAACGATATAGTCTGCAAGTGCCGTTTGACCTTTTAGACGTAAAATGTCATGCGGGTTTTGCGGGCCATCAGCGATGATCTCGCCGCGAGCAACGGTCTCGTTTTCAAAGACGTTGATTTGACGCCATTTCGGGATCAGCTCTTCATGGGTCTCGCCATCTTCGTTGGTGATAATAAAGCGATTCTTACCTTTGGTTTCTTTACCGAAGCTGACCACACCGGTCATTTCAGCCATAATGGCATGATCTTTCGGACGACGCGCTTCAAATAAATCCGCTACGCGTGGTAGACCACCGGTAATATCTTTAGTACCAGAAGACGCTTGTGGTACACGGCCTAAGATCGAACCTGCCGCTACTTTTTCACCATCGCTCACGCGAATGATAGTTTCAGCAGGTAAGAAGTAAACCACTTCTTTACCCGCGTCGGTATTCAAGATAATAGCCGGACGTAAGTCTTTAGCATTACTTGAACGATCACGCGTGGCTAGAATCTCAAACGAACTCATACCAGTCGCATCATCGACCTTAACCGTCGCGGTACTACCATCAACGATATCACTAAAGCGCGCAGTACCCGCGAATTCTGTGATAATAGGATGCGTATGCGGATCCCATTTAGCAATGGTTTGACCGCCATCTACTTTATCGCCGTCTTTAACTAGGACGCTTGAGCCGTAAGGTACTTTATAACGCTCACGCTCACGGCCAAGCTCATCAGTTAGAGCAATTTCTGCAGAGCGAGAGACGATAACTAAATGGCCATCGGTATGCTCAACCGTTTTCATATTGTCAAATTGTACTTGACCGGCGTTACGTGCTGAGATGCTATTATCTACTGATGCTGAGCTTGCTGCCCCGCCCACGTGGAAAGTACGCATGGTCAGCTGCGTACCTGGCTCACCGATAGACTGCGCTGCCATGACCCCGACAGACTCACCGATATTGACTTTATGACCACGAGCCAAATCTCGACCATAACACTGCGAACAAACGCCATGTTCAACTTCACAAGTAATGACTGAGCGTACCCAGATATCATCAATAGCGTTTTCGTCTAGGATATTTACCCAATGCTCATCGATCAAAGTACCTACAGGAATTAGGACTTTTGAGTCATCATTGTTATACGTCACGTCACGCGCGGTCACTCGGCCAAGGACCAAATCACCAAGCTTTTCGATGATCTCGCCACCTTGGATGTGCGGCGTCATCAAGAGGCCTTGCTCGGTGCCACAATCATCGCTAGTGATGACTAAATCTTGCGCGACATCGACGAGACGACGAGTCAGATAACCTGAGTTCGCAGTCTTCAAGGCGGTATCGGCTAGACCTTTACGTGCACCATGCGTTGAGATGAAGTACTGTAATACTGTCAAGCCTTCACGGAAGTTCGCTTTAATCGGCGTCTCAATAATAGATCCATCCGGTTTTGCCATTAGGCCACGCATACCAGCGAGCTGACGAATCTGTGCCGCACTACCACGAGCACCAGAATCTGACATGATAAAGATTGAGTTAAAGGATTTTTGCTCTTCTTCCTCGCCTTTAGCATTCATAATTTTGTCAGTCGCTAGGTTATCCATCATCGCTTTGGCGACTTTATCGTTAGTACGCGACCAGATATCGACCACTTTGTTATAGCGCTCACCTGCAGTGACAAACCCTTGCTCAAACTGATCTTCGATTTCGCGAACTTCAGCGTCTGCCGTTTCAATGATTTGTTTTTTGCTTGGCGGAATGACCATGTCGTCGAGACCGATAGACACGCCAGATAAGGTCGCTTGCGCAAAGCCTAGGTACATCAATTGGTCAGCGAACATGACGCTGTCTTTGACGCCCATTTTACGATAGCAAGAGTTGATCAAACCTGAGATATTCTTTTTAGTCATCTCTTGGTTGCACTCTGCAAACGCCATACCTTTTGGCATGATGTTCCAAATCAATAGGCGACCAGCAACGGTCTCTTTAAGACTCGTTGACTCTGTGGTGTTACCTTCTTCATCAATCTGCGTCTCAGTGACACGTACTTTGATCAAAGCATTGACATGCAAATCGTTTGAACCAATAGCACGTAGAGCTTCGTTGACCGTAGCAAACACCATGCCTTCGCCTTTGGCATTGATCGATGAGCGGCTAATGTAGTATAGACCTAAGACTACATCTTGTGACGGTACAATAATCGGATCACCGTTCGCAGGTGACAAGATATTATTCGTTGACATCATCAAGGCGCGTGACTCTAGCTGAGCCTCAAGCGTTAATGGCACGTGGACGGCCATTTGGTCACCATCAAAGTCAGCGTTAAACGCGGTACAAACCAGCGGATGCAGCTGAATGGCTTTACCTTCGATTAGTACGGGTTCGAACGCTTGTAGACCCAAACGGTGTAGTGTTGGCGCACGGTTGAGTAGCACTGGATGCTCACGAATAACCATAGCAAGCATATCCCACACTTGCGGCTCTTCGCGCTCAACCATCTTTTTGGCCGCTTTAATCGTGGTCGCCATGCCGTGTGATAACAGCTTGGCATAAGTAAATGGCTTAAATAATTCTAATGCCATCTTCTTTGGTAGACCACACTGATGCAGACGCAGCGTCGGACCAACAACGATAACCGAACGACCAGAATAATCGACACGCTTACCAAGTAAGTTTTGACGGAAACGACCTTGCTTGCCTTTGATCATATCAGCCAAAGATTTCAGTGGGCGCTTATTACTACCGGTAATAGCACGACCGCGGCGACCGTTATCTAATAACGCATCAACTGATTCTTGTAGCATACGCTTTTCATTACGCACAATAATATCAGGCGCGCTAAGCTCGAGCAGACGCTTCAAACGGTTGTTACGGTTGATGACACGGCGATACAGATCGTTAAGATCGGATGTCGCAAAACGGCCACCTTCTAGCGGTACTAGCGGACGTAAATCTGGTGGTAGAACTGGTAAAATATTCATTACCATCCACTCAGGCTTATTATTAGAATCACGGAAAGCTTCTAATAACTTTAGACGCTTAGACATTTTCTTAAGCTTGGTCTCAGAGCCGGTTTGCGGAATCGCTTCGCGTAGCTCATCGATCTCGATATCAAGATCGATGTCTTTTAGCAGGTCTTGAACCGCTTCTGCGCCCATCTTGGCGGTGAACTCATCACCGAACTCTTCAAGCGCGCGGTAATAGTCTTCATCATCAAGCAGCTGATACTTCTCAAGAGCAGTTAACCCCGGCTCAGTAACAATATAGCTCTCGAAATAAAGTACGCGCTCGATGTCACGTAGCGTCATGTCTAATAAAAGACCGATGCGGCTTGGTAATGATTTTAAGAACCAAATATGTGCGACAGGGCTCGCCAGATCGATATGACCCATACGATCACGGCGAACTTTGGCCGTAGTCACTTCTACGCCGCATTTTTCACAGATCACGCCTTGGAACTTACGGCGCTTATATTTACCACAAAGACATTCAAAGTCTTTTACTGGGCCAAAGATTTTGGCACAAAACAGACCATCGCGCTCAGGCTTAAAAGTGCGATAGTTAATGGTTTCTGGTTTTTTGACTTCACCATGTGACCAAGATTTGATCACATCAGGTGAGGCTAAAGTAATTTGAATACTATCAAACTCACGATTACCGCTCGCGGTAGGGCTTTGCATGATATCGAGTAAATCTTTCAAGTTGCTTCTCCGTTATCTTTATAATCCTTTAAGCGGTATCTATAGATACAAACCGCATAAAGGACTGAAGGCAATGAATTGGGGTGAGATAAAAGACTAAAAGCAGCTATACTCATGGTACTTTACTGCTTCTAGCCTAACGCTTAAGCGTCAATAAAGGCTTAATTGTTTTCTTTTAACTCAATATTGATACCCAGTGATTTGATTTCTTTGGTCAGTACGTTGAACGATTCAGGCATACCTGGATCCATATACTGCTCACCATCGACGATGTTTTTGTACATACGGGTACGGCCTTCGACATCATCCGACTTCACCGTTAGCATCTCTTGCAAGGTATAAGTCGCACCGTAAGCTTCTAATGCCCACACTTCCATCTCACCAAAGCGCTGACCACCAAACTGCGCTTTACCGCCAAGTGGTTGCTGAGTGACTAGTGAATAAGAGCCGGTTGAACGCGCGTGCATTTTGTCATCGACCAAGTGGTTAAGCTTAAGCATATACATATAACCGACGGTGACTTTACGGTCGAACTGCTGACCGGTACGACCGTCATATAATACCTGCTGACCATCGCGATCAAGTCCTGCAAGCTCAAGCAAGTCTTTTACTTGATACTCATGCGCACCATCGAATACCGCCGTACCCATAGGCACACCGCCGCGCAAATTGCCCGCTAGCGCCATGATATCCTCATCGCTTAAGCTGTCTAGATCAACACTTTCACCGCCTACTTTATTGTAGATTTGATCTAAGAAATCACGTAGATCTTTCATCGCCGCTTGAGCTTTGAGCATGTTATCGATCTTCTCACCTAAGCCTTTTGCTGCCATGCCTAAGTGGGTCTCTAAAACCTGACCGATGTTCATACGCGAAGGTACACCTAGTGGGTTCAAGACGATATCAACCGTGTTACCGTGCTCATCGTAAGGCATGTCTTCGACCGGCATAATACGCGATACCACACCTTTGTTACCATGACGACCGGCCATTTTATCACCAGGCTGAATACGACGTTTCACCGCGAGATAAACCTTGACGATTTTTTGTACGCCGTGCTGCAGATCATCACCTGCAGTTAGTTTGCGTTTTTTCTCTGCAAACTTACTATCGATGTCTTTTTGCTTATCGACTAAGTACTCAGCGATTTGCGTTAGACGCTCGGCGATGTCTTCTTCTACAGGCTGAATATCAAGCAAAGTCTCAAGGCTCATTTCTTTCATGTCAGCCGCTTTCATCACCGTACCAGCTTTCAGACCTGAACCGCCACTGACTTTTTGACCATCAAGCAAGTTACCGATACGACCACGCGCCGCTTCTTCAAAGATACGTAGCTCTTCTTTTAGATCTTTACGGTAGCTATCGAGCTGTGACTTTTCGATAGCACGCGCACGCGCATCTTTTTCGACGCCGTCACGGGTAAAGACTTGCACGTCAATCACCGTGCCTTTGCTTGATGTTGGGACACGTAGTGATGTGTCTTTTACGTCAGCGGCTTTTTCACCGAAGATGGCCCGCAGCAGTTTTTCTTCTGGCGTCAGCTGCGTCTCACCTTTTGGCGTGACTTTACCGACTAGAATATCGCCTGCATCCACTTCAGCACCGATATAAACGATACCTGCTTCATCTAGGCTAGACAGCGCCGCTTCACCAACGTTTGGAATATCAGCAGTAATCTCTTCAGTTCCAAGCTTGGTATCACGAGCCACACAAGTCAGCTCTTGAATATGGATAGTGGTGAAACGATCTTCTTTGACGACTTTTTCAGATAACAAAATCGAATCTTCGAAGTTGTAACCATTCCACGGCATAAAGGCGATACGGATGTTCTGACCTAAGGCTAGCTCGCCTAAATCCGTTGACGGACCATCGGCTAAGATATCACCAAAAGCAATCTCATCGCCCTGATTAACGATAATACGCTGGTTAATACAAGTGTTCTGGTTAGAGCGCGTGTACTTGATCAAGTTATAGATATCAATACCCGCTTCACCGGCGGTCATCTCATCTTCATTGACACGCACAACAATACGCGAAGCATCAACGTCTTCGATAACACCGCCACGCTTAGCGATAACACACACGCCCGAATCACGAGCGACGTGACGCTCCATACCCGTACCCACTAACGGCTTATCAGCGCGTAGAGTCGGCACCGCCTGACGTTGCATGTTCGAACCCATTAAGGCACGGTTAGCATCATCATGCTCCAAGAATGGAATAAGACCAGCCGCTACTGACACTACCTGACTTGGCGACACATCCATATGCGTCACTTTGTCGGCTGGCATACGTACAAACTCGCCATAGCTACGGACACTGATCATCTCCTCGCTAAGCTCACCTTTGTCATTCATTGGCGAGTCAGCCTGAGCAATGACCGTACCGACTTCTTCGATCGCGGATAGGTATTCGATAACGTCAGTCACTTTACCATCGACCACTTGGCGATAAGGCGTCTCTAAGAAACCAAAGCTATTGGTCTTCGCAAAAGTCGCTAAGGAGTTAATCAAACCAATGTTTGGTCCTTCTGGCGTCTCAATTGGGCAGACACGGCCGTAATGCGTATCGTGTACGTCACGTACCTCAAAGCCTGCGCGCTCACGCGTCAAACCACCTGGCCCAAGAGCTGAGACACGGCGCTTATGCGTCACCTCAGATAGTGGGTTGTTTTGATCCATGAACTGTGACAACTGGCTAGAACCAAAGAACTCTTTGACCGCTGCGGCAACTGGTTTTGAGTTAATCAAATCTTGTGGCGACAAGTTATCAGATTCCGCTGAGGATAGACGCTCTTTAACTGCACGCTCAACACGTACGAGACCAACGCGGAATTGGTTTTCTGCCATCTCACCTACCGAACGAATACGGCGGTTACCTAAATGGTCAATATCGTCGACTTCGCCGCGACCATTACGAATTTCAACCAGCTCTTTTAGCACATTAACGATGTCATCGTTGGTCAATACGCTGCGCTCGCGCTGTACATCAGGATCGTCAGTATTATCGAAGTCTAAGCCTAAACGGCGGTTGAACTTCATACGGCCAACGTTAGATAAGTCATAACGATCGGCATTAAAAAACATGCTCTCGAACAGTTTTTCTGCCGTTTCAACCGTTGGCGGCTCGCCTGGGCGCATAACCTTATAGATTTCAATCAAGGCTTCTTCACGGCTACTAGTAGAATCTGCACGTAGCGTATCGGCAATATAGCTACCCTGATCGATATCATTAGTGAACAGGATGCTGAACTCTTTAATCGCATCACTTGCTTCAAATGAGCTTAGTTTCACTAATAACTCGTGATCGATAGGCGTATTGGCATAGGCAACAACTTCGTCATTGACGATGATATCTTCGGCCAAAATACGCTCATAGAGGTATTCATCAGGCACGGCAATCTTCGTCATACCCGCCTCTTCGATCTGGCGAATACGGCGAGCGTTGATACGTTTGCCCTGCTCAACGATAACGTCACCATTAGGCGCAACGATATCGAACTGCGCCATTTCACCGCGCAAGCGATCAGCAACGATATCAATCTCGAACTGCTCATCTCCTTTATAAACTGCAACTTTATCAAAGAATAAATCTAAGATCTCACTTGTCGTTAGGCCTAGAGCGCGCAAAATGATAGACGCAAGCAGTTTACGGCGGCGGTCAATACGCGCGAATACTAAATCTTTGGCATCAAACTCAAAGTCTAACCACGAACCGCGATAAGGAATGATACGGGCGTTATAAAGCACCTTACCACTAGAATGCGATTTACCTTTGTCATGATCAAAGAATACACCAGGTGAACGATGTAATTGCGATACGATAACACGCTCAGTACCATTAATGATAAAGGTACCGTTGTCGGTCATGAGTGGAATCTCACCCATATAGACACTTTGCTCACGGATATCTTTGATCGCCGCTTTGCTGTTTTTATCTTTATGATCTTTATCTTTGATAATCAGGCGAATTTTGACACGCATAGGCGCGGCAAACGTTGAACCACGTAAGATACACTCACGCTCATCAAACTCCGGCTCTCCTAAATAATATTCGACAAATTGCAGCTCAGCATTACCTGAGTGGCTCTCAATCGGAAAAATAGAAGAGTAAGCGGCTTGTAAACCAGTATTCTCACGAGCTTTAGGCTTTTTATGCTCTTGCAAAAATTGCTCATAGGAATCTACTTGGATAGACAATAAATAGGGAATGTCCATCACAGTGGGCAATTCAGCAAAACTTTTGCGAATACGCTTTTTTTCAGTATAAGAATATGCCATCGAGAGTCCTTACAGTAAACGTGGAAACAAATGAAAATCGTGGCTAGCGTGCACCAATACTTGGTGATACCATGCAAACTTAGCGACGTATACGATAATACAACGACTTTAAAGGCGATATACGAATCATAAATCCCCTTAAAGCTAAAACTTCAAACTATCATCGCCATGCAATAATATGCATTTTGAAGACCAACACTTTTAAAATTTTTTCTATACAAATCAACAAGTTATTAACTTAAATGGTGCTACATATACTTAGTAATCAACCTTTATAGCCAATAATTAATGCTTAGTTATCAATAAACAACAGCTTAAGTAATAATATTCTGGATCATTTACAGCTATTAAATAAGATAGACGACTCATCATAGTCAAAAATACGTAGCCGTTAAAAACAAAAGTAACTAACTGTCTGAGTCGCACTATCAATGCGATAAGTTGTAATCAGCAACACTATAAATCGGATAAACAGTAATAGGTATTGAATTAAATGATGTTTGCTAAAAAACAGTTATTGAGAAAGCTTACAGACACAGAAAAACGCCAAACGTCTGAGGACATTTAGCCTAATATAATAAATTATTCAAAACTACTGTGTTTGCTAGCATTTATATCGTGTGTCCTTTTGATGAGTATCCACCACTGGTGATCGGGCGTTAGGCAGACACAAAAGGTCAAGCTAGTAATTATAATAAAAAAGAGCCAGCAATGCAAGGCATTACTAGCTCTTTGTGTGCAGTATTAAACTAAATCAAGCTAAGCTTATTTTAGTTCAACAGAAGCACCAGCTTCTTCAAGCTTCTTCTTCAGCTCTTCAGCTTCGTCTTTAGACGCGCCTTCTTTGATTGGTGCTGGAGCACTTTCAACCAAGTCTTTCGCTTCTTTTAGACCAAGGCCAGTCGCTTCACGTACTGCCTTAATGACGGCAACTTTCTTCTCGCCAAAGCTAGCAAGAACAACGTCAAACTCGTCTTTTTCTTCAGCAGCAGCGCCGCCTTCAGCAGCAGCAGCAGGTGCAGCAGCAGCTACAGCAGCAGTTACGCCGAATTTCTCTTCCATGTCGCTGATTAGCTCAACGATATCCATTACTGACATTTCAGCGATTGCGTTTAACACATCTTCTTTAGATAGTGCCATGAGAACTCTCCGTTATCTGATAAAAATAATTGGTTTAATAGCGCATTGATTGACTGTCCACTGTATTAACAGCTGAGACAATAAGCCAATCAAGGCTGTAAAATTTACGTTAAAACAAGCTATTAAGCAGCTTCTTTTGCGTCTTTTATTGCTGCTACCGTGCGAACGAACTTGCCAGGAACTGCGTTCATAGTCTGGACAAGCTTGGTCACTGGTGCATTCATAGTTGCCATCAAGATAGAGATTGCTTCGTCGCGAGTTGGTAGCTTCGATACGCGCTCTAGCTCTTCTGGACCATAAACCTCACCACCGACTGATACTATTTTGGTCTCTAAAGCTTTGTTATCTTTGCTGAAGTCGAAAACGACTCTAGCGGCAGATCCCAAGTCTTCCATAGAGAAAGCCAAAAGTAATGGACCAGTCATACGGTCTGACATGCTCTCAAACTTAGTGCCTTCAAAAGCGCGTTTTGCAAGAGTATTTTTAACTACTTTTAAAACGACACCTTTTTCACGGGCTTGTTCGCGCAGCTCGGTAAGCTTTGCAACGCCAATACCGTGATATTCGGCAGCTACTGCTGAGTAAGCATTAGCAGCAACTTCAGACACTTCAGCTACAACTTGTTGTTTTTGCTCTAGCGTTAATGCCATAAGTTGACTCCTTTAATCTTATCAGTCGACCTATAATTTAAATTATAAGCGAAGACTGACTTGATACGACACGTTATTAATAAACTAAAAAAGACCATTAATAACGACTAATTACGGCACCATTATCAGACTGACATCGAGTAATAGGTTGCCCTATTGGCTCTTATCAACAACTGGGTGGGTCACCGTCTGCGTAGGACAATTAAGACTTTCATCTGTTATCGATTAACAAAAGCAGCTCATAGTAGATAACACTATCTAAACTTGTTATCACTATGAACCGCTCTCTACCTACGGTCTTAGACAGCGTAGCGTTTACTACGCTGACCTAATTTTTAAAATTCTTTATTACTTAAATGCTTGGCTACTTGATATTTGCGTTTGTTAGCACTTATGTGCAAACACCAAGCGGCTATATATATCTTACTTAGCCATGCGGTATGGTACAGGATCAATCGTTAGACCTGGGCCCATAGTGCTTGACAAGGTGATTTTCTTAATGAAAATACCTTTAGAAGTAGCAGGCTTAGCACGCTTAAGATCAGACAATAACGCACGAGCGTTTTCGATAACTTGATCGGCTGTGAAACCAACTTGACCGATAGTCGTATGGATAATACCCGCTTTATCAACGCGATACTGCGCTTGACCCGCTTTAGTATTAGCAACGGCTTCAGCAACATTAGGCGTGACCGTACCGACTTTAGGGTTAGGCATTAGACCACGTGGGCCTAGAATAGTACCTAACTGACCGACAACGCGCATAGCATCTGGAGCGGCGATAACCACGTCAAAGTCCATGTTACCGGCTTTGATTTGTTCTGCTAGATCGTCCATACCAACGATGTCAGCACCCGCTTCTTTAGCGGCTTCAGCAGCAGCGCCTTGAGCGAATACAGCAACGCGTTTGGTTTTACCAGTACCTGCAGGCAGATTAGTAGCACCGCGAACGACTTGGTCAGATTTACGTGGGTCAACGCCCAAGTTTACTGCGATGTCGATAGACTCTTTGAATTTTAGCGCTGGTAAATCATTTAAGATTTGTACTGCTTCTTCAATAGTGTACTGTTTTTCGTTATCGATACGGCTGTTGATTTCTTTTTGGCGTTTGGTTAGCTTACTCATTTACACACCCTCCACGGTAATACCCATTGAACGAGCGGTACCAGCGATGGTACGGACAGCAGCGTCAAGATCTGCAGCTGTTAAATCTGCATCTTTGGTCTTAACAATTTCTTCTAACTGCTCGCGGTTCACTTTACCAACTTTAGCAGTGTTCGGCGTACCAGAACCTTTAGCGATACCAGCAGCTTTACGTAGCAAATACGCCGCTGGTGGCGACTTCATGATAAAGGTAAAAGACTTATCGCTATATACGGTGATTTCTGTCGGAATCGGCAAGCCTGGCTCTTGGTTAGAGGTTGCTGCGTTGAATTCTTTACAGAATGCCATGATGTTCACACCTTTTTGACCCAGAGCTGGACCAATTGGTGGTGAAGGGTTAGCTTTACCTGCTGGGACTTGTAGTTTGATGTAACCATCAATCTTCTTAGCCATGATTTTCTCCTAGTTGGGTAATAACGCCAGTCTGTTAGTCACTATGATCATATGATCAGCGCTTAACAAACAACAGCTCCCCAGTTGATGTCTGTTTAGTCTAGTTTTTCAACTTTACTAAACTCAAGCTCGACCTGCGTCGGTCGATTAAATACGTTTACAGTAAGTTGTAGCTTAGATTTCTCGTAGTCCACTTTTTCGACTAGGCCTTTGAAGTCTGTGAACGGGCCATCGATAACCAGTAGCTCTTCACCTGGCTCAAATAGAGTCTTCGGACGTGGCGCTGTTTCTGTCTGGTTCAAGCGATTCAAGATACGGTCAGCTTCAACTTGGGTGATAGGCGCTGGCGTTTCAGGTGTACCGCCGACAAAGCCCATAATACGCGGGCAGTCTTTGACAATGTGCCAAGTATTATCGTTCATCTCCATTTGGATCAATACGTATCCTGGAAAGAACTTACGCTCACTCTTGCGCTTTTTACCGTCTTTCATCTCGACTACTTCTTCGGTTGGTACTAATACATCACCAAAAGAATCGGCAAATTCACTACGGTTAATACGATCAGTTAATGAACGTTGTACTTGTTTTTCATATCCTGAAAACGCTTGGACAATATACCAACGCATATGACGCTCCTGATCTAGGTAATAGGTGGCAGTAAAAAGTGTGGCTTAATTAGAGCTAATATGCTCTTTTAACCAATAAAAATACCGACGAACCAGTTAAAAAAGTTATCTAACATCCAAACTAGAAAACCAACAATCGCTATCACGACAAGGGTTTGCCACGTATATTTAAAAGTCTCGTCTTTACCGGGCCAAGTGACACGGCGTAGCTCAACAGCCGCATCCTTCAATAGTATCTTAAAGGCGCGTCCTTGATTCGTTAGCGCTAGACAAACTAAAGCAAAAACAGCGAGCGCCACAATAATACCAATACGCACCCAAACATCATTGGCGGCTTGCCAATAACCTGGTAGGTATTGATTAGAGAATGTCGCTGCTATAAGTGCCACTATAGCCAGTAGCCATAGCACCATATCTTTAGCTGAACCGGTTTTAGCAACTTCTACCGCAGTGGTGTTTTTGGTTGCTGAAACGTGCTTTCCTTTAGTCAACATTCCGCTAGCCGTAGCTTTGGCATCAGATAACTTAGAATCGAGGTTATCCTGATTGTTGCTCATAAAGAACTCGCTTAGGAGATGGTAACGTCAGATAAAGATAGGATAAAAAAGATGGCAGGCGATGTAGGACTCGAACCTACAACCCTCGGTTTTGGAGACCGATGCTCTACCAATTGAGCCAATCGCCTATGGGTGTTAAGGCTGACAATTATACAATATTTATAGTTAAATGCAAGTTTTAAGGCAGATTTTATTAAATAATTCTTTCAAATTAAAATTTATGGGTAAAACCCTACCCTACCGCCCATAAAAAAAGCCACCCTCAATAAAGAGAGCGGCTTTTGACTAACCGTTTAGCATAACGCTAAGCGTTGATGATTAGTTGCTTACGTTAGCAACCACACCAGCACCTACCGTACGGCCACCTTCGCGAATAGCGAAACGTAGGCCTTTGTCCATAGCGATCGGGTGGATAAGCTCAACACTCATCTCAACGTTGTCACCAGGCATAACCATTTCTGTACCGTCTTGTAGCTGGATTGCGCCAGTGACGTCAGTGGTACGGAAGTAGAACTGTGGACGATAGCCGTTTAGGAATGGCGTGTGACGACCACCTTCTTCTTTTGACAGTACGTATACTTCGGCGTCAAATTTGGTATGCGGGGTGATTGAACCTGGCTTAGCAAGTACTTGGCCACGTTGTACGTCTTCACGCTTGGTACCACGTAGGAGTAC